>JAGHAQ010000097.1 GCA_021161425.1 Candidatus Tharpella sp. | reverse complement strand
CGTCGTTGCCCTAATGTCAGCTGATCACTGGCTTCCATTACCAGGGAGAACTTGTTAGCTCGCATCGTATCCTCCTTTTCCTGCTACCGACATTATATGACAACAGCTAGCGTTAATAAAGCCTTCGGCAATTCCACATTTTTCGTCAATCGGGTGCAAAACAGACATTGTTGCCAAAGTACCGCTTCTAGCGTAGCTGAGATTAGCAACACAAGATGGCGGACGTTGCGAAGACGTGTCGCCTAAATGAGAGCAGCCTGCTTCTTGACGATTCTTCTCTCCAGAATCGTAAGCCTTGCTGCGTTGTTCATTTTCTCTGCCCCTCCATGTATGCCCGTCCTGCGGCTCTCGCGGCGTTGGAGTCAACCTGATCTTGATTGTAGGGATAGGTCCATGGGCTCGTGAGAACGGAAACACGTGTCAATGAGACCCAAGACCATCAACATACCAAGGACTAGAAGGATCCATTTCCATTGTTTACTTGTCATTCGTTGCCGCCTCATTTCTTCGCCTGATGCTGTCTGATGATCTTAAACTGATGGGTCTTGTGAAATCAAGCGGCTGCGGCTCGTCGAACGCAATGCTCATACTGATGGCTATACCGGTGTGCCTTGGTTTGCTCGTTAAAGCGCTAGAACCTTAGGTGTCAAATCGGCTGAGAGCCTCTGTATTACGTTCGTTGCCCTCAAGCGGGGAGGCCGAATTGGCTTGTTCTCACGGGCATGTCGAGAGAGTATGTCCCAGAAACGAACGCGACGCCCCATAAGTCCACACGTGTCGACTATGACATTTGCTTCTTACCTCGCTACCAGCAACGTAGTTGTTAATTCCATTTCTCCTCGACTACCTTCACCGCCACCGGTAGTGCACCGGTGCGCAGGACGATGGCGATGCGCGTTGCCTCTTCCTTGGTAAACTTGCCACTTATGGCCGTTGTGCTCTGAACATTGCGCCAGCCCTTCGCCGCGGCATCCTTGATCGACTGGGTAATGCGCAACGCACTGTAGATCACGTTATCCAACACGACTGCCAGAAGATCCCCTTCGTTCTGAGGGGTATCAGGATTGTCTCCCTTTAACTTGCGAAGTGTCTCGACGAATTGCTGTGCACCCTCTTGGTTAAACGTCATAGCGATGTACAACGAGTCAGCGTTTTCCATCGACTGGGGGGTATCAGGATTGTCTTCCCTTGACTTGATGCCGTTGTACACTGAGCCAGTGTTTTGCATCGACTGGAAGGTGCGTACCAGAGCATCGGTCAGAGCGGCACCAGTTAGTAACGGCTCGGTGTCCACGATATAGGGGATTCCGTCGCGGTTGTAGAGAACTTCTTGTGCGGAGGAGGAGGGCAGCAAATCGGAGTTGGAGCTTGTCCCCTCCTCGATCACCTTATGGAATTGGAGCATCGCCGTCTGACCAATCAGCATACGTACTTGAGTCGGATCCTTTGTTCCGGGGAAATTTACCAGGACCCTGTCGGTTCCCATTCGCTTGATCTCCGCATTTGCCATTCCATACTGATCGACACGGTTGCGGAGGATGGCAACGACCCGGTTGAGAGTATCATCTCGTTGCTTGACGGTCATCTCTTCCACCCCCTGTGCCTCAAGAACTAGCCTGATTCCTCTCTTAGGCAATGATGTTGATTCTTCGTCTGAGACATCCCAGAGAAGTATCGTCCCATCCATCGATCCAGACGCTAGGGTTATGCCATCCGGAGAGAAGGCAACGGAACGAACCGAAGATGTATGGCCAGTGAGAGTGCGCACCAGGTCACCCGTCGCCACATCCCACAGTTTGATCGTCTTGTCTCCTGACCCCGATGCAAGAATCATTCCGTCTGGAGAGAAAGCGACTGAACTGATCCAGTCTGTATGGCCGGATAAGATGGTCATTGGGAAGAAACTGCCGGTTGACATGTCCCAGAGCTTGATCGTCTTGTCTCCCGATCCTGAAGCCAGCATCGCTCCGTATCCTGAAGCCAGCATCGCTCCGTCGAGAGAGAAGGCAACGCAAATGACATCATCTCCATGGCCGGAGAGTGTGTTCAGAAGTTCACCTGTCTCCACATCCCACAGCTTGATCGTCTTGTCTCCCGATCCTGAAGCCAGCATCGCTCCGTCGGGAGAGAAGGCAACGCAAATGACATCATCTCCATGGCCGGAGAGTGTGTTCAGAAGTTCACCTGTCTTCACATCCCACAGCTTGATCGTATCGAACGAGGACCCTGACGCGAGAGTTATCCCATCGGGGGAGAAGGCAACAGAGCGGACTGCCTCTCTATGGCCAGTGAGAGTGCGCACCAGGTCACCCGTCGCCACATCCCACAGTTTGATCGTCTTGTCTCCCGATCCTGAAGCCAGCATCGCTCCGTCGGGAGAGAAGGCAACGGAAGTAATCCGAGACGTATGGCCAGTAAGGGTGTGCACCAATTCACCAATCCCCACATCCCAGAGCTTGATCGTCTTGTCTTCCGATCCTGAAGCCAGCATCGCTCCGTCGGGAGAGAAGGCGACGGAAGTTATCTGAGACGTATAGCCCGTAATAGTGCGCTGTAGTTCACCTGTTTCCGCATCCCATAGTTTAATTACATCTTCCTCTGCCCCCGATGCGAGGGTTGTTCCGTCTGGAGAGAACGCTACGGAGACAATAAACCCATTTGCAGTGATGGCGCGATCTAGCTCACCTGTCTCCACATCCCAGAGCTTGATCGCACTTTCTCCTACAGCCGATACAAGAGTTGTTCCGTCTGGAGAGAACGCCACGGAATAGACCACTCCCATCTGGTCGGAGAGAGTTCGTATGAGTTCGCCAGATGGGCTAGCTGTCGCTACGTCCCAGAGCTTGATCGTCTCGTCCCATGATCCCGACGCAAGGGTTTTCCCATCAGGGGAGAAGGCGATGCATTGGACCCAGCTCGTATGTCCACGAAGAGTGGTCATGAGCCTTCCTGTAGGCACATCCCAGAGCTTGATCGTCTCATCCCATGACCCCGACGCAAGGGTTATTCCATCTGGAGAGAAGGCAACGGAACGAACCGAAGATGTATGGCCAGTGAGAGTGCGCACCAGGTCACCCGTCGCCACATCCCACAATTTGATCGTCTTGTCTCCTGACCCCGATGCAAGGGTTGTTCCGTCTGGAGAGAACGCTACGGAATCGATGAAGGATGTATGGCCAGTGAGAGTGCGCATCAGGTCGCCCGTTTCCACACTCCACAGATTGATCGTGTGGCCATTTGACGTTGAAGCGATCATCTCCCCATCGGGGGAGAAAGCAACGGAATTGACAATAGACGCATACGCACCAAGAGTACGCACCAATTCATACGTGTCGCCCTGTCGAAGCTCCACTCCAATGCTCGTTGCTACAGCCAAATACTCGCCCCTTGGGGAGTATGCGACCTCTTTAATCCCTCCTGCCCCGAGTTTTGCTGTCGCCCCGTCGGGAAGTGAAATCTCAGCTTGCTCGATCTCGTCAGGCAGAGAGATCTCGGGCTGGTTGACCTCGCCATGAAGTGAGATTCCATCTTGTTGCGTACAAGCGATTAAGCCAAGAAGAATCAACCCATAGCCAATCGCTAGCAGTGCTCGCTTCATTCCTCTCCTCCAAATTACGCAGTGCCAAGTAACCTAATTTGTTAATATTACCCTGAATGACCATCTGAATGCAAAACTGGGGGTTGTTCTTGGCATTGATCGATTGAGAGCCCCGTTATTCCTCTCGCCTATCTTAAGGGTGGTCCGAGATAGGCCCGAATCGGGAGTTTTCTGCGACCATAAAAAACAAGAGCCATCGAGTCCCTCTTGTGAATAAGGTCGCTTTTTTGCTGACCTCGTACTTCACGCTTTGTATGCTGCGTGATACAGGCCGTAAAATGTGTAAATTACGGACTGTTGTGAAGGGGAACATGGTACGGAATATTCCGGAAGTCCTGACTGCAACGGGACAAGAAGACTCCTAGCATGACCGAACCCGCGATACTTCAGTGGGTGCCGTAACCGGGTGATGCTTCGGTTGATGCTCGATACCGGCTTGAGACTGTCCGAAGGAATCAACCTCCAATGGAAGGCCATTGACCTCAACAGCGGCAAGGCAAAGGAGCACATGGTTCAGATCTTCATTCTTGGTCTTCTTCGTCTCCGATCGATGTGCG
>JAGHAQ010000067.1 GCA_021161425.1 Candidatus Tharpella sp. | reverse complement strand
TTGCCGCTGAACTCAAACCAGTAGTGTAGCCCATTGGCCAGTTGAGCGTGCCAGCGGGCTCCCAAGATACCATTGAGCGGCGGAATTGTATTTAAGCGATCATGACTCTTACGATCCCGGCCGACTACATAAGCTATATTACCAAACAGAGTTAACTCTTTAAGCAGGTCAAACTCCAGTGAGCCATCGGCACCATAGAGTTCGGCATCGTCAACATTGATATATTCACGCGCCTCCATCCCGGCAAAATCACGCCCCGTATTGGCAAGTTCAATATAATCTTCAACCCGACTATAAAAACCACTGCAAGAGCCTCGAAGACGCCGATAATTAAGTTTAAATCCGAGATCGGCATTGTAGGAATATTCGGGGTCGAGATTGGGGTTTCCGATAATCATAAAAGTGCTGCTTCTAGTTGAATAACGCTCAAACATATCGGGAGCCCGGAAACCGGAAGAGAGATTACTGGTCAAATGAATATTTTCATTCAAGGCATAGATAAGACCAAGATTAAACGTAACCGAATCATCACTTTTTCGCTTAAAATGGTTGATCGTAGTTTTTGATTTTATTATATTCTCGCCGCTGGGATCGTAGACATCGGTCGTAAACGGCGCATCATCGGCATCGGCTACAAAGTAGTCATAACGGAGACCGGCGAGCATCGTCAATCGCTCTCCAAAAATGATTTCATCTTGGGCGTAGATACCGAAATGATCCCGATCACAGTCAGGTATCGGTTTAAAGGTCAGATTTTTAACCTTGATATCTTTATTGTTTTTCTTGACCGTAATATATTCGTCACCGTCGGCATCTTCGGCGACAAATTCACAACCGAAAATCAGGCGGTTATTTTGACTAAAATCAACCCGCCCCTGGAGTGAAGTTCCCAAGGCTGAGGTTTCAAACTCATTGCCCTTTAATTTGTAGATCGGCTTCTCCAAGCTTGGAATATCAGCCTCATAGCTGCGTTCCTGATCGACGTACCAACTTTTTATCTGAAGATCTTTGAGCCAACCCAGATTACGACCATGGTAAGCTAGCTTATACGTGTCAGTATCAAATTTGTCGAAATGAGAATATCTGGCCCCCTGCTTTTTCGTTACCCCCATGTCATCAATATCGCTGATTCTTATAGTCATACTCAGATCGTGATCATCATTAATGAAATAACGACTCTTAAAATCTAAAGACTGACCTTCAAATTGACTGTTCTCGACATCATCCCCAGCCCCATCCTCGTAGTCATCCGCATCCCGGGCCACAACCGCGAGCTCACAAGCAGAACCGTAACCACCACCACTAAAGACATAGCGCCCGAACCAGCCCTCATCCACCGAGGAGTAACGGCCTTCGACGCTGTTTAGAAACGTCCACTTCTCGGCTTTAGCAAAATCGGGACTTTTGGTTATAACATTGATCACCCCGCCCAGAGCGTCAGTGCCGTAAAGAACCGAGGCCGGCCCCTTGATAACTTCAATTCGTTCGACATTACCGACATCGATAAAAGGCGTCAACGGTGAGCGCCCGGCCCAAAGATTGTTTTCACGATCACCATCGATCAAAACCAGAACCCGACTGCCGCCGAGACCACGGATCACCGGTATAGTATTCCAGAAACCGGCGCTGGAAAGTGATACACCAGGCAGTTCAGCCAGAGACTGAGCCACTGTTGCCGGACTGTTGATGGTCAAGGTTTCAGACGATACCGCCTCAATCGGAGTCGGGACGTCAAATCCTTTCTCCTCCATGCGGGTCGCGGTCACCACCAGCTCATCAATAGTAGTCGCCGCTTTTAGTTGATTTACCGTAAAAGTTAAAGTTACCATACTTACAACCATCAACACGATCCAATTTTTCGTACAACTCACCCGCAACCAGTTACCGCTCATTCCTTCCTCCATTTTGTAGATGTTAGATTAAAACAAACTCCCCAAAACAAAAAAATCCCCGCATCGAAACTAATGTTTCGACCCGGGGATTCCCTTTTCTATCCGACAGGATCTATTAACGCCTGTCTCTGTCCACGAGTTATGGCGTTATTTGCTCAGGCAGGTCTTCTGACTTCCGGATCATCCGACTAACCATCCCTTCCCGGGATTTGAAAAATCCCAGTGGTACATGATGGTGTTTGTCCCCGGTTACAGCGGCGGGCCCGTCCCCGAATTTCACGAGGTTCCCTATTAAGCTCCTTTAGGACAATCTCCTAATGAGCACCTGAACATTTATATGAGTATATTTGAAGCGAAGTTTATCTAGTATAACAGGCCCTGAATGTCAATACGAATTTTAGTTTTGCAAAAAAGCAGCCCAGTTTGCAGCAACTTCACTATTACTGCCGAAATGGGCATGAATATAGGTTCCTAAAACCCGGTCTCGGCGGTAACCGGCCGCCTGCCATTCGGTCTCGCCTGGACGCCGGTAACGAAGCGGAGCTTGTGGAAATACCGGTTCAAGATCAGGTGAAGACCAATGGAATTCATGTCCGCGCCAGGCTGTTCCGATTTTGCCAAAGAGACCATCAATGGTACTCTCAACCTCAACATAACCCAAACGATGACGCCGTTTTTCCATTCTGGTTGAAAGCGGCAAAATCCCGGACATGGCCCACTCTTTGCCTTCCTGATCAACCAATTTTTCACTTAAATACATGAGGCCGCCGCACTCAGCATAGATCGCTCCGTCATTTTCGGCGAAATCGGCGACCGCCTGACGCATCTTAAAGTTAGCACTCAGTTGTTCGGCAAAGAGTTCCGGATAACCGCCCCCCAAGTAAAGACCTTGAAGGTTTTCCGGCAGGCTCGATTCCAAAAGAGGTGAGAATTCAACCAATTCGATCCCGGCCCGGCGCAAAAAATCGAGGTTATCGGCATAATAGAAATGAAAAGCCTGATCCTTTGCTATACCCACTCTCACCTTCCGGCCCGATGCCGGCCGAACTAACAACTCTTGCCTCTCGCTTTCAAGCTGATGTTCCGGCAAACTAAGGCGGCATTTTTGAACCAGCAAATCGAGATCAAGATACTCCTCAACGACTTCACCAAGGTGCTGATAGATCGCAGAATCCCGTTCCTGGTCGGCGGTTACTAAACCTAAATGCCGTTCCGCCAAAGATGGCACCACCCCACGCGGCAAAGCTCCGACCATCTGCGGCAATGCTGCCGCAGCCAGAGCCTGTTCCAAGATTTCACGATGACGCTTCGACCCAATATTATTGGCAACAACTCCGGTAATCTTTAGTCCCGGTTCAAAATCAACAAAACCTTTGACCAGAGCCGCAATCGAACGAGCCATAGAACGAGCATCAACCACTAAAATTACCGGAAGTTCAAGCAGCAGTGCAACCTCGGCCGTACTTCCGGATAAAGTGGTCGCCGAAGCCCCGTCAAAAAGTCCCATCACCCCTTCGACCACGGCAACCTCATGGCCGACAAGCGCCCGCGAAAAAGATTCTAAAACCGCCTCTTTACCCATCATCCAGGTATCAAGATTTCGAGAAAGCACACCACAGGCCGCCTGATGGTGACCGGGATCGAGATAGTCAGGTCCGCATTTGAAAGGCTGAACCTTATAGCCCCGTTTTTTAAAGGCCGCCAGCAAGCCCAAAGTCAGGGTCGTCTTCCCCGCCCCGGAGTGGGTTCCTGCAACACAAAAAGAGATTATTTCGCACGATTTAGTCAACTTCTCACTCTCACACCTGACCTAAAGATAAAAACATTTTGCTCTTGACAAAAGCCGCCACCGTAATATATTGCGCCCCTCTTGTAAAGCAAACATTAAGGTTAAATTAATCGTTTTAACAAGGTAAAAAAGCGATGAAAAGTGGAAAAACTGCAATCGTCCTGGCAAGTTTCGGCACCACCGTACCAACAGCGGTGCAATCAATCATCAATATTCAACAGCATATTGAAAAAGCTTTCCCAAAAATCCCGGTAAAGCATACCTTTACCTCCAATATCATTCGCAAAATATGGAAAAAAAGGCAGACTGGACGCGACCAATGGCTGCAACAAGGTATTCCGGCGGAAATCATCGATGTCAAAGGCATTATCGCGACAATTGGCGAGCTCCAGGAAGAAGGTTTTCGCACAATTATTGTCCAGCCCACCCACATCTACGCCATGGAGCAATTTATCGACCTGGTCTCATATATTGAGGCCTTCAACCAGATCAAGACGATTAAAAAAAGATGGATGCCGTTTGACAAGATTGTGGTCGGCAGACCGGCCCTGGGTGGCTGGGGCGACCACTACGACTACCATGAAGATATGGAAAAAGCTTTAAAGACCCTGGAAGATGATGTTGCCTTGGCCCGAAAAGAGCAGGCCGCCCTGGTCTATATGGCCCACGGCAACGACCATATGTCGACCGGCATCTATGGCGAAGCCCAAAAGATGATGGGACGTCTCTACCCTGACATCCAAACCTTTTTCGGCGCCGTCGAAGGTTATCCAGAACTTGAAGATGTTCTCGCAATGCTTCGATATCACAGCAAAAACAAAAAAGTCGTCCTCAAGCCATTCATGATTGTTGCCGGCGACCACGCAGTCAATGATATGGCCGGCGAAAAACCTGATTCCTGGCAAAACGTCATCGCCAAAGAGGGCTTTAAAGTCCTTCCCGTCCTCCACGGCCTCGGCGAAAATCACGCCTTTGCCGAAATCTTTGTCGATCACATCCGCGACACTGCCCGCGATCATGAGATTGATTTGAACAACGAAAAGTAGTTATCTTTTGCATAGTGTAAAAAAACAACCGAAACTGCCGACAGTCATAAATATCGACAATCTCGGCCCCATCACCTTTGTCTCCAGCAGCCGAGCTAAAAGAATCAATGTCAGCGTCAAAGCCGCCGGTGGTATTCGGGTGGCGGTCCCGAAACAGGCTTCACTCAAAGAGGCCCAGCAGTTTGTCTTAAGCAAACAGACCTGGATCGAAAAGCAACTTATCCGCCTCAAAAAAGTTCAGGATGAGGCCGACAAGTTTTCCGAAAAGGTTAAGGATCTTGATATTAATGAGGCCGCAACCAAAATTGCCACCCGCCTCCAAGAACTGGCCCAAGAACATAACTTCAGCTATAACCGACTGACCATACGTAACCAGAAGACCCGCTGGGGCAGCTGTTCGACCAAAAACAACATCAGCCTCAATATCAAACTCGCCCTCCTGCCGGATGAATTGCGGGATTTGGTCCTGGTTCATGAACTGATCCATACCGAAATCAAAAACCACGGCCCCAAATTCTGGCAAAAACTCGAAGGTATCTACCCCCAGTCCCGAAAACTCGATCAACAAGTCAACAACCACAGCGGCCTGCTCCGCCTCCCCCTTTAATAAATCACGTTCCGCCACCCCACTCTCACCTTAACTCAGTTTCTTCACTTTTCCATCTCCCACTACCTTTGCATCGTTTGCTACTTGTTGGAAACAGCATAAAATCACCCACCCCACCTGCCTGCATATCAGCCATACAGCCGTGATATAAAAATCGGAGACATCCTGAGGAAAAGTGATTTTGAAATAATGCTCTACATAAATACTTATTGTAAAAATACAGACATTATGACAATGTAAAACTTGCAAATCTCAGTGATAGAACCGAGCCTCAAAAACAAGGTCAATCAATTGAAAATTTCACTGATAACTTTTGGCGGGGCAAATTGACCTGATAATATAAATGTTAGAGTGAAGGAACTCAATATGCAATGAAAAGAATAGATAAAACACTATCGAGCAGACTAAAGCCTGTATTGTTGTTTAGCGACGATATTTCGAGCCTTTACGAAATTTTCCAAAGAGGATGCGAGACTGTTGAATTGCAAGTTTCGGGTTACGAGCTAGAAAATCTTGAAGAAATGGATGCACTGAAGAATGAAACAATACATGAACTTCAAATTGTCGGAAGAAACCCTTATGTCTCATTAGATTTTCGTCCATTTGAGGTATACCTATATACGGGTGAGGATTCCCACAAACAACGGGGCATCTTTCAAGAAGTAAGCTCATTTCTATACGAACGCAGGAGAAAAGTAACTTGGCTAACTCATAGCAAAATCGGGCCAGGTATTCTTGCTGGGCTTGGATTTATTTATTTATGTCCCAATTGGTGACGAGAAAGTAAATACATATTCTACGCTTATGATGCTCACAATGTTTTCTGTCGCTGCCTTATGGGCATATTGGTCGTTTCATTCTGAATTTCATAAATATTCGATCATTCATATTAAAAGAAAACGCAACGAAGGGAATTTCCTTACGCGAAGAAAAGATGATCTTATTCTAGCTATTATTTCTGCGTCTATAGGTGCCATATTAACTATATTAGTTACAAAATTAGTTACAAAGTTTTTTTCGTAATTCACTCTAGGGGCTAATTGGGGTCGGAGTAAAATTGAATTGTAATAACTTTCACCATAACAGCTTTCTCGGCATAAATCGCCGAACAAAAGCATTCATCCAACCGCGAATAGCCGTCCGTTTTTTGTTTGAACATCACGGCGCGGCGGCTGATGCAGGTCGTTCGTTGCGACACGATGTCGCATTTTATATGTGATTACAGGCAGTTACACTCCTGCAAATCACCCAGAGTGTCCCCTCTGGTATCCTAGGATG
>JAGHAQ010000038.1 GCA_021161425.1 Candidatus Tharpella sp. | reverse complement strand
TCCGACAAGGCCAAAGAGACCGGCGCACATGAGAAGGATAGTAGATGGTTCAGGGGCTACAAAGCCGCGGCCCATTAAATCGTCATTGCCGCATTCCATCGTGAAATGGGAAGTAAAGCTAGTATGACCTAGAAAGCTTAAGTCAAACGCCGCAGCATAGTGAGAGTCGTTGGATTTCCAACTACTTAAGTCAGCCACGTCATCGCCCGTCAAATTTGACCAGTAACTGTCAGCGAAAGAAATATTCTGGTATCCCGCAACTTCAATTCCATCGCTGTGGTATCTCCAAGGGTTTGATTCCTGGTTTATGTTGTAATAGATGGATTCCGTATTAGTGGCAGCCGTTAGTTTGAAAACATCATAGGTCTTGTTTCCAAAATCAATATCCAGGACGTAATCATAACCGAAAGTATTAGTAATGATAGAATTTCCGTAACCGCCATTATTGTTGTTAGAACCATATTTAGCATCGCCGTCAATATCAATAAAAAGATCACCAGACATAACCCCGTCGACACCATTGACAAAGTCATAACCGCCGACCATCGTTAGAGTATGTCCATTCATAAAAAAACCTTCCAGATCCCAGCTCTGGCTTTGAACGCATCCGGGTTCTGCTTCATTGTCTTCATTGGCAACCCCCATTCCATCCCAGATAGTGATATTATCACCCAAGGTTATGGCCTGAGAGATGCCGCAGGATAGGCATATAGTCAGGAGAAAAATTATTGTTAAACCTGATATCTTCTTCATGAATACTCCATAAGCAATGCAGTGGAAAATTGTTAATTTACAGCGTGCTTATGAACTTAACAGTAAATCGTGGAGTTGTAAATCAGGCAAAAGTATGAAATTTAAAAATATTCATGAAGAAAGAGAGGGGACGTTATCGGTTTGCCTCCTGTTTCCGGCGGCGTTTCAGGGCTCTCTGGGTGGAGCGTTGTCGATCAATTTCATGATAACCCCGCCGTGGATGTTGCCGGCCGGGTTGGCATCCTGCGGCTGCATGACATGTGACAGGGTCACTATGCTCTCACTGACTTTTTCCCCTTCCATTGAACTCTCCTTTCGATTGTCTAAAGTCATCCTCCGGCCCGCTTAACTTTGTAGCCCAGCCCGTCCAATTCTTTTTCCAGTACATCCCTGTGGTCACCCTGAATTTCAATGACTCCATTTTTTAAACTTCCACCACTCCCACATTTTTGTTTGAGAGATTTTGCAAGTTTTTTCAGGTCCTCATTATCCAGAGGCAAGCCGGTTATCAAGGTGACGCCTTTTCCTTTTCGCCCCTTTGTTTCCCTCAGTAACCTGACAATGCCATCGTTTTTCGGGAGCGCTTGTTTTTTCTGGCAGATACATTTCGCTGTCGGTTTATTACAATCGGGACACATTTTGCCAAACTCGGTTGAATAAACTAAGCTGGCACCTTTATTATGGCCTATTTTTCCTGTAGACATTTGATGCCTTTGCCTTTGAAGGCCGGGATGAAGCAGCGATTGCAGGAATTGCAGGTGGATGGTTCCTCACGGCCTGCCTGCCATTGGTTGATGAGGTCGGGTTCACGGATCAGGGGGCGGCAGAGGGAGATTAGAGAGACCCCTTTGCTGAGTAATTTTTCTGCTGTTTCCAGGGAACGGATGCCGCCGACGGCGATTACCGGGATCGGTAAAGCTTCGGCAAAAGCGTTAATTTCAGCGGCAAAGGGGACTTCATTTTCTCCGGCTTTGATCGCTTTCGGTATTGGTGTCAGGGGGGTGGAGACTTGCGTGCCGCCGCTGACTTCGACTCCGTCGAGGCCGAGTTCGGTCAACTTCTGGGCTACGGTCAGGCTTTCTTGACATTCAAGTCCGTTTTCAAGGTAGTCGGAGCCGTTGATTTTGATCGTAATTGTAAAATCATTGCCGACATACTCTCTGATTTTTTTATAGCTTTCAAGAAGCATGCGGGTCCGGTTTTCGCGGCTGCCGCCATAGTCGTCGGTGCGTTGATTGGTAAAGGGCGAAAGAAACTGGCTGATCAAGTAGCCGTGAGCGGCATGAATCTGGACGCCATCGCAGCCTGCTTCCCGGGCTCGGGCTGCGGTTTCGCCGAAATTTAAGATGATCGTCTCAATTTCGTTTTCAGTCAGCTCTTGCGGAATTTCTTCGAAAAGCGGGTGTTCAACCGGGCTCGGGGCGACCAATGGTTGCCGGCTCAAGTCAGAGCTGGCCAGACCGCCGCAATGGACGAGCTGGGCCTGTAGAAAAGTGTCATGGCATTTGATGACTTCGATGATTTTAGAGAGTGACTGTTGCTGTTTGCGGTTGGAAAGCAGGTTTTGCTCCGGGTTACGGCGTCCCTGGGGATTGACGGCAATATAGCCGGTGGTCAGAAGGCTTGAGCCGCCGGCGCTTAAATTGCGGTAAAGTTCGACCTGGGCCGGACTGAAAGAGCCGTCGCTAAAACCCATGCCATCCCAGGTGGCGGAACGGACAAAACGGTTTTTAAGGTTAAGTTGGCCTAAGGTTGTAGGGGAGAAGAGGTTAGTGCTCATGAAAAAAGCTCCTTCGGATAGCGGATTATTTTACTTTTTATGAGTGCATTAATATGAGTGCATTAAAATGTCAGGCGGCGGTCGAGGGTCCGGAACTGGATCGCTTCGGCGATGTCGGCGTTGGCGATTTCGGGTCTCTCTTGAAGGTCGGCGATGGTGCGGGCGACTTTTAAGATACGGCTGTAGGCCCGAGCACTTAAACCGAGTCGGTCCATGGCTGATTGTAAGAGATTGCGGCATTCTTGATCAAGGTGGCAGAATTTTTTTAGATCTTTATCGCTCAAGGCGGCGTTATTGCGGCGCGAGTGATTTTTGAGGCGTTGGTGTTGGATTTTTTGTGCGTTTGTGACCCTGTTGCGGATCTTTTTAGAACTTTCTCCGGTTTTAGTTTTGCCCTGGTTGATGAGAGCTCTGTGGTCGGTACCGCCGGAACCTCGATATGGAGGTCGATGCGGTCGAGCAGGGGGCCTGAGATCTTGTGGCGATAGCGTTGAATCTGGGTGGCGCTGCAGATACATTCGTGAAAAGGGTCGCCATAATGGCCGCAGGGGCAGGGGTTCATAGCGGCGATGAGAATGAAGTCGGTCGGGAAAACGGCTTGGGCCTGGGCTCTGGCGATCGTGATCTGCCGGCTTTCAAGGGGCTGGCGCAAAACTTCAAGGGCGGAGCGGCGAAATTCGGGGAATTCATCGAGGAAAAGGACGCCGTTATGGGCCATGGTGACCTCGCCGGGACGGGGTTGACTGCCGCCGCCGATCAGGGCGATATCGGAGATTGTGTGGTGGGGCTGGCGAAAGGGACGATTTTTAATAAGGCCCTGACCCGGGGCAATCAGGCCAGCGACGCTGTGAATGATGGTCGTCTCGAGCGCTTCTTCAAAGGTTAATTCCGGCAGGATTGAGGGCAGGCGTTGGGCCAGCATGGTTTTGCCGCTGCCGGGCGGCCCGACGAAAATGAGATTATGGTTACCGGCGGCGGCGATCTCCAGGGCTCTTTTGGCTTGGGTTTGACCGCGGACATCGGCAAAATCGAGAAGTTTATCGGCTTGGTTTTCGCTTTGCGAAACGGTTTCGGGACGGCTTGGCCGGGGGCATTTTTCAAGGATTATATCTATGGTTTCGAGCAGGCTTTCAACCGCGATAATCTCGATTTCGGCAATAGCTGCGGCTTCGGCGGCATTGGCACGGGGTAGGAAAATACCTTTGCAGCCGCAATCCCTGGCCGCCAGGGCGGTCGGCAGAGCCCCGCGAATCGTTTTTATGCGGCCGCTTAACGAGAGTTCGCCACAGAAAAGATAATCGTTAAAGATCGAGGTTCTTTGCAGCTCCTGATGGTCGCCGGCGATAATGCCTAAGGCGGCCGGCAGGTCGAGCGCGGTGCCCTCTTTGCGGAGATCGGCCGGGGCCAGGTTGACGGTGATCCGGCGGGCCGGAAATTTGAAGCCGCAATTTTTAATGGCCGAGCGGATTCGTTCCTTGCTCTCTTTTATAGCGTTGTCGGCAAGGCCGACAACGACAAAGTTGGGCAGGCCGCGCGAGACATCGACCTCAACTTCGACCGGCAGAGCTTTGATCCCCGCCAGGGAAGCGCTTCTTATGGTTGTGAACATATTAGCTGAAATTCACTTTGTTAAAGAGTTTACTGCGGGGACATTGCTCTAAGGCAGGGCGTTAGCCCGAGCCGGTCTGAGCTGTGTCCCCTTGCGAAGCAGGGCGAAGCAAAGTTCGCCGCTATTCTTTGTGGCTTGACTACTCTATCTCTTGACTGTAGGTGAAAGTCAAGGCGAAAAAAGTTTGTTGACTTGTTGCTTGAAACTTATTAATGCTGACGGCCTCTTAAAATTACCATCTGATTAATTTTAATCAGTGGTATCCGGTTTGAAGTATTGTTTGTAACAAACTACGGGATATTTGGTTGTTTTCTTCCGCTTTTTGTGAAAAAAATTGTGATTTTCTAAGTTCGCTCCGCCAAATTGCTAAACTCGCTCGTGCCTCACTCAAACAGACGCAATTTTTTGGCTTCGCTTCACTAAGAAAATGCTACAAAATTTTTCAAGACGCTTCAAAAAACAACCAAATATCCCTTTGAGCAGGATTGAAACCGGACACTACTGAATTTTAATGTTTTTACAGGTTTTAGAGAATGGAAGTCTTGGGTCGACATCTGCTGGTGGAACTTTTTTCCTGCGCTGAAGAGGTTCTTGATGATCTTGAACAGATCGAGAAGTTTATGAAGGAGGCGGTCCGGGTTTCCGGGGCGACTATTGTCGAGTCGGTCTTTCATCGTTTTCAGCCGCACGGGATCAGTGGGGTGGTTGTGATTGCCGAGTCGCATCTGGCGATTCACACCTGGCCTGAGCACGGCTATGCGGCGGTCGATTTCTTTACCTGCGGTGCAGATGTTGATTATTGGGCCGCGCACGATTTTCTGAAAAAGGCTTTTGCAGCCGGTGATTCTGAGGTTAGGGAGCTTTTGCGTGGCGGTGAGCGCGATGCCGAGGGTCAATTGGGCCGAAAAAAATCTCTCGGTCAAAAACGATAAGTTTGAAAAGAGTTTGTTTTGAATTCTGATAATTACGATGACCTGATCAAACGGGATGCTGAAGTTCTCTGGCATCCCTATTCGGCGGCTCCGGCGCCGATTTTGCCCTATGCCGTAAAATCGGCTTCAGGGGTCCGGCTGACCCTGCATGACGGCCGCCAATTGATCGATGGGATGTCATCGTGGTGGGCTGTGATTCACGGTTACAATCATCCCGTTCTCAATGTTGCGATGAGCGCCCAACTTGAAGATATGGCGCATGTTATGTTTGGTGGTCTGACCCATGAACCGGCAGTTCTTTTAGCCGAGAAACTGCTGGCTATCACGCCGCCGGGGCTTGCCCGGGTCTTTTTTTGTGATTCGGGCTCGGTGGCCGTTGAAGTCGCGATCAAGATGGCGATTCAGTACTGGTTTTCCTTGGGACGGCCGTCCAAAAAGCGCTTTTTGACAATTCGTCAGGGTTATCATGGTGATACTTTTGCTGCGATGTCGGTCTGTGACCCGGTAAGCGGTATGCACCATCTCTTCAGTGATCTGCTGATGCCCCAGGTTTTTGCCAAGGCTCCGCGAATTCCCTTCGACGGGGTTTGGGACGAGAGCGAAACAGATGAGATCAAAGAGTTTGTTAAGGCCCGACATGGGGAGCTGGCAGCGATTATCTTGGAGCCGATCGTCCAAGGGGCCGGCGGCATGCGTTTTTATCATCCTCAATACTTAAATCGGGTAAGGGAGTTGTGTGATGAGTATGACCTGCTCCTGATTGCCGATGAGATCGCTACCGGTTTTGGCCGCACCGGGGAACTCTTTGCTTGTAATTATGCTGGTATAACGCCCGACATTCTCTGTCTTGGCAAGGCTTTGACCGGTGGCTATATGAGTTTTGCTGCGACTCTGACCAAGGCCTTTGTCAGCGAGGTGATTTCGCAAAAAGGGCCGGGTGTGTTGATGCATGGGCCGACCTTTATGGCCAATCCGTTGGCCTGTAGCGTAGCTCTGGCCAGTATCGGCCTGCTTGAAAACTCTTGTTGGCGGGAATCAGTTGTTGAAATCGAGGGTCTGTTGAAAACTGGTCTTGAACCCTGTCGAGAGCTGCCGGCGGTCAAGGATGTCCGGGTTTTAGGAGCTATCGGCGTGGTTGAAACCAGGAATCCGGTAGATGTCAGGAGGGTTCAGGAGATGGTTGTGGATCGCGGTGTCTGGTTGCGGCCTTTTGCCAATCTCTGCTATACTATGCCCCCTTTCGTTACCGGGGCGGATGAGGTTAGACAGATTACGTCAGCCATTAAGGAAGCGCTATCCTGATCTGCTGGACGGCTTTTGCGAATGTCGCACGGTTTTAGTTGCTTTGCCCGGCACCTTTATAGTATATACGCCCCCGATTTAAATTTTGAGGTTTTTTGAAGAGGTGATATCTTATTGGAGACGGGGAGCGATCCGCCTCAGAATAAGTATGTGATCTTGTCAAGTACAGGACGATTTAAAAAGTTATGGAGACCTGAAATGGATGCTGCACAGCTTAAAGAATTCCGCCAGTATTTACTGGAGAAGAAAAAGGAAGTTGAGGAACGGGTAGAACAGCTTAAAAATGGGGATATCCATACCAACAAGGATGATCTCTACGATGATGTCGATGCTGCCAGTGTTGATGCCGATCACAATCTGCTTTTTAGGATTCGTGGCCGCGAAGTCCATTTGATCAAGAAAATAAATGAAGCCCTGGATCAAATTGATGCAGGCACTTACGGTATCTGTGCTGAGTGTGGTGAGGAAATTAATATTGAACGGCTCAAAGCTCGGCCCGTGGCGCCCTTGTGTATTGCTTGTAAGGAAGAGCAGGAAAAGATGGAAAAACGTAAGGGCCGATAATTCGATCCAGGAAAAAAGATGAACGCTGACTATAACCCCCATGCGATAGAGAAAAAATGGCAGGCCCTCTGGCTTGCAGAGAAAACCTTTGCTACCGGTCAAGGTCGTGAGAAGTACTATCTTCTTGAGATGTTTCCCTATCCCTCCGGCAAGATTCATATGGGGCATGTCCGTAATTACTCGATTGGTGATGTTGTCGCCCGCTATCAGCGGATGCTGGGGCGTGATGTCCTTCATCCCATGGGCTGGGATGCCTTTGGCATGCCGGCTGAAAATGCGGCAATCGCCCACGATGTTCATCCGGCGGCCTGGACGAGTCGTAATATTGATGAGATGCGTACTCAGTTACAGCGAATGGGTTTCAGTTATGACTGGGAGCGCGAGTTGGCGACCTGCGATCCCTCTTACTATCGCTGGGAACAGCTCTTTTTTACCCAGATGTTGGAAAAAGGACTGGTTTACAAAAAGAAATCAAAGGTCAACTGGTGTGAAGATTGTCAGACAGTGCTCGCCAATGAACAGGTTGAAAACGGCTGCTGCTGGCGTTGCGGTAAAGAGACTGAAGATAAGGACTTAAGCCAGTGGTTTTTCAAGATAACTGCTTACGCAGAAGAACTTTTAGCCGGTTGTGATGATTTGCAGGGGGGCTGGCCTGAACGCGTCATCACCATGCAGAAAAACTGGATCGGCAAGAGTGTCGGTGCCGAGATAGATTTTACCGTGGCTGATCGGGATTACAAGATTTCCGTCTTTACGACTCGGCAGGATACCCTTTTCGGGGCAACCTTTATGAGTCTGGCGCCCGATCATCCTTTAGCGGCGGAGCTTGCGCAAGGGACTGGTCAGGAAGCGGCAGTTGCTGCTTTTATCGAGAAAATGCGACTCCAGGAGCACAGCGACCGGGATGCCGCCCAGTTGGAGAAAGAGGGTGTCTTTACGGGAAACTACTGCCTGAACCCGTTGACTGGTCGCAAGATGCCGATCTATCTCGCCAATTTTGTCCTCTCCGGTTACGGGACCGGGGCGGTGATGGCGGTTCCGGCCCATGATCAGCGCGATTTTGAATTTGCTAAAATGTATGATCTGCCGATCGTGGTGGTCATTCAGCCTGAGGGTGAATTATTTGATCCAGCCCTTATGAGCGAAGCTTACACGGGTGATGGTCGGTTAATTAATTCAGCTGGTTTTGACGGCTGTAAAAACCGCAAGGCACTTGATCTTATCGCTGTTCATTTAGCTGAGAAGGGGATCGGCAAAAAAGCGATAACCTATCGTCTGCGTGACTGGGGCGTTTCTCGGCAGCGCTATTGGGGTACGCCGATTCCGGTGATCTACTGTGATGCTTGCGGAATCGTTCCGGTACCGGAAAAAGATCTGCCGGTTTGCCTGCCCGAAGATGTTGAACTGGGCGGCAGTGGAGGTTCTCCGCTGGCCAAGGTTGAGAGCTTTGTTAAAACCGTTTGTCCTTGTTGTGGGGCTCCGGCTCGGCGCGAAACCGATACCATGGATACCTTTGTCGAATCCTCCTGGTACTATATGCGTTATTCCTGTGCTAACTATGAAGATGGACCTTTAGAGAAGGTTGCAGTTGATCGCTGGCTGCCGGTTGATCACTATATCGGCGGCATTGAGCACGCCATTTTGCATCTCCTCTATTCGCGTTTTTTTACCAGGGTTTTGAGGGATCTTGGTTATATCGATTTTTCCGAGCCTTTTACCCGGCTTCTGACTCAGGGGATGGTTATTAAGGACGGCGCCAAGATGTCAAAATCTAAAGGCAATGTCGTCGATCCCAATGCCCTGATCAAGAGATACGGTGCCGATACGGCACGCATGTTCAGTCTTTTTGCTTCACCGCCGGAACTTGATCTCGAGTGGAATGACCAGGGGGTTGAAGGAGGTTCTCGTTTCCTCAACCGTCTCTGGCGCTTGGTTTACGCTTTGCTGCCGGCTTTAAATGAGGTTAAGGCTTTTGCCGGCACAATGGTTGAGGTGCCACCGGCCTATAGTGCTCTGCGGCGCAAAACCCACCAGACAATTGCCCGGGTGCGGACCGATATTGAGGATCGTATGCACTTTAATACGGCGATCAGTGCGGTCATGGAACTGGTCAATGAGCTGAAAAATTATGATCCTGAAACGGCCCGCTCGGATAAGGTTCTGGCGGCCCTGCTTCGTGAGGCGGTTGAAACCGTGGTCCTGCTATTGTCCCCGATTGTCCCGCATATCTGTGAAGAGCTCTGGGAGGAGTTGGGCAATGACAAAGGTATAAGCTATGTTCCGGTGCCGGTTGCCGATGCCGCCTCGCTGATTGAGGATACGGTAGTGGTGGTTGTGCAGATTAACGGCAAGGTCAGGGAACGTTTGACCGTAGCTCGTAATATGGAGCAAGATGAGGTTCAGAAACTTGCGCTTGATAGTGAAAAAGTACAGAAATATATTGGCGGAAAAAATTTGCGTAAGATCATTGTGATTCCAAATAAGTTGGTCAATATTGTTGTCTGAACTGAAGTTACAGGAGAAAAATTGATGCCTTTTAGGCAGAAAAAATATTTTCCCATCCTTATCTTACTGCTCCTGTTTCTCCTTGTCTCCGGGTGCGGTTATCGTTTGCGTGGTACCGGGGAACTGCGCGAAGATCTGCAAAGAGTGGCGATCCTTCCCTTTGCCAATAAAACCTTTGAAAGCCAAGTCGAGAATGATCTCTATGACGCTCTGGTTGATGAGTTTGCCCGTAGCAAGAACTTGAAAGTGGTGGCGGCCAGTGATGCCGATCTTCTGATCAGTGGGACGATTGATGTGATTGATAGTCATGCAATATCCTACTCTTCCGATGATAAAACCTATGAATATCGAGTCAGTATGACTATTGATGTAGAGGTAACCGAAGCTCGCAGTCGGCAGGTTTATTGGCGGCGTTCAGCGATGCGGGAGGTTGAAGAGTATAAGGCGACTGATGATCCAATCACGATTGACCGGCGTAAACAGGCAGCCTTAAAGTGTCTTTGTCAGGTGCTGGCCGAGAATATACACGATGGTCTTTTCACTAATTTTTGATGGCGTCGTAAAAAGAGTTCACCTACTTCGTTCCTCTTCAACCTTCGTCACTACGGCGTACTTTATGTACGCCTCATTCCTCAAGTTTCGAGCGCCTCGCATCTGAACTTTTTTACTTTGCCATATCCAATTATGACTTATTTCGGCTCAGTCAATCTCGTTGGCCTTTTGAATGGCTCATGTTGAAGTCACTGGAAAAGGCTCTGCATGGGGCCACAGACAATAATGGTCCTTTTGGTTGTTGCTTGCTTTATGGTGAGGAGCGTTATCCTCATCAGTTTTTAAGTCGGGGCTTGGCCTGGCTGGTTGAACAGGGTCATACGCTTGAAGTCTATGACTGCTCCCAGGTTAGCTTTCAAGATTTTCTGGTTACCGCCGCTACTCCCTCCCTCTTTTCCCAACGCAAAATAGTTCATCTGCTCAACCTTGACAGTTATCAAAAAAGCGAGCATGAAAAGCTTTTGACGTGGTTGGAAAGCCAGGTTGAATCAAGTCCGATTACCTACCTTTTTTTAAGCTCTTTCAAATTGAACGGGCGCTCTATTCTGGTCTCCAGGCTAAAGAAAAAATATCTTACCGTAAAAAGTGAAAAACTTCGGCCCCCCGAGGTCAGCCAGCGTTTGTTCAAGCGGGCGCAGGCGGCAAAAGTTATGGTCGATAAGAGGGTGCTTGAAGCTCTCGTGCATCTGCATGAAGCAAATATCCCTCTGCTTGATCGGGAGTTTGAGAAGATGATACTCTATGTCGGACCTGGGGGTCGGATCGACCAGGCGGTGGTCGATCTTCTCGGGGTCGATGGTGGAGGGGGTAATATCTTTGCTTTTGGTGATGCCGTTTGTGAAGGGCGGGTTGTGGTCGCACTTACCATTCTTGACGCACTGCAGAGAGCGCGGACTGAAGCGTTGGTGGTTGTGGCGATGGTTGCTCGGCAATATCGTCTTTTGAGTCGCGCCGCATCGCCGGAGTATCGCGGGGCTCCGGCCTCCACCCTGGCATCAGCCTTGAAAGTGCCGCCCTTTGTTGCCAAAAAACTTGTTAATCAGGCAAAAAGATTACGGCCACAGGCCTACGCCGCAGCTTTTGCGGTTTTACGGGACGCCGACCTTGCAATCAAAACCTCAAGGTTGCCGAAAGCAATAATCTTAGAACGCATGGTGCTGAAATTATCCGGTTTATGTTAACTTTGAATGTTGAACTGAAAGATGAATATTCCTGATTACAATACTTGTTGTGAACTTCTTGAGCGCTATGAGGTGCCTGAGCATATTATTGATCACAGCCGTCAGGTGGCGATTATCAGCCTCTGTCTTAGAGAGGGGTTGGCTGTACAAGGAATTGATTTTGACCGGGAGCTCCTCTTAAGTGCCGGTTTGCTACACGATATTGCCAAAATGGCTTCGATTGAGAATGGTCGTGATCATGCCGAGCTCGGGGCTGAGTGGCTCGATCATGAAGGTTATCCGGAGATTGGTGAAATTGTTCGTAATCATGTTCGACTTCAAACAAATCTTGCCGGACCCATTGTCGCCAAGGAAATTATTTATTATGCTGACAAACGGGTACGCCATGTTGAGATTGTCTCGGTTTCGGAACGTCTAACCGATCTTAGAGAGCGCTACGGAGTGAATTCATCCTCTTTGACCAAGTTGTCCGATCTTGAAAATCTGACTTTGGCCGTTGAAAAAAAGATTTTCAGCTGCCTTGATTTCCCTCCTGAAAATATTTTGATACGGTGTCGTGGTAAAAACTTATTGACATAACCGGCTTGAAGCAATATATACCCTCCTCGGTCCCGCGACCAAGGCTTTCTTGAGGACGCTAAAATTGCGTCTATTGTCGATCATATGTTTATAAAACCCCACACAAGGGATATAAGATTCTAATATTACAGAGGAAGAAGGGATTTAGATGGAAATCAAGGTAATCGACAATGATGTCGAAAAGGCGATTAAAATTCTCAAGAACAAGCTCAATAAATCGGGTCTGTTTCGGGAACTGAAAAAAAGACGGCACTATGAGAAACCCAGTGTGCGCAAAAAAAAGAAACATGCTGAAGCTTTAAAACGGCAGGCCAAGAAGAGACGTTTTGGTATGCGTTAAGCAAGGCGGATAAAAATAAGTTTAAAAAGCCCCTTTACTGTAAACAGTAAAGGGGCTTTTTTTGTTTTTTGCCGGAATGCGCTTTAAAAGGTCCTGGCTTTTTCAATATGTTATTATCTGTTTATGGAGTCAGGCAACTATTTGACTGATTGGTTGACGATGCGATTGTTGCCGTCAACCAGGATGGCTTTGGGTGTGAACTCTTTGGCTTTTTCTTCGCTCATCATGGCGTAAGCTGCGATGATTACCATATCACCTTTACGGGCCATCCTGGCCGCCGCGCCGTTGATGCAGATTTCACCGTCATCATATTCACCTTCAATAACGTAAGTGGTAAAGCGAGCCCCGTTGGTCAGGTTGTAGATCTGAACCTGCTCATAGGGTAAGATGCCGGAGGCCTCAAGTAAAGTTTTGTCGATCGTGATACTGCCTTCGTAAGAGAGGTTGGCATCGGTAACCGTTGCCCGGTGGAGTTTTCCTTTGAACATATTAAGTAGCATAATTTTGATCCTTTTTTAGGTCACCTCTAAAAATTGCCTTTTCGCCCGATTGCGGCGTTGGACTCAAATTTTAATCCTCGAAATATTCAATATATTCCT
>JAGHAQ010000096.1 GCA_021161425.1 Candidatus Tharpella sp. | reverse complement strand
GTATAGAACAGGCCGCCGACCAGCAAGAGAATCAAACCTCCCGTCTGGACCATGGCAAGTAGTGGTTTGAGTGCCACGATTATGGTCCACCCCATTCCCAAATAGAGGAGGACTGAGGCTATGCGAAAGCGCCGTAAGGAACTGCACTCGACAACAATTCCTAAGAGCGCCAAGCCCCAAACGACCCCAAAAATCGACCAGCCCCAGGGCCCTCTCATATTTACCAGGGTCAATGGTGTATAGGTAGCAGCAATCAGGATAAAAATCGAAACATGATCGAGAACCCTGAACACCGCCTTAATTCTAGCTTTTTGGAAGCTATGATAAAGGGTCGATGAAGTGTAGGTCATAATCAGCCCGCAGCCAAAAACCGCCGCCCCGGCAACATGCCAAGCGGTGCCGTAGCGAGACGCAAAGACAACCATAATTATCAGAGCCGCCAACGAGAGAAGAATGCCAACACCGTGGATAATACTGCTGGCAATCTCCTCTCCCAACGAATAACGAGGTGAACTGGTCATAACGTCAGCACTCATTACAGCATTTCATAGATCCCGGCAGCTCCCATACCACCACCGATGCACATCGAAACCAGACCACGTTTACTTTTTCGGCGTTGGAGCTCATGCAGAAGCTGAGCCGTTAATTTGGCCCCGGTACAACCTAAAGGGTGACCGAGAGCGATAGCCCCACCGTTGGGATTGATATCTCCATCCCAATAACGTTTCTCCATATTGGCCTCACGTAAGGAGTAGAGACATTGTGAAGCAAAGGCTTCGTTGATCTCAAAAAGATCGATATCGGAGGTTGTCAGACCAGCCTGTTTAAGAACTTTTGGAATTGCTACTGCAGGACCAACCCCCATGACTTCAGGCCGACATCCGACCACGGCAAAATTGGTCATTTTGGCAATTGGTTTCAATCCTAAAGCCTTGGCTTTTTCAGCACTCATGACCAGTGAAAAAGCGGCTCCATCCGTCATCTGCGAGGAGTTACCGGCAGTTACGATACCTCCAGCTTTAAAAGGTGATTTCAGCTTGGCCAAACCTTCGACAGTCGTCGGCCAACGAACGCCGTCATCAACGGAGAAAGTTTTGCGGGTTTTTATTTTTTTCCCCTTAGCATCAGTAGTGTAGCGCCAGGCTTCAATCGGCACAATTTCATCCTCAAATTTACCGGCTTTAATCGCCTCATAAGCGCGACGGTTGCTTTCGACGGCAAATTTATCCTGATCTTCGCGCGAAACCCCAAATTCATCAGCCACATTTTCAGCGGTTATTCCCATTGAGACATAGGTATTGGGAAGATCGCCCCACTCCGGATGAGGCCGATAAATACTGCCACCCATCGGGATATGGCTCATCGACTCAGCTCCGCCGGCGATCACAACATCGGCCCATCCAGATTGAATCTTAGACGTCGCATCTGCTATCGCCTGCAGACCGGAAGAGCAAAAACGGTTGACCACTACA
Source organism: Candidatus Tharpella sp. (assembly GCA_021161425.1). Lineage (GTDB taxonomy): Bacteria > Desulfobacterota > Anaeroferrophillalia > Anaeroferrophillales > Tharpellaceae > Tharpella. The sequence continues at coordinate 29,336 of JAGHAQ010000096.1, read as the reverse complement.
CCGCTGACGCTCACCGGCAAACCGGCTCCTAAAGCCAGAACCCGGCCCAGATTCATACCCTGTTCGGCCTCGGGAAATGAGCAGCCACAAACCAGATCATCGATATCTTCTGGCTTTAACTCCGGGACTTTGGCCAGTAAACCCTTAACCACTTGAATACCAATCTCGTCGCCCCTGGTCTGCGCCAGACCACCTTTTTTATAACGGCCACCGGCACTACGTACGGTCGCCACGATTACTGCTTCAGTCATTGTCCTATTCTCCTTATTAAAATTCTAATTTCTCAATGGTTTGCCGTTTTTCAGCATATACATGATTCGATCCTGAGTTTTGGCTTCGCCACAAAGACTCAAAAAGGCCTCGCGTTCAAGATCGAGCAGGAGCTGTTCACTGACATAAGTGCCTTCGGCACAATCGCCACCGGAAAGAACATCAGCCACTTTACCAGCAACATGACAATCGTATTCGGAGACGTAGTTACCGGCCCGCATATTATAGAGAACCGAATCGATCATCCCCTTGAAGTTGTCACCCATAACCGGCACCATCGGTGAGATCGGCTTTTTGTAAAAGTGCGACAACCCCAGAGCGATCTGTTTGGCATCGTAGATCTGATGGTCACGATTCATACTTAAGCCTTCAGTCTTGCGAATGAAACCGAGTTCTTTAGCTTCCAGGGCACTGGTCGCGACTTTAGCCATACCGATAGTTTCAAAGAGCTTCTGATAGTAGGTCTGAAGATTGAGGCCGCTGGCAATTGTGCCATCGGGAATTCCTTCGGTGGCCCGAATCATCAACTCTTTGGTGCCGCCGCCGGCCGGAATGACGCCGACCCCGACCTCAACCAAACCCATATAGGTCTCCCCGGTTGCCTGGCAACGGTCACCATGCATCGAGATTTCACAGCCGCCACCCAAAGCCATCCCGGCCGGTGCTGTAACTACCGGCTTACTGAGATACTTTAAGCGCATATTACAATCCTGAAAACCTTTTATCATCGCATCCAGGATGTCCCAATCGCCCTTTTGAATTGTCACAAAAACCTCAAAAAGGTTGGCCCCGACCGAAAAGTTGGTACCGTGATTAGCAATCACGAGACCTTTGAAATCTTTTTCGACAATATCACAAGACTGGTTAAGCATACCAACAACATCGGCATCAATCGCATTCATCTTGCTATGAAATTCAACACAAGCGATACCGTCACCGAGATCAACCAGAGAGGCTCCGGGATTAGTGGCGACCACAGCACCAGCCTCTTTTACGGTTGGCAGGAGAATGATTTTCGGATTCGATTCGATCTTTATATAGTTTTGAGCTGCAAAATCATAGACATAGAGACCATCTTCGCGTTTCTCATAAAAACTTTTGTGACCCGCCGTGAGCATCGCAGTTATCATTTTGGGGAGCTTCATCTTTAATGTTTTGAAAACTGCAACCGTTTCATCAAGACCCACGGCATCCCAGAGTTCAAAGGGACCGAGCTTGTGATTGTAACCCCATTTCATGGCGTTATCAATAGCATTGACCTGATCACTGATCTCCGGAATACGATTGGCGACATAAAGAAAATTGCGACACAGATAGGCACGCACAACATCGCCTACCTTACCGGGACTTTTGAACAGATACTTCAGGCTGGCAGCAAAACCACCTGGGGTTTTGCGGGCCTCTTTAAGTTCTTCAAAACGTGGCTTTTTGAATGCAACATATTCATTGGTCTTATAATCTAGGGCCAGTTTTACCTTTTTCCCCTTTTCATCCTTACTTTTCTTATAGAAACCCTGGCGGGTTTTATTGCCGAGCCGTCCGCTTTCGACCATTTTCACCATGAATTCAGGAGCCAAAAAGATATCTCGCATCTCGTCGTCAACTACGGCTTCATAGAGGTTTTTCATAACGTTTGCGCCGGTATCGAGTCCAACCAGATCCATAGTTCCGCAAATCGACGAACCTGGACGACCTAGAGCTTTACCGATAATGGCATCAAGTTCGGGAATCGTCAGTTCCATCTCCAACATGATCGTTATCGCATTGGAGATATCAAAAACTCCGATCCGGTTGGCGATAAAGTTGGGTACATCTTTACAGACAACAACCCCTTTTCCAAGCACATCTTCACCAAAGTTTGTCATAAAATCAACAACTTCAGGTTTGGTTTCGGGGCCGGAGATGATCTCTAACAGTTTCATGTAGCGCGGCGGGTTAAAAAAATGAGTTCCTAAGAAACGTCCCTTGACGGCGGGAGAGAGTTGAGCTCCGACCTCATTAATCGGCAGACCAGAAGTGTTGCTGGAGAGAATACAATCAGGACCGATCACCTTTTCGACTTTGGCCAGCAATTCATGTTTGATTTTCAGGTTTTCGACAACGACTTCGATGACCCAGTCAACTCCGGCCAATTTTTCGAGATCGTCTTCAAAGTTACCGGTTTTGACCAGTTTGGCTACCGACTTTGCATAAAAGGAGGCCGGTTTCGATTTAATGGCTCCTTTCAAACCTCTTTCAGCAAAACTGTTGCGCCAGGCCGGACTCTCTTTGGTCAGACCTTTAGCCTCGTCCTCAGGTTTCAGCTCAAAAGGAACGATATCGAGCAAAAGACACTCAATCCCGGCATTCGCGAGAAGGGCAGCGATCGTGGCTCCCATCACTCCAGCCCCGAGAACCGCCGCTTTTTTAATCTGATATGTCATTTTTAGGATCTCCTTGTTTTTTACCTTGGTTTATTTAAAAATTTATACTTTTTCAACTGTGAACCCTGAACTTTGAACCGGTTCTTTAGAACTGATTTTACCCAAAAGATGCATCCAACATTTCGACAGGGGTTCGATCACCAGCCTGAATACCAATACATCTTCCCTTGATCGTCGGAAGAATGGTGCTGGCAAAATAGCTGGCACTGGCGATTTTACCTTCATAAAAAGCGGCATCGGCATTATTTCGCGCCACAGCCCGGCGTTCGGCCTGAGTCTGGGCACCAGCCTCTGAGTAGATCTTTTTCACGGCGGCGGAAGCAACCTGGGCCCCTTGAATTAACTGCCAGCCAACCAGAAGATCACCGAAGATTTCAAGAAATGGACGGGCATTCAATATAGCTAAAACAAGACCGGCACCATCGGCCCAATCTTTAAACTGCAGCGTAACTCCGCCTACAGCCTGTACAGCTTTACCCAAAGAGGCACCCAGCAGTTGCAGCTCAGGATCAGCCCCGGCTGAAGCTGCGGTTTTGCCGATCTCGGCAAACATGTTTTTCAGATTCTGACCCCGGTTCTGGGCCAGTTTACGACCGACTAGATCGAGAGCCTGAATTCCGTTGGTACCCTCATAAATTGTGGTTATTTTAGCATCACGCAGATACTGTTCGACCGGATACTCCGAACAATAACCGTAGCCGCCGTAGATATCGATGGCATACGAGCAGATTTCAATTGCTTTATCGGTAGAAAAGGCTTTGCAGATCGGGGTCAGGAGTTCGACAACCCCATCCCATTTTTTCTTCTCGGTTTCATCTGTAGCAATCTCGGCCTGGTCAAAAGCAAAGGCAACATAATAGTTGAGTGCCCGAATACCCTCAACATATGATTTCATCCACAACAGAGTACGGCGAATATCGGGATGTTCGATAATAGTTACAGGCTTCGCCTCGGGGTTAGTCATGTCCCATATTGCCCGACTCTGAATCCGTTCACGAGCATAATCACGAGCATGTTCGAAAGCGGCCGTAGCTGATCCCAACCCTTGGATACCAACCTCGAGACGAGCTTCATTCATCATATGAAACATAATCGCCATACCCTGGCGTTCACGACCTAAGAGTTCTCCATAACATTTATCCTCTTCACCGAAGTTGAGGGTGCAGGTAGCTGAACCCTTAATCCCCATCTTATGCTCGATATTACCGGTAATAACATCATTGGGCTCACCCAATGAGCCATCATCATTAACCATAATTTTCGGGACGATGAAGATTGAGATACCATCGGTACCGGCCGGATCACCTTCGATTCGAGCCAGAACCGCATGAATATTGTTCGAGGTCAAGTCATGATCACCACTCGAGATAAACATCTTCGTACCGCTGATCAAGTAGGTCCCGTCCGCCTGTTTTACGGCTTTGGTGCGCAATGCCCCGACATCACTACCGGCGCCGGGTTCAGTTAGCCCCATAGTCCCACCAAATTCACCAGAATACATTTTTTCCATGTACTTTTTGCGTTGTTCATCAGTACCGAATTTTTCAATCAGGGCGGCCGCCCCAACCGTTAAACCTGGATACATCATCAAAGGGAAATTGGCTGCGTTGAAGAGTTCAGCACATGCGGTAAAAAGCAAGAGAGGCATCCCCTGGCCTCCAACTTCAGGACCGCGGGCGGCACAATTCCAGCCCGCTTCACAGATTTTCTGATAAGCATCGTGAAAACAGGCTGGTGCTTTAACCTTGCCATCAACAAGAGTACAACCCTCCTTGTCACCTTCGGCATAAGTCGGCGCCATCACATTAACCGCCAACTTCTCGGCCTCACCGAGCATCATATTGGCATCATCCAGCGTATAGTCGCCATATTTGCCCGATTTAAAGAGCTTATCGATGCCAATCTGCTCAAAAAGCACAAATTTCTGATCCCTGACATTTACCAATCCGTTTCCCATCATTTTCCTCCTTCTCTGTTAACATAAAATATATGCTCATAAATTAATGACTGAACACTCACTCAGTGACATAACAAAAAAATTTGCCCTACATTATCAAACTTTTTCAACCAAAAAAGCTCGTCGCAAGATATTGATTACATCATCGATTCTCTCTTTAACATCATATCGGCGACGGCTTAAGACCCAACAGCTGACAACCTCATCAATACTGCCGAAAATCACCTTACGGGCAATATTGGCATTGAGAGATGAATCGATTACACCCTGCGCTTGCCCCTCCTCAACAAAGCTCTCGATAAGTCGATAGAATTTACGCAAAGGCTCGGCAATCCCCTGACGAATTTTGCTACTTGACTGACGCAATTGAATCTGCAAAAAATTTGCCAATACCGGATTATTTCCCAAAGCCGACATATGATAGCGAATCAACACCTCAATTTTATCCCAGGCATTGCCACAATCAGTCGTCAACTCTTCAATATCACTGATCAGGCGATTCATCTTCTCCTGAAAAACGGAAACCAGAACCTCCTCTTTATTGGCAAAATAGAGATAGATCGTACCATCTGCGACTTTAGCCTTCTGGGCGATTTTTGAGACCGGGCAGTCATGGTAGCCATACTCTGAAAAGGCCTCTAGGGCTGCCTCAATAATGGCTAAATATTTGGCTCGTTTGCGAGGATCATCGGGAACCCCTTTCACCTCCCAATGATTTTGTTCTTTATGATTAGTTTTCATAAAGGGCATCCAGTTCATTCCGGAATTTAGCGGTCACAATTTTGCGCTTGAGCTTCAAGGTTGGCGTCACCTCGTTATTGTCCATCGAGAATTCGCTGTTCATAACGACAAACTTCCTGACCTGTTCGTAAAGAGGGATATTCTGCTCCTGATGAACCTTCTCAATCCGGCGGCCGAGCATAGCGCGAATCTCCGGATTTTCGAGCAGGCCTTTGATATCAATAAAAAGAATATCATTTTTTAAAGCATACTCTTCAACCTTCTCAAAATCGGGTACCAGCAGGGCTGAAATAAACTTTTTACGGTCGCCATAGAGCATCGCTTCGGTAATATACTTATCCATTTTGAGCAGGTTTTCGAGATGCTGGGGCGCAATATTTTTCCCTCCAGCCGTGACAATTAGATCCTTTTTACGATCGGTAATTTTGAGAAAATTATTGTTATCAAGCTCACCAACATCCCCGGTACAAAACCAGCCGTCAACAAAAGCTTCATCGGTGGCTGCCTGGTTATTGTAGTAACCAATGGTGACATTGGGCCCTTTGGTAAGGATTTCACCGTCTTCGGCAATCTTGACCTCGACTCCTTCAATAACCGGCCCCACGGTTCCGAATTTAAGATGTAAAGGATAATTGACCGCCATTACCGGAGAGGTTTCCGTCAGACCATAGCCTTCATAGATTGGATAACCGGTTCCGTAAAAAAATTCGGCGACTTTTTGCGGCAGCGGTGCCCCACCGGAGATAAAGAAACGTAAATTCCCACCCAATTTCTCTCCGAGTTTGGCAAACACCAGTTTTTTTGCCAAACCATACTGCAACTTCAACCAGCCCCCCGGATTACGATCTTCACGTTTGCAAAGCGCAAGTTGATCTGCCACACCAAAAGCCCAGAAAACGAGTCGTTTTTTGATTCCCGAACTCTGATGAGCACCATCATAAATACGGTCGTAGATTTTTTCAAAGAGGCGCGGTACACTGATCATGATGGTCGGATGAACCTCAGTCATATTCAGCGAAACCATATCGATCGATTCTGCATAAGCGATTACCGAACCGTTGTAGATCGGCAGATAGTAACCCGACATCCGCTCAAAAATATGACTTAATGGAAGATGGGAAAGGAAGATATCGGTGGTATCGACCCGAACACATTTGCTTGCTGAAACCACGTTGCTGATAAAATTATTGTGAGTCAGCATAACCCCTTTGGGATCACCGGTGGTGCCTGAAGTATAGATCAAGGTTGCCAGATCATGCGCATCTATATTTTGCCAAATTGCTTCAAGACGTTCGTCATTCTCTTTGAGCCACTCCCGACCGCTGGCCATAAGCTCGGCCAAAGTCATCACTTTGTCATTTTCCAGCAACGCTCCAGGAAGATCCTCGTCAAAAACAAAAATCTTTTTCAGCCCAGGACAACTATCAATGATAGCGAGCCCTTTCTCAAGTTGCTCGACATTTGAAACAAAAAGAAAAACAGCCTCGGAATCCTTGACAATATACTCCACCTGAGGGGCCAGATTAGTGGGATAAACCGGAACATCGGCACAAACACAAGCCAAAACAGCAAGATCGGCGTAAGCCCATTCGGGACGATTTTCCGAATGCAAGGCCACCTTTTCTCCAGCCTGTAAACCTTGAGACAAAAGTCCGCCGGCCACCGCCTCGACATTAGCAGCCCACTCTCTCCAGCTGATATCAACATAAAGACCGTCACGCTTAACTTTAAGAGCAGCCCTATCACCTAACCGCCGGGCCTGTTCAAAAAAGATTTGCACCAGATTCATTGTATGCTCCTGAGCTTTTCAGCTGTGTTTAAAATAAAAATGAATGAAGCCTCATTCTTTTTTCAGTCTTAGCCGAAGAAAGAACACTTGTCAAGGATAAAAATATTATTTTATCGAGCGTGCATGGATCGAATAAAAGTCAGGAAAAAGCGGAGGTAATCAGCCAATAATTTGCAATTACTATAACTTTATGCAATACTGATGGCGTTGTAAAAACTTCTACAAAGATCAATATTTAAGGTATCTCATATGGCGACGCCCCAACCCTGTTTGAGCTGCGGTAAACCGGTCAACCCTAAAAGTCGTTACTGCCCTCATTGTGGTCAAGAGAATCGTGTTGCCGAAGCCTCTTGCGACCCTTTCTGCCCCCGTTGCAACATCGCCTTAGAACCCTACGACTACCGCAATAATGACGCCGATATCTGCCCCCAATGTGCCGGTCTCTGGTTCGATCGCCAGGAATTCGCCTATCTAACCTCGGAACGTGATATCTATCAGGATCAGAGCTTGCCTAAAAGTTACCATCGCCCCACCCTGCAGACTGAACCGGCCTATCTGCCCTGTGTTCGTTGCGGTACTCCGATGACAAAAAAAAATTTCCTGGAGATCTCAGGCGTAATCATCGATATCTGTGGTGATCACGGTATATGGCTCGACGCCGGCGAGATGGAAACTATCCGTTCTTTTATCGCCAACGGCGGCCTCGACAAATCCCAGAACCACCATATTGCCCATAACCATGGCGCTATCCAGGATCTCGCCAACCGGGTCCAGGAGGTTGAATTCACCCAGAAGGTTCTCCATTTTTTCGATTTCAAATACTGGCTTTTTAAAATATTTTAGCAGATTCGTGCAAAAAATCCATAAAACCATCATTAAAACCACGCCCTATGGCCCGGTAGTCCTGGTCTGGTCGTTATTTGACGGACAACCGCGGATCGTCAGGATCATCATCCCCAAACCCGCATCCCCGGCTGAGGGAGAGGTGGCCAGATTATTTCCCGACATCGTCACTACCTCTTGTCCCGCGATAGATCTCATAGCTTCAAGGATTGAGGCCTATCTGGCCGGAGAGGAAATCGCCTTTTCTCTTGATCTGGTCAAACTGAACGTCTGTTCCGACTTCCAACAAGCAGTGTTGCAGGCTAATCATGCGATTCCTCACGGGGGCGTCAGCTCCTACGGCCTCCTGGCCGCACATCTCGGCAAAACCAAGGCAGCCCGGGCCGTCGGCGGCGCTTTAGCGACCAACCCATTCCCCATCCTCATACCCTGTCATCGGGTGATACGTTCCGATCGCACGCTTGGTGGTTTTGGGGGCGGGCTCCAAATGAAAAAAGCTATGCTGGCGGCGGAGGGGGTCACCTTCGATAAAACGGGCCGGGTCAACAAATTCCACCTTCTTTAACAACCCACCTCAAAATCATATTTCTCTGGCCGCTTCTTTTTCTAAAGAAAATATCACCAGATTGATTATTGGAAATAAGGTGATATTTCAAGGAGTACGGTTTTGCCGCGATGGTGCCAAAACCGTTTGACTTTGATGAACTCAACAAGGTCATAAATGAGGTTCTGGCTATCGTGTAAGATTAGCCGTTTGCCCACGATAATTGAGGCCATAAACTAAGGCTTCTAAGGCTAGTTGTAAAGGCTCCGGCAGATCAGCCCCAGAGTAAAGGGACGGCAGATCTTTAAGCGGGTGGCCGGCAATTTCACCTGCAATCCGACAACACCATGCTCGAAAACTCCCCAAATCATTTATCTGATGCCGTTGCCAAGCGTCACTTAAGGCTAGCGAACTCTCAACAAAGGATGCATAACGCCTATCAAGCAAAAGTTCCTCAACGGGAGCCACCAGATCTTTGCTGGAGATCCCTTTGCCCAACCGACACTCCTTGAGGAAATCGTAAACCGTCACCCGGCGCTCTTGCAAACGGTGAAAAAGCGAACGTTTTTCATATACACCATTCTGCCGCCGTACAGCTTCAACAACCCCCTCATAAACCACGCGGGCGATCAATTCTCCCATCTTGCTGTGACCGCCGGTGTGCTCGATAGTTCGGCCCCGCCCCTCAACGACAATCACATTATCGGTGCCGGTTCCGGTTGCCTGTAAAAAAGCGGGATTGCTACTGGAACGAATATCGAGATCCTGGAGGGCTGCGGATTTTCCTTCACAGGCACTAATAATGGCCCGGGTCATGGCCCGGGGTGTCAGACGCATATTACTCAAAAGAATAATATTAATAGTTCCGGGCTTTTCCGACTTCCCGAACTTCCCTGGTTCATAGTAACGCCCCTCCTCCGCTCCCATGCGCACAGCATTGGAACTAACCCCGGCGGTCACCAGGGCCGTAACCTTCATCTCCTTAAATGAAGCGCTTTGCTGAACCAGATATTTCATGTCAGCCCCGGTAAAAAGGAGGGAGGTCTTCTCCGCATGCCGTTTCAGCAAATTCCCGACCCGCTCTTCAAACTCTACCGAGCCAATACGGTGAACCAGATTCCAGGTCGACGGCGGCAGGTAGTGGTTACCGACCGTTGTAATCCCCTGACGCAAACCTTCCAAAGTTGATAAAATCTGCATGGGCTCGGCTAAATCTACCACCAATGTACGGTGGTTAAAGTCAGCGATCGTCGTCTCGACAACCTCAGCATTTTTTATGTAGTCAAAGTCAAGCGCCAGTGTCCGACGATCTTTTACCTCTTCACGCAGCAGCATGTTTTCTGGAAGGCTGAAGTGATCGGGGTAGATCGTGGCCGCCAGCCAGCCGACAAAATCGCCGAGATGGGTCGCAGCCCGGCAGATCAAAGCGTTAGGGGGGAAAAGGATATTGTCAGTTCTGACCGCTACCATCTCGGCCCAGGCAGGCTGGCTGAAGAATTCCCGAATCTTTTGCCGACAACTGCCATAAGCATAGATAAGCTGAGGGTCGAAAGCCCGAATCATCGCCTCATCGACACTGACCGCAGCCCCCTTTTTGCCCCATGCGGGAGGAATACCACCGGCAGCAGCGATCAACTCGTTCTGAAACGAGTCATCACCGGGAACCAAGATCTCATTACACTCCATCAAGCACATGACGCGCCGGCGCTCTGCTAACGGAATTAGCTTCACCTTGCGGCTGATCAACGCCAACTGCCGTTTCAGATCAGCAACCAGCCATGCCGCTTCGCTTGATTTTCCAACAAGTTGACCGACAAGTTCGATATTGGCATAAGCTTTAGCCAGAGATGTGGTTGTAACCTCAACCACCCGACATCCCATACCGGTTAATTCATCACGTAAATTTTCATGTATGGAGGAGATAAAAACCAGGTCCGGAGACAACGCCTTAATCCGTTCCAGCGATGGAGCCATAAAACCACCGACCACCGCGCAACAGCCTAGACGAGCCGGCTTTATCGTATGATAAGTAATTCCAACAAGAGACTGATCCGCCTTGAGGGCGGCAACAATCTCGGTAACCCCGGGAACCAGAGAGACGATTCGGGAGGGTGGCCGCGATAATGTGGTCTGATGACCGACCTCACCGCCTGAAGCCGCCGAGCAATCACACACGGCAGCCAACAATAACAAACAAAGCACCAAGAGCAGCGCCGGCCTAAAGATCATCAAAATTTGTCGTTGCTGTCCATTAACTCTCTGCATGTGCGATCTTCCTTCTTCCGCCGGAATGACATAAAAAGATGTTTTTTGAGTTTGTTACAAGCAAATCAAGGGTTGTTGCCTTTTTATCAGGTGGCGGCGGCAAAGCCTTTTAACCTGGCGTCAAGCATACGACCCAATTCGCGAGCCTCTTCCAACTTCTCGGGCTGCTTATCGAGACTCGGAGTGGTCTCTTCAATAATTAGTAAAAATACTATTCGTTGATAATACCCATTTAAAACCATAGCAAAAACAATCAACTTTAGCCAGTAAAAAACCGCCTGCTGATGCTTATTAAAACAAAAAAAACGCAAACCCTAAGCCATCAACATCTCATAAAAGTCAATAGCGGAAAAAACGACGATTGAAATAACAGATGATTTACATTACTAAACCTTGAGCAGAAATCTCGTAACTCCAAATTTAGCGGCCTTTACGAAAACAACTATCAAAAAATGGTAAATCTATGAATTGTTCCCATCTTAAAATAATAGCCACCGAACTCAAGATAAAGCGACAACAGATTGAAGCCGTTGCCAAGCTCTTTGCCGACGGAGCCACCGTCCCTTTTATCGCCCGCTACCGCAAAGAGGTAACCGGTTCACTTGATGAAGTTGTTATCAGCCAAATAGAGGCCCGTCTCGGACAGTTGGCAAGCCTCGAAAAACGTCGTCAGGCGATCACTGCCTCCTTAAAAGAACAAAAGCTTTTGAGTCCGGAGCTTGAAAAAAAGTTGCTCTCCGTAACCAGTTTGACCAAACTCGAAGACCTCTACCTGCCCTATCGTCCAAAACGAAAAACCCGGGCTCTACAGGCCCGCCAAAGGGGCCTGCAACCTTTAGCTGAGATCCTGTTCCAACAATCGGAAGCAGTCCCGGCAACCGCTGCCAGACCTTTCATCAATCCGGATAAGGAGATCACAAACAGTGACGATGCCCTGGCCGGAGCCCGGGATATCATCGCCGAGAAGATCAATGAAGACCTTGACACCCGCACATCTTTGCGCCGACTCTTTAAGCGTGAGGGAGAAATCACAGCGCTTGTCATTAAAGGAAAAGAGGAGGAGGGGGCAAAACTTCGCGACTACTTCGACTGGCGGGAGAAGAGCACAAGAATCGCCGGCCATCGCCTCCTAGCCCTGCTCCGAGGTGAAAAAGCCAAGATCTTACGCGTCAATATCCGCCCACCCGCTGAAAAAGCCTTGGCCCTACTCAAGCAACGTTTTCTCAAGCGGAATAACCTGTGCGCCCAACAGGTTGAACTGGCGCTAAACGATGCTTACAAAAGGTTGTTGGCCCCGGCCCTGGAAAATGAGAGCCGACAAGAGTTAAGGGAGCGGGCCGAGGGCGAGGCAATTGAAGTTTTTGCGGTAAATTTAAGACAACTACTACTCGCCCCGCCTTTGGGAGAAAAACGAATTCTGGCCCTTGATCCGGGATTTCGCAGCGGTGCTAAACTTGTCTGCCTCGATGCCATGGGTCAGCTTTTAGAGCATACTGTCATCTATCCGACAATTTCACGAAAACAAAGTGAAGAGGCTGCCCGAATCGTCAAAACTCTCTGCCAACGCCATAGAATCGAAGCCATTGCTATCGGCAACGGGACTGCCGGTCGGGAAACTGAAAGTTTTATTCGGAAACTCAATCTGCCGGCAAACATAATCATCGCCATGGTTAATGAATCCGGGGCCTCGGTCTATTCGGCTTCGGAGATTGCCCGCCAAGAGTTTCCCGACTTAGACCTCACGGTGCGCGGCGCGATCTCGATCGGACGCCGTCTGCAGGATCCCCTTTCTGAACTCGTCAAGATCGATGCTAAAGCCATCGGTGTCGGCCAGTATCAACACGACTTAGACCAGAACCGCCTGCAACGCCGACTTGATGAAGTCGTAACCAGTTGCGTTAATAGCGTGGGCGTTGAAATCAACAGCGCCAGCGCCCAGCTTCTGGCTTACGTTGCCGGCCTGAATCCAACCCTGGCACGGAATATAATCAAGTTTCGCACAGAAAAAGGCCCCTTCCGCTCGCGCCGGGAATTGCTGAAAGTCCCCCGTTTAGGGGCCAAGTCCTTCGAGCAGGCCACTGGCTTTATGCGTATTCAAAACGGCACCAATCCCCTTGATGCCGGTGCCGTCCATCCTGAAAATTATAACCTTGTAGAACAGATGGCGAAAGATTGCGGCGGTTCTCTGAAGGAGTTAATGCAAAACGAGGAGTTACGTAAAAGAATTGCAATAGAAAACTATATTTCCGCCAATGTCGGTCGGCCGACACTTGATGACATCATGGCGGAGCTGGCTCGACCGGGCCGTGATCCCCGCCAAGAGTTTGAACAGTTTAGTTTTGAAGAAGGGATCAATAAAGTAGAAGATCTGGAAGAAGGAATGCGCCTGCCCGGCCTGGTCACCAATATCACTAAATTCGGCGCTTTTATCGATATCGGTGTCCACCAGGACGGCCTCGTCCATATAAGTCAGATGGCTGACCGTTTTATCCGGGATCCGGGAGAAGTTGTCAAACTCGGTCAAGCGGTATCCGTGACTGTCTTAAGCATCGACCAAGAACGCCGCCGCATAGCGCTTTCAATGCGAGAAAACAGTGGCCAGTAGTAATTTGTCAGCCGTCAGTCTTAAAATTTACTTATGACTGACGACTGGCTACTAAACTAAACACTGACCACTTTTTTACTGCGGTCGGCTCGTTTGCGATCAACCTCTTTAAGCAGTCTTTTACGCAGACGAATATAATTAGGGGTTACCTCGACAAGTTCGTCATCGTCGACAAATTCCAGAGATTGTTCGAGAGAGAATTTGACCGGCGTTGTTAAGACAATATTCTCATCCGTACCAGAAGCCCGCATATTGGTGAGCTGCTTGCCTTTAGTCGGATTGACGGCAAGATCATTACCTCGCGAATGAATACCGATAATCTGGCCTTCGTAAACATTAATATTGGGGCTAATCAGCAGACGGCCGCGACCCTGCAGATTAAAAAGAGCAAAGCCCAGAACCTTACCCGGCAACATCGAAACCAGGACGCCGTTCTGCCTGACGCCAAATTCTCCGTCAAGTTTAGGCCCGTAATGATCGAAAATATGGTTCATAATCCCGCTCCCGGAGGTCAGCGTCATAAAGTGGGAACGAAAGCCTATCAGGCTCCTTGATGGCACGATAAAATCGAGCCGCACCCGCCCCTTGCCGTCAGGTCGCAAGTTGGTCAATTCGGCCTTGCGCTCACCCAGGACCTCCATAACTCCACCCTGGTGCTGTTCTTCGCAATCAATAACCAGGATTTCAAACGGTTCCTGCTTTATCCCATCAATCTCTTTAATAATGACCTCGGGACGGGAGACCCCCATCTCATAACCTTCGCGCCGCATCTTTTCGATCAACACTGAAAGATGGAGCTCACCCCGCCCGGATACGACAAAACGATCAGGACTGATCCCCGGTGCAACTCGCAAGGCAACATCATGGACAAGTTCACGTTCTAAACGATCTTTGAGGTTACGACTGGTAACATATTTACCGTCAAGACCGGCAAAGGGCGAATCATTTATCTGAAAGGTCATACTGACCGTGGGTTCGTCCACCATCAATGGCGGCAGGGCCTCGGGAACATCGGGCGCGCAAAGCGTATCAGAGATTTTCAAACCGTCAATCCCGCTAATACTGACAACATCTCCGGCATAAGCCTCTTCAATCTCACTACGTTCAAGACCGAGATGCCCCATAACTGATTGAATTTTACCTGTCCGCTGACCACCGTCACGATCGATAACAACCACCGGCATTGGGGCCCGCACCCGGCCCCGCTGCACTCTTCCGAGACCGATAACCCCGACATAACTGCTGTAATCAAGGGCGCAGATCTGCATTTGAAAAGGACCTTCTGAATCGACATCAGGAGGCTTAACTTTATCGACAATAAGCTGTAATAACGGCGTCATATCGTTGCCGATAGCATCCATTTCGAGACCCGCAACGCCTTTTACCGCAGAGGCGTAGATAACTGGGAAATCGAGCTGTTCATCACTGGCGCCAAGACGTCCGAAAAGGTCGAAAACCTGATCCACAACCCAGTCGGGTCGCGCCTCGGGACGATCAATTTTATTGATGACAACAATCGGGTTGAGCCCCGCTTTGAAAGCCTTCTGGGTTACGAAACGGGTCTGCGGCATGGGCCCTTCGACGGCATCGACCAGGAGCAGAACCGAATCTACCATTGAGAGAATGCGCTCGACCTCACCGCCGAAATCGGCATGACCCGGTGTATCAACGATATTGATATGACAGTCGTGCCATCTGATCGCCGTACTCTTGGCAAGAATGGTTATGCCCCGCTCCCGCTCCTGATCGTTGGAATCCATAATCCGTTCCTTGCCGGCATCACGCCGGCCCAGGGTTCCAGATTGCCGCAGAAGACAATCAACTAACGTCGTCTTACCGTGATCGACATGGGCGATAATTGCGATATTTCTTAAATTTTTCAGGGTTTCCAAAATCGTCAGCCTTAGTTGTAGATGTAAAAAGTTCCAGAAAAAAACTGGGGACAGATTTTTTAAACCTGTCCCCAGCCGAAAAAGATAATAAGTTTCAAGTGCCCGTAATCGGGGAGCGCAGGTAACACTTTACAACAAAATTAGTCAAGTAAAATCGTTAATAGTTTTTTGATAAAACAGAAAAACCAGATAAAAAACCAGGCCTCCGATAAGCAGTTTTGCGATATCGAAAAAGGTTAGGGGTGAGAGTTTAAAATAGTGGACCATGGGGGTATACATCAAGATGCCCTGGAGAGCGATTGAGAGGATCACGGCGCTCCAGACCCAGGCGTTGCTAAAAAGCGGCACATCATATTCGCGGCGGATAATAAAGACCAGAATCATCTCATAGAGGACAACAAAATTGAAAACCATGGTTCGCGCCTTGGTGATTTCACTTTCAAGTTCCGAAGCCCCACCGGTCAGGCGAAAGATAGCCAAGGCAATCAGGGTTCCGGCCACCCCTAAAACCGTAATCAGGGCCAGCTTGCGACCGGTAAGGATCGCCTCGTCCCTCGGTTTGGGTGGTCGGCGCATGATATTGCGGCCATAACCATCGACACTGAAGGCCAGGGCCGGAGCGCCATCGGTCACCATGTTGATCCAAAGCAACAAGACTGCCGTAAGCGGCAGATTCCAACCTAATAATACAGCCAGAAAGATGATCAGAACCTCGCCAAGATTGCCGGAAAGCAGCAACATGATCGATTTTTGGATATTATCATAGATGCCCCTCCCCTCCTCGATCGCGTTGACGATATGCGTAAAGCTATCATCAAGTAGAACAAAATCGGCGGCCTCCTTGGCAACATCGGTACCACTGCCGACAGCGATGCCGATATTAGCTTTTTTCAAGGCCGGGGCGTCATTAACCCCGTCACCGGTCATCGCCACGGTATGGCCTAAGTCCTGGAGAATAGAAACGATCCTCTGCTTGTGCTCGGGAATCACCCGGGCAAAGATATTGGTACCACTTTTTAAACGTTCACGTAACTCTTCATCGCTTAAGTCCGCCATCTCCATGCCGGTCAGAACTTTACCCTCGATGCTGACCTCTTTGCCGATAGCTCTTGCGGTTTCACGATAATCACCGGTGATCATGATCACTCTGATACCGGCAGCGTAGCTTCTTATAATCGCCTCTCTGACCTCAGGCCGGGGGGGATCAACCATCGCCTGCAAACCAATAAATATAAGATCTTTTTCAGTAGCCGGAGAGTGCAGTTTTTCATTATCGAGATCGCCGCAGGCAAAAGCCAAAACCCGCATCGCCTGACCGGCGTAGTTATCGTTTTGCGCAACAATCAAGCTCCGCAATCTATCATTTAACGGAATCACGGCACCATCAAGCAACACCCGGGAAGAGATCTCAAGGATTGAATCGGGTGCCCCCTTGGCATAGAGCCTGACTCCGCCCTCTTCCTCAATAACAACACTCATCCGCTTGCGGCGGCCATCAAAAGGAATCTCGTCAAGGCGCCGGGCATGATCGTTACAACCAACCTTTTCAGCACTGATCAGCAGAGCGATCTCGGTGGGGTCGCCTCTGCTTTCGAAGCCCTCCTCCCCTTTTTTGATGACGGCATCATTACAGAGAGCACCGGCTCTAAAGAGCAACTCCTCCTCTTGGAAAAGTTTTTCAGTCTCAAGATGATCAGCCTCAAGAGATAACTCCCGTTTCAGGGTCCAAGCTTGGCGCACGGTCATGCGGTTACAGGTCAGGGTGCCGGTTTTGTCGGTACAGATCACATCGCAACTGCCCAGGGTTTCAACCGAAGCCAAGCGACGGACCAGGGCTTTGCGCCGCAAGAGACGTTTGACCCCGATACTTAAAGCGATAGTTACCACCGCCGGCAGAGCCGTCGGGACCGCAGCTACCGCCAGACTGATGGCGATAAAAGCAAAAGCGACCAGGGACTCTCGACTGATCGTCTGTAAAAGCAGAAACTCCTTACCGCAGGAGAGCAGCATCACCAGAACGCAGATTACAATTATAACCAGGCCCAGCCGCCGACCGAAACGATCCAATCGCCTTTGCAGCGGCGTCAACTCTTCGGTCGCCGTCTCAACCAGGTCTGCAATGGTCCCGATCTCGGTCTCCATGCCGGTGGCCACGACCACGGCCTCGGCCCGACCGCTGACCACCGAGGTTGATGAAAATAGCATATTCTTCTGATCGGCGATCTGCAAAGAACCTTTAAGAGCGGAGCTCTCCTTATTAACCGGCAGACTCTCACCGGTCAAAGCCGCCTCCTCCATCAAGAGACGCTTAGCCGTAATAATCCGGACATCGGCCGGAATTTTGTCGCCGGCTGTAACCGAGATAATATCACCCGGTACCAGAGATCCCGACTTGACACTCTGCCAGGTGTCATCACGCAAGACTGTCGCCATCACCTCCGTCATCTCTTTTAAGGCGGCCAGTGACCGGGCTGCACCGTACTCTTGAAAAAAACCGATCAGAGCATTGATCAAAACGATAATGATAATTATCAGAGAGTCGATATACTCTCCGATAGCCAGAGCGAAGGCTACGGCGAACAACAGGATATAGATGATAAAGCTTTTGAACTGATCGAGAAAGAGCACTAAGGGATGCGGTGGGGGGGCTTCTCGCAGACGGTTTGGGCCGTAACGTTTTAAACGCTGTTCAACCTCAACCTGGGTTAACCCGGCGGCATCACAGACAAGGTTTGAGAAGAGCTCTTCTTGAGATTGCTGATAATAGGGTATCATTGTAGATAGCAACCTACCTTAAGTCTTGCGGAGAACGTAAAAAAAGCGTCAGCAACACCCCGGCGGCAGTCAAGCCGGCACAGAGCCCGAAAGAAAGGTAACAAAAATAATTTTAAACTGACTAATCAAAAGCCGCCGCCAAGAGGGTTTGTGTGTAGTTATGCTGCGGGTTTTGAAATAACTCTTCTGCCGGCCCCTCTTCGACTATCCGACCCTGGTGGAGGACCATGACCCGATGGCAGAGAGATTTGATAACTTTCAGATCATGCGAGATAAAAAGATAGGCCAGATTATGCTTTACCTGCAGGTCACGCAGCAGATCGAGAACCTGGGCCTGGACGGAGCGATCAAGCGAAGAAGTGGGCTCGTCGAGAACAATCAATTGCGGTTTTAAAACCAGGGCGCGAGCAATGGCGATACGCTGGCGTTGGCCACCGGAAAATTCATGCGGATAACGCCGCATAAAAGCCTCCTCCAGACCAACCTCCTTAAGGGCTTCGGCCACCATTAGCTGGCGTACGCCGACCGTCCCGATATTGTGAATCTGTAAACCTTCGGCAACTATCTGCTCTACGGTCATACGAGGGCTTAAACTTGCAAAAGGATCCTGAAAGACCACTTGGAAATAGCGGCGCAAAGAACGCAGACCACGAAAACCGGGAGCCGAGATATCCCTCCCGGCAAAACAGATCCTGCCCTCGGCCTTCAACAGGCGCAACAGGGCGAAGCCCAAGGTCGATTTACCCGAACCGCTTTCACCTACGACCCCTAAACTCTCACCGGGGCGAAGCGTCAGCGAAACACCATCAACCGCCTTGACATAATCACAAGTCCGCTGCAAAAAACCCTTTTTAATCGGAAACCAGACCTTTAAGTCTTCGGCTTTAAGCAGAGGGGCTTCCTTAAGGTTGCAAGGGATCGGTCTACCTGAGGGTTCACAATTCAGTAGATTTTTTGTATAGGAGTGACGTGGAAAAGAAAAGATCTGCCGACATTGACCAGCTTCGACAATCCGGCCATTGGTCATAACCGCAACCCGATCGGCATGATGACGGACAATGCCAAGATCATGGGTTATCAGAAGAATGGCCATACCTAAGCGCTCTTTGAGCTCGCTCAAAAGATTAAGCACCTGAGCCTGAACTGTTACATCAAGAGCGGTCGTCGGTTCATCGGCAATCAGCAGATCGGGTTCATTGGCAAGGGCCATGGCAATCATCACCCGCTGCCGCTGGCCGCCGGAGAGTTCATGCGGGTAGGCATCAAGGCGCCGACCGGCATCTTCAATACCAACCACCTCGAGAAGCTCCCGGGAGTCAAAGCGCAGCTCCTCACGCCGCCCCCCCCCGCGATGTAGCCGCAGACTTTCGCTGATCTGGCGAACAACCGTATGCAACGGATTTAACGAGGTCATGGGCTCTTGAAAGATCATGCCGATACGCCCGCCGCGCAGATGTTGCATCTTTTTTTCAGTCAGCCTGAGAATATCCAGACCAACAAAAAGAATCCGACCATTGCCCGGATGACTGGCTTCAGGATAGGGCAAGAGACGCAAAATCGAATGCGCGGTCACCGATTTACCGGATCCGCTCTCCCCAACCAAAGCCACGGTCTCACAGCGGTTAATCGTCAAAGAGATGCGATCGACCGCCAACACACGCTCCGCTCCTGAACCAAAGGCAACGGAGAGATCTTCGATTTCAAGTAATGGTTGATCCATAAACTAAAGAGTTTCAATCCAGGCTAAAGGCTTACAGTAAACAATCTCGGAAAAACCGTTATTTTTTGTACCGACAACTGCCGGTTAACCCCTTTTAAAAAAGACTCTAACGAAAACCAAACAAAACCGCAAATGAAATCACCAACAAAAGCAAAGCACAAATCAAGCGGGCTCTTTTCTGAGTGAGGGTACCTTGAAACCCTAAATTGTTCAGATGATAATCCCGCCCCCCAGTAGCCGGTCACCGTGATAGAAAGCGGCCCCCTGCCCCGGGGTTATGGCGAATTGGGGGGATGTAAACTCGATCTCGACCTGGCCATCAGCCAGCGGATTAAGGATAGCTGGACCCGGCTCATGGCGGTAGCGAATCCGGCACTCTAACTCAAGAGGTTGCGAAGGCGGATCAACCAGCCAATTGATCTGGTTAACTTTAAAACGACGACTATAAGCCTCTTCCCGCTCACCTACCAGCAAACGGTTATCTTGATAATCGAGTTTAGTCACATAAAGGGGCTCGGGATTTGCGATCCCCAACCCCCGACGCTGACCAATCGTGTAATTCTGCAGGCCGTGATGTTCTCCCCGCACGCGACCCTGAGTATCGACAATCTTGCCCCGGCCGCCGATTACCCCCCGCCGGATAAGAAACTCCTGATACCTTTCACCGTTAAGAAAACATAATTCCTGACTCTCCCGGTAATTGTCAAGCTCATAACCTGCCTCAGCCGCCAGAACCAGAGCCTCTTCTTTGCTGATCTCTCCCAAAGGAAAGAGACTTCGCTGCAATAGTTTTCCCGATACCGAAAAAAGAAAATAACTCTGGTCTTTACGTCTATCGCAAGCTCTAAGATAGGAACTTTCGGGTCTCCCCGAAGCTCCTGCAAGGCGCCTGAAATAGTGTCCGGTGGCGAGTTTTTCAATCTTCAAGCGCTCGGCGACCGTTGCCAGGCAAGCAAACTTAACCAAAGCGTTGCAACGAATGCAGGGATTCGGGGTTTGGGCATGAGTATAGGCAAAAAGCAGATATTCAACCACTTCTTTTGAAAAAGCGTCGGCCGCCGGTTCAACCAGCAACTTAAGCCCCAGCCGGGCGGCCATCTTTGAAGCTCGCACCAACAGAAAAGGGGTATCCGCGCCCCCCAGATCAAGGACTACCGGAACAACCTGATACCCCTGGCGCTTAAGCAAAACGGCGGCCGCCGCACTATCGACACCACCGCTGAAACCCAAAATCACTCTCTTTACTTTAGTCATTTATTTTGATCTGCCTCTGAAATCAGCTCCTTTTTCAGTTACTCTTTTACAAAGCCTTCATAATTTTTTTTAAAAATACAATAGATAATAAAAAAAGGGAACCAATTTAAAACCAGCGCCCTTCTCCGACAGGCCTGTAGGGGCTTGAAAAGTCAAAAAAACGACATTAAACTGGACGCAAGCCTCGAGTTTGTGCTATGCCAATTTCTCATAAAAACCAAACTAACAAGTAAATCGGGGCAATATCATGCTGTTGGGAATAGATGTCGGCGGTACCCATACGGATGCGGTTATCATTGATCGTGAAGGGGTAGCAGCTACGGCCAAAGTCAAGACCGACCATAATAACCTAATCACATCTCTTGATGCAGTCTTAGAAAAGATTTTAAGTTCAGGGCCCAAGCGGCCCATCAGCAAGATCAACCTGAGCACGACCCTGACCACCAACGCCATCGTCGAAAAGGAGCTTGAAGAGGTCGGAGTTCTCGCAGTTTCCGGTCCCGGGCTAGCTGTAAATTATTTTAACCGAGATCTCGGTGAACATTTCCATCTTCTCGAAGGCTCAATCGACCATCGCGGCAATTTACGGCTAGCTTTAAATGATGTTGCCGCACGGGAAGCGGTGGCCGACTGTCAACACAAACAACTCAAGGTTTTTGCCGTCGTCAGTAAATTCTCTCCCCGCAATCCCGAAATCGAACAAACTCTGGCCGAGCTCGTCTCTGCGGAATCAGACTTTACGACTATCGGTCATCGGATCTCCGGCCGACTCAATTTCCCCCGACGGCTGGCAACCGCCTACTACAATGCGGCCGTCTGGCGCCGCTACAACACTTTTGCCGACGCGGTCTCCCTGAGTATCAAAAAATATAAGATTAACGCACCACTCAATATCCTTAAAGCCGACGGTGGTACAATTGACTTTAAAAATTCACGCAAAAATCCAATCCAGACGATTCTTTCAGGCCCGGCGGCCAGCGTTATGGGAATTATCGCCTTAAGTTCGATTACAGAAGATGCCATCATTCTCGACATCGGCGGAACCACCACCGACATCGCCATTTTCGCCAATGGCGCACCTCTCCTCGAAAAAGAAGGGGTCAGTTTCGGTGACCGGGCAACGTCGGTACGGGCCATCGGCACCCATTCGATCGGCATTGGCGGTGATTCGGCAATCACCATCAACCCTGACGGTAAAATAACGGTCGGCCCCCAACGCATGGGCTCACCGATGGCCCTTTCCGGCCCGCAACCGACCCTGATCGACGCCTGCAACGTTAAAAGATTATGCAATCTCGGAAATATTGACAAATCTTTTAGCGGCCTGAAAGATCTGGCTGAACAAAACCAATTGACAACTGAAAAACTGGCTGGTGAAGCTCTTGATATGGCGCTGAAAACCATTCAATTTGAAGCAATTAAACTTTTGGATACGATCAACCAAAGACCGGTCTATACGGTTGAAGAAGTTGTACATGGCGAAAAAATCAGCCCTCAACGACTCTACGTTATGGGTGGCCCGGCCGCAATCTTGGCCCCGCTTCTCGGCCAGACCTTTGACCTTGCAACCGAAATCCCGGACAATTATGCGGTTGCCAACGCCATCGGCGCAGCCCTGACCCGCACGACCATGGAGATTGAACTATTCGCTGATACCGGCAAAAAAACAATGTTGATTCCTAATCTGGATATCGAGCGAAAGATAAACAGCTCCTATTCGTTGAACGAAGCCCAAAACGATGGGATTAGCGAAATGGTGAACTATCTCAAAGAGAACAATCATCCCGAAATCGAAAATGGAGACGTTTCCGTGGTTGAGGCCGAATCCTTCAATATGGTTGACGATTATTCCGTCGGCAGTAAAACCATTCGTGTAAGTTGTCAGATAAGACCCGGTCTCGAAAAAGATTACCTCGAGGGGGTTAAATAAAATGAAAAACACCAGGCATTTAGGCGTCATCTTTTTTCCGGCTTATGACTGGGCCATCAGCCCGACCCACCCGGAACGGGAAGAACGCCTGCTCTACACCCAGGACCAGCTTCGGGAAGAGGGCGTTTTCGACCTGCCCAACATTACGGAATATAAACCTGAAATCGCAACCTATGCCGATATTGAGCGGATTCACTTCTGTTTCCCCGGCCCCCGGGAGGTCAGCACCGAATCCCATCTGGTGGCTGCCGGTGGCGCCATTAAAGCGGCCCGTCTAGTGATGGAAAAAGAGGTAGATAGAGCCTTTGCCCTGGTCCGCCCCCCCGGCCACCACGCCATGAAAGTAGTCCACGGCAACCGGGGCTTCTGTAACATCAATAACGAAGCCGTTCTGATAGAATTTATCCGGGAACACTACGGTAATAAAAGAATAGCCATTGTTGACACGGACTGCCATCACGGCGACGGCACCCAGGATATCTACTGGCATGATCCCAATATTCTTTTTATCTCCTTGCATCAGGATGGCCGCACCCTCTATCCTGGCACCGGTTTCAGCGAAGAACTTGGCGGCCCTACGGCCCGAGGCCGAACCATCAATATTCCGCTGCCGCCCAACACCTCAGATGAGGGCTTTCTCTACGTTATAGATAATCTGGTCCAGCCGATTATCGATGATTTCAAACCTGACTTGATCATTAACTCCGCCGGCCAGGACAACCACTATAGTGACCCGATCACCAATATGAACTTCTCGGCCCAAGGCTACGCCCGGCTCAATGAAAAGCTCAACCCTGATATTGCTGTCCTTGAGGGCGGCTACTCCATCCAGGGGGCCCTGCCCTATGTCAATCTCGGCATTGTTCTGGCGATGGCCGGTCTCGACTACAGCCAGGTTCGAGAGCCCGACTATAATCCTGAAAGCCTGCGTCAGAGCCCTCAAATTACCGAATACATAGAAAAACTCTGCGCCTTGACCATGAAGAACTATCTTAAACCGCCGCCCTTGAACGTAAAACCTAACCAATACGATACCCGTTCCAAAACGGTCTACTACGATACCGACGGAATCAATGACCAACAACTTGAACAAATCATGGTCTGTACAAGTTGCTCCGGGGTGCGTCATCTGACTTCAAAAACCCATCGCAACTCATCCTGCATGGGCATTGAAATCCCGATCGATGCCTGCCAGCGCTGCCGCGATGAAGGTTACCGCCTACTTGATGAAGGGCGACGAAGCTTCAAGGGAACCACCATAAAATTCATCAACCGCCGGGAACAGGAATACCTGACCGTAAATGATTTTGAGCTGACGCCAATGGGCCGTTACTACTTTTAGTGCAGGAAAAACATGAAGATCCTGATTGCTGAAGATGAGAGGGTGTCGAGACGCCTTTTGGAAAGTCGCCTTAAGAAATGGGGCTATGAGGTAACCGCCGCCAAAGATGGCAAAGAGGCTTGGGAGATTTTTCAAAAAGAGCATTTTCCAATGGTCATCAGCGACTGGATGATGCCGGAAATGGATGGTCTCGAATTATTACGGCGCATCCGCTCAATTGAACGCCCCGGCTATGTTTACACCATCCTACTGACGGCCCGCAGCGAAAAAGAGGATATTCTGGCAGGAATGGAATCTGGAGCTGATGATTTCATCTCCAAACCTTTTGATAAAGACGAACTCCTGGCCCGGCTTAAAGTCGGTCTCCGGATAACCGACCTTGAACGGGATCTAGCCCAACGCAATCAGGAACTGGAAAAGATCAACGATCGCATGCGACGAGACCTCCAGGCGGCGGCTAAGATTCAGCAATCCCTGTTACCAACCCAGATGCCGACCTGCGAAAAGGTCAACTTCGCCTGGAAGTATGTCCCTTGTGACGAACTCGCCGGTGACACCTTGAACCTCTTTCATCTTGATGAAGATCATATCGGCCTCTACCTGCTTGATGTTAGTGGTCATGGTGTACCCGCCGCCCTGCTCTCGGTCAACCTTTCCCGTATTTTAAATCCCAATCCCGAACAATCTAACCTCTTAAAAGAGCAGATCCTCGGCACTCCCGGCTACCATCTGGTTCGCCCCGAGGAGGTTGCCGACCGTCTCAACCAACGCTTCCCTTTAGATAGCAGTACGGAACAGTATTTTACCATCCAGTATGGCCAGTTAAACATCAACTCGGGATCCCTGACCTTTATTTCAGCCGGCCATCCGCCGATGATACATATCAAGGCCGATGGCGACAGTCAGACCATCCAGGTCCGCAGTATGCCGATCGGTTTTATGGTTGGTGTCGGCAAAGTCTACACAGAACAGACCCTGGACTTGAAAAATGGTGACCGCCTCTATTTCTACTCAGACGGCATTATCGAAGCCATGAACCCGGGAAAAGAGCAATACGGGGTTGAACGCCTCCTCGAAAATCTAAACAATTCACGAACCTTAACGCTTCATGACAGCCTTGATCAACTGACCGACGAACTTGAACACTGGACTGCGAGACAGGGATGTGGTGATGATGTTTCTCTACTCGCCCTGGAAATGGCGTCGTAATGAACTGTCAACTCTTGACAAACGTCAAATTGGTAGTTATCCTTTTAGTATAAAAAGTCGCTCGAAATGAAAAAATTGACTTCGAGAGATATAACAAATTTCTATTTTAAAAGGAGGGTTTAGTTATGGCTATTGTCAAATGGGCACCACACCATCGAGGCTGGGCTCCTTTCCAGGATCTTGTCACAATTCAGGATCGAATCAACAACCTATTCGAAGGTTCAATGGGTTACAAGGATGATAAAAGCCTTGCTTCAACTACCTGGAAGCCACTGGTCGACATCTTTGAGGATGAAGAGGCAATCACCATCAAAGCAGAATTGCCGGAGGTCGATGAAAAAGATGTCCAGATCAACCTTGACAACAATATGCTGACGATCAAAGGCGAACGTAAACTTGAAAAAGAGGAGAAAAAAGAGAGCTACCACAGGGTAGAACGCTACTACGGCTCTTTTCAGCGCTCTTTTGAACTGCCCGCCACGGTCGACCGCGACAATATTGCCGCCAGTTACGATAAGGGGGTACTTAAAGTTGTCCTGCCCAAAAAAGAGGACAGCCAACCCAAGAAGGTTCAGATTGAAATAAAGTAACAAAAAACTGCTTTAAAAGGTTAAAAAAGACCATCGCAATAGGTATGTTGCGATGGTTTTTTATGAGAAAACCGACTAATTTCTTGACAATCGGTGGTTAATCATAATAACTTGGAAGATGCTTTTTTAACCTGGACTACTTTTACTAGTTTCGTGAAGGAGAAAACTATGGTTCGTACCGAAATCACCCTTTTTCTTAAAAATGTTCCTGGCGAGCTGGCTCAGCTCACCTCGCTGCTCTCTGAAAACAAGATCAACATTGATGCCATCACTATTCAGGATGCAACCAGCTATGTCGAAGAACTTTTCAAGGCCCGAGGCAAAACTTTAAAACGCCACGCCACCGCTGCAAGTTACAGCATGATCCAGAAAGATTCCGAGCAGTTCGCCCTGGTTCGTCTTTTAACGACAGATACCGACAAAACCCTGGACCTCCTCTCTCAGGCCGACTACCTCTACGAGATCACCCCGGTCATGGCTATCGAACTTGACAACCAGCCCGGCACTCTGGCGGCAACTGCAAAAAAGATCGGTGATGCCGGCATCAACATCAACTATGTCTATGGCTCGGTATCTCCGTCCGAAGGTAAAACCCTTTTCATCTTCTGTCCCGAAGATATTGATCTTGCATCTCGAATTTTTCAGAAAAAAAAGTAACCAGGGCGATTGCAAAAAAGTCCCTTAATCGACAAACGACTAAATAAAAAAAAGAGGGTGGCGGAGTTCAAACTCCACCACCCTCCTTTTTGCCTGACATATGTAAATCTCCAATTCCCGGCTAAAAACCGTCACCGCACACAATCGCCATCAAAAAACAATCCCCGACATATCCTCCTCTATATGACTCTCATCAAACTGTTGACGCAACTCTTCCCGAGCCAGCCATTGACCAGTTGCAACGGCAATAACCTCAAGCGATCCATCTGCCTTCTTTTGATAAAGAGCACCTTTAGGATGATAGAATTTTCTTGTCCCTCGCCCCCTAACTAAAGGAACTGGAGCAACCCCGAACAGCTCTTCACCAAGATCCGGCAGACGATTAAGATGGAGTTTAAAACGCACCGTAAAACCATACAGATCTCCAGCCAGGATCCCGCTCCAACCACAAAGCTCGTCTAAAAGAGCCGCCAACACTCCGGGATGAAGAATGCCTGATGCCTGCTGAAATGAGGAGGCCAGCTGAAAATCTTCAATTTCACAGCCACCGAAACGCACAATAATTGATGGCAAATTGTCCACAACACGAAAGAAACGCCGCCTTAGACCAGGTTTCTGCCGCTTCAAACCACAGACAAAACAGTTGTCGTAAACAGCCAGGGCCTGGTGCTGTGCACTATGTTCCAGAAGCATCTCCGGTTCCAAAAGAGGAAAGTCAACACCAGCCGCTTCTGTGGCAACCCTGACTTCAGCACTCAGATAAATTTTCTCACTACCCTGCCGACGCATCGACAAAAGCAGACTGTTTTCATCCTTAACAACGGCCTTCAAACTCATCTCATCACCAATACTAACAGTATCAGCAAAACGCCAATCAATTTCCAGAGGATAAACAAGGTTCTCCCCTTTAATTTGCAACCAGCAATGATCCGCCAGATCGAGCAGGGCGGTCATGGCTACACCGCCATGCGGAATACCCTGCCATCCTTCATGATCATGGCTGAAAACCATCCCCGCCTCGACACCCTGTTCACAATTCTCAACCGCAGAGAAGCAAAAATTATCTTTACAGACAAAACAAGCTTCATGACCGTTAATTAACATTGAATTACCCCATAATCATAACAAATCTGAAAACTTTAAAAGGCTTAGCAAAAGCTCTTGACAGCCCATCTTTTTTACCCTACTATTAATTAGTCTAAACCTAATAAAAATAGTACGCTAACACTTCCAAGGAGCCAAATATGCTTTTTCAACAATTTAAGGTCGAAGGCTTAGGCTGCTTATCATATTTAGTCGGTTGTCCGCAAGATGGGCGAGCCATTGTGGTTGACCCCAAACGGGATATTGATGACTATCTGAGAGCCGCTCAGACCAATAAGTTGAAAATCACCGGCATCATTGAAACCCATGTCCATGCCGACCATATTTCTGGTGCGGCCGAGCTCAGCCATCAAACCGGCGCCCCGATCCATATCGGTGCCGGTTCACCGGTTGACTATGATCACCTGCCCCTACATGACGGTGATGAAATTATTATTGGTAATGCCAAAATAAGGATTGTTGCAACCCCGGGCCATACTCCCAACTCGATATCTGTAGCGATCTCTGATCTGATTCGTGGCGATCTCGTCGAAATGCTGTTAACCGGCGACCTTCTCTTTGTCGGCAGCATCGGTCGTCCCGATCTGGCCGGCGGTGAACTCATGGAAGAGCAGATCAGGAACGCCTATCACAGCCTGCGGGTGAAACTGGATAAATTTCCTGACTATGTCGAAGTCTATCCCGCCCATGGGGCGGGTTCTCTCTGTGGTGCCGGAATCAGTGCCAAACCTTCATCAACTTTAGGCTTTGAACGCCGAACCAACCCTTTTCTACAACTTGATTTTGAAGACTTCAGAACCAAACTTAGCCAAAACACACCCCATCGACCAATCAACTTCACCCATATCATAAATACCAACCTGCGGGGACCGAAACTTACTGAGGAATTGCCGGTAATCAGTGAGTACAAACCGCATACCTGCAAAAAGTTTCTGGCGGCTGATCCGGACAACCAGCTGCTTATCGACTTGAGAGAGGCGACCGCCTTTGGCGGAGCCCATATCCCTGGCAGTTTTAATATCGGCATGGCTCCCAACGCTGCTACCTGGATGGGAAATGTGGTTAAGCCGGAGAGTGAACTCTTGCTCTTGGCCAATAATCATAAGGATATAGAAAATGCAACAACCATGTTCCCCAGAGTCGGTTACGACAATATCAAAGGCTGCATCATCGGCTTAAGTAGCTGGATTTTAGCGGCTGAAGAGACCGGTTTTCTGCCCCAGATCACAGTCCATTCCCTGCACCATGTCCTCGAAAAATACAGCAATCATATGGTTCTCGATGTCCGTAATAAGTCGGAGTGGCTCGGTGGTCACATCGAAAATGCCGAACACCTGCCTCTGCCGGAACTTATCAACCATGGATTCAACAGCAACCTCGATCAACATATCAGTGTCATCTGCATGTCCGGCTACCGTTCCAACAT
>JAGHAQ010000044.1 GCA_021161425.1 Candidatus Tharpella sp. | reverse complement strand
CCGCTTTATGGTGGGGATATGCGAAATCCGGTGATAACTGCAATGATGCATGTTTTTCAAGAGTATGGTTGGTCTACTTTGCGGTTTAATTTTCGTGGAGTAGGAACAAGTTGCGGGGTCTATAATGAGGGTCGTGGAGAGGTCGATGACTTGTTGGCCGCAGTCACTTGTTTGCGTCAAAATGGAGTTGATAATATTCTTTTGGCCGGTTACTCTTTCGGTGCTTGGGTGATCTTTCAGGCCGCCGCCGCCAACAGGCTTGGTAGCGAAGAGCTACTTTTTGTCGCGCCGCCGGCCGCGATGATGGAGTTTGGTGAAACGTCTTTGCCTGGACTGAAACTGGTTCTTGTTGGAGAGAGAGATGATATAGCTCCTTTGCAAGAGGTTGAATCTTTGTCTGAAAAATGGAATCCCGCAGCATCTATGGTCATAATTCCGGCTGCGGACCATTTTTTTGCCGGTTGCTTGGGCTCTTTAGAGAGGGTTCTGCAACAGTTTTTACAAAAGTGGGGTGGATTTTAGGTTGATTTTTATCTGGTGCTTGAGGTAGAAGACGCGCTCCTTTGCCTCTTGATGGTTGCGTTGGCAGATCAAATACGCTATGTGTGAGACGGAGAGGCAGTAAATCCGGCATATTTAATGCTTTTTGCTCTGTGCAGAAGTCAATCTGGCAACAGACGGATACAGAGATGTGCTTGGTCGGAATTCGGGCCGAGTTTCTGTACCTTATTTAAGAATTAGAATAGTAAGTCAGAAAAGAAGAGGTTTGTGATGAGTCTATGGGCTGAGGCGATAAAGATTTTTACATTTGGCTTTTCGTCGGTATTTTTTATTTTGGGGGCTTTGTCCCTGTCGGTGGTGATTACCCGGGCATTGATCGGTAGGTTTGGGGCGGCTCCCAAAAAAGGGTGAGGGCTCGGATTTGTTGATTTCCGGTTCCAGTGTGGCCGGATGCTCTGATTATTTTTTCCATTAAGGAGTGCGCTATGGCGGATACTTTATTTACGTTTATCCATTCGATGGGGTTCTACCATCTGACTGTGGGTAACCTTATTATGTGGCTGATCTCTTTTGCCCTGATGTTTCTGGCGATCAGGAAAGGGTATGAGCCGCTGCTCTTGATTCCGATCGGCTTCGGGATCTTTATTGTCAACCTGCCTTTGACCAATCTGATGCAAGATCATCAGATTCTGCATATCTTCTACCATTATGGTCTGGAGTGGGAGTTAATTCCGCCGATTATCTTTCTCGGCCTGGGCGCGATGACCGATTTTGGCCCGGTGATTGCCAATCCTAAAACCCTGCTCCTGGGGGCTGCGGCACAATTTGGTGTCTATATTGCCTTCTTTTTTGCTTTGGGTCTTGGTTTTACGATTCCTGAGGCCTGCTCAATCGGGATTATCGGTGGTGCCGATGGGCCCACGACTATCTTTACAACGGTCGCCTTAGCCCCTCATTTGCTCGGTGCAACTGCGGTCGCAGCTTACTCGTACATGGCTCTGGTGCCGGTTATTCAGCCGCCGATTATCAAGATGATGACCACTAAAAAGGAGCGTCTTATCCGCATGAAGCAGCTGCGCCCGGTCTCAAAACGTCAGAAAATCATCTTCCCGTTGGTGACTTGTGGCTTGGTTTGTCTCTTTGTGCCGGCTTCGGCGGCTTTGATGGCGATGTTTATGCTTGGCAACTTCTTTCGCGAGTCTGGGGTGGTCGAACGTTTAAGTGGTACGGCTCAGAATGAGTTGATGAATATTGTTACCATCTTTTTGGGGATTGCGGTTGGCGGAACCATGAGTGCCGACGCTTTTCTGACCCCCAAGGCGCTCATGGTTTTTGCTATGGGGCTGGTAGCGTTCTCTTTCAGCACGATCGGTGGTCTTTGCCTGGCTAAACTGATGAACCTTTTCTCGAAAGAGAAGATTAATCCGATGATTGGTGCGGCTGGGGTTTCGGCGGTACCGATGGCGGCCCGGGTTGTCCAGAAGATGGGGGCGGCCGAAGATCCGCGCAATTTTCTCCTGATGCATGCCATGGGGCCTAATGTTGCCGGGGTTATCGGTACGGTGGTCGCCGCCGGTCTCTTTTTGACGATGGCTCAATAGAAGGCAGCCTCACCTTTTTTAAAGAGGTGCCTCAATCCTCGAGTTGAGGGTTGTAATTTCTATTGACCAGAAGCGACTTTTTGATGTATAATTATTGATTGTACAAAAATGTCACTGCCCTGTAGTGACATTTTTATTGTTGGTTACGGAGTTTTTGCGAGGGTGGCGGAATTGGCAGACGCACTAGACTTAGGATCTAGCGGTTTTACCGTGGGGGTTCAAGTCCCCCCCTTCGCACCATTTTCATATCTTTAAGATGTGAGCTCTGTAATGAGGTTTTCCACAATTTATCTGAAAGATACATAAGGGTGGCGGCGGTCTTTTTGTCTGGTCGTCGCCGGGGCAGAGGTTTTGGTTTTATGAATGTTGCAGTTAAAGATATCAGTACAGTAAAAAAACAGATGGTTATCGATCTGGGCCCCGAGCAGATCGATAAAGAACTTGGCAAGGCTTACGAAAAATTTCGGAAAAAGGCGAAAATTAAAGGTTTTAGGCCAGGAAAAGCACCGTTAAATGTTATAAAACGACTCTATCAGGATCAGGTGCGCATGGAGGTTATGGAGGAGTTGGTTCAGGATGCCTACGGTAAAGCTTTGCAGGAGCATAAGTTTTCGCCTTTGGCTCCACCAGCTATCGAGAATCTCTCTTTTCCTGAAGATAACAGTTTGCTCTCATTTGAAGCGACGCTTGAAGTTCTGCCGGAGTTTTCAATAGATTCCTACGATGATATCGAATTGCAGAAGTACTCGGTTGAGGTCGATGTCGCAGAAGTTGACGCGGAGATGGATAAATTACGCCAGAGTATGGCTCAGTTCAAAACGATAGACGAACGTCCCTCGCAGGAAGGTGATACCTTGGTTATCGATTTCGTTGGTCGTTTGGATGGGGTTGAATTTGAAGGGGGTAGTGCCGAAGGTTTTTCGATAGAGGTTGGCAGTGGCCGCTTTATTCCCGATCTTGAGCGTCAGTTGGCAGGGCTTGAACTTGATCAGAGTTACGATCTGGAAGCGGTTTTTCCCGATGATTACAACAAGGCTGAGCTGGCTGGTAAAAAGACGCTCTTTACGGTGGAGGTTAAGTCTATCCGGGAAAAGGAAGTGCCGGAGCTGGATGATGACCTGGCTAACCAGATTTCCGGGGGCGAGATGGAGACCCTGGAGCAGCTGCGCGAAAAAATGACCGAATATGTGACCTCCTCGAAAGCGTCTGAAGTAAAAAATAAAAATACTGAAGAGCTGCTCTCCTGTCTGCGCAGCAAGGTCGATTTTGAATTGCCGGAGTGCATGGTGAGTGAAGAGAAAGAGCGCGCTCTCACCGCAACCCGTTCCCGTTTTCTTTCACAGGGGATTGAGCAAAAGATGGTTGAGCAGATGATAACCGCCAACCTTGAGAGGGTTGCTGAGGATGCCGCAAATACAGTTAAAAATACGTTGCTTCTGGAGCATCTTGCAGATCTTGAAAAGATTGAAAGTACCCCCGATGAGGTGAGCGCTCGTTTTCAGCGTTTTATCCAGGGTTCGGGTGAGAATCCGCAAGATGTGTTTGAGCGTTTCAAAGGTCGTGAAGGTGAATTGACCGGTATGCTCCAGCGCGAGGTCATCATGGAAAAGACGATTGAGCATCTTCTTGGGAAAGTTTCTTACAAGGAGATTGAGAAAGTTGTTGAAGCCGATACGGATGCTGTTGCCGAGTAAGTTGGCCGGCGATTATTTGTAAGTAAGATACTGAAAATCTATTGAGGTTAATTATATGAGTTTTCTGCCGATGGTGGTAGAGCAGAGCCCGGGAGGTGAACGGGCCTATGATATCTATTCCCGACTGCTGCGCGACCGGATTGTTTTTCTGGGGACGCCGATTGACGATAATGTTGCTAATGCCGTGATCGCCCAGCTTCTATTTCTTGAAGCCGATGACCCTGACAAGGATATTAATATCTATGTGAACTCGCCGGGTGGTTCGGTGACGGCTGGTCTGGCGATTTATGACACCATGCAGTTTGTCAAGCCTGATATTACGACGATCTGTGTTGGTCAAGCGGCCAGTATGGGCGCTCTACTGCTTGCCGCCGGCAGTGCCGGCAAACGTTATGCCCTGCCAAATTCCCGGATTCTTCTGCATCAGCCGATGGGTGGTTTTTCCGGGCAGGCCTCCGATATAGATATCCATGCGCGGGAGATTTTGCGTCTTAAACAGGATCTAAATGACATTTTACAGCGTCATACCGGTCAGGATATGGAGCGTCTTAAGCGGGATACCGATCGTGACTTTTTCATGTCCACCGAACAGGCGGTTAAATACGGGGTTATCGACGAAGTTATCAAGAGTCGACGGGTTGCGGGAGAGGCTAAATAATGACTCATAATAAGGATCACGATATGTTGCGGTGTTCGTTCTGTGGTAAGGATCAGAACAGTGTAAAAAAATTGATCGCCGGTCCTTCAGTCTTCATCTGTAATGAGTGCATTGATCTTTGCACCAATATTATAGTCGGAGAGAATGAACGCGAAACATTGGCTGACCTGCACGAAACCTTGGTGCCACCGCGGGTAATCAAGGAGAGTCTGGATGAATATATTATCGGTCAGGATGAGGCCAAGCGCAAGCTGGCCGTAGCCGTCTATAATCATTATAAAAGAATTGCTTCCCGCGGTATCGATGGGGATGATGAGGTCGAGCTCCAGAAGAGCAATATCCTTCTGGCCGGGCCGACCGGTAGTGGCAAAACCCTGCTCGCACAGACCTTGGCCAGGATTTTAAAGGTTCCCTTTACGATTGCTGATGCCACCAATCTGACTGAGGCCGGTTATGTCGGCGAGGATGTTGAGAATATTCTCGTCTCCCTGCTGCAGGCGGCCGATTATGATGTTGAGCAGGCTTCGCGTGGAATTATCTACATCGATGAAATTGATAAGGTCGCCCGTAAAGGTGATAGTCCTTCGATTACTCGAGATGTTTCCGGCGAGGGGGTGCAGCAGGCGCTGTTGAAAATCCTTGAAGGGACGATCGCCAATGTGCCACCCAAAGGTGGGCGTAAGCACCCTCAGCAGGAATTTATCAAGCTTGACACCAGGGATATCCTGTTTATCTGTGGCGGTGCTTTTAACGGGCTTGATGATATTGTCCAGCGCCGTTTGCGCGGCAATGTTCTTGGTTTTCAAGCCGAGAACAAGAAGAGAAGTTTTGTCGGGGGGGATCCGGTTTCTGATGTGACTCCAGTTGATCTTCTTAGGTATGGATTGATTCCTGAGTTCATCGGCCGACTGCCGGTAATAGCCAGTTTGGGTGAGTTGGACCAGGAGTCTTTGGTCAGGATCCTGACTGAGCCCCGAAATGCCTTGGTCAAACAATACCGTAAACTTTTCAAAATGGATGATGTCGAGCTCGAGTTCAGTCAGGCCGCACTGGAGAAGATCGCGTTGCTGGCAATGGAGCAGAAAACCGGGGCTCGGGGCTTGCGCTCTATCCTTGAGTGTGTTATGAATTCAGTGATGTTTGACCTGCCTGACACTGATGCAGTCAAATGTATTGTTGAGGAAGAGGCTATCGTCAGCGGAGCTCAACCTCTTTATCTTTATGAAAATGAAAACAAGGTGGAAAATAAGCCGGAAAACAAGGTGAAATCTGCATAAACCATTGCTTTTTGCCTTGACTAGCCCAGGCAGTTTTGCTATAAGGGCGCATTCTTTTAGACAATGATATTGAGGGGAGGGGGATTACGATGACGAAGGCCGAAATGATTGAGGCAATAGCCGCAAAAGCAGATGTTACCAAGGCCGCTTCAGAAAAAGTTCTTAAGGCGTTTACTGAGGTTGTAAAAGATGAGCTTGGCAAAGGTGAGAAGATAGCTCTAGTTGGTTTTGGCACATTCTATGCGGTGGCTCGTCCGGCCCGAACCGGTCGTAACCCGAGAACTGGTGAGAATATTCAGATTGCAGCCAGCAATGTACCTAAATTCAAGCCAGGTAAAGCTTTAAAAGATAGTTTGAACTAATAGAGAAGTGTTTGTGGGCGGGTAGCTCAGTTGGGAGAGCACCGGCCTTACAAGCCGGGGGTCACAGGTTCAAGCCCTGTTCCGCCTATTGCTGTTGTTTTTTGGGGGCGTAGTTAAGTTGGTTATAACGCCGGCCTGTCACGCCGGAGACCGCGAGTTCGAGTCTCGTCGCTCCCGCCATTAAATCTAAAAAGAGCTGCTCGCCTTTGGCAAGCAGCTCTTTTTCGTTTGCTAGGAGGTTCTTCTAGAAGAGCAATTTTTTCTCAAATCGAAGCATGCGAAAAAAATTACCGGGGGTATATGTGTAGTATCTCGAGGATGATTTTTTAAACATAACGAAGAGTTGGGGTAAAATGGCATTTTCGGACATCATCGCTATGGTCTCCCCCCGATCCCAAAGCGAACTGCTGTGAATGAGCATCAATTTTTTTTAAATCTTCGGCTTAGCCGGAGCAGGAGTTAATGATGGAATATAAAGACACTTTAAATCTGCCGCAGACCAAATTTCCTATGCGGGGGAATCTGCCGCAGCGCGAACCTGATGTCATTGTTCGTTGGCAGGAGGAGAAGACCTACGAACGTATACTCGAGCGTCATCAGGGACAGACTCCCTTTGTTCTGCATGATGGTCCGCCTTATGCCAATGGTCATCTCCATATGGGGCATGCCTTAAACAAGATTTTAAAAGATGTTATTATCAAGTCACGAACCATGTCCGGTCGCCTTTGCCACTACGTTCCCGGTTGGGATTGTCACGGCCTGCCGATCGAACATCAGGTTGATAAGGATTTGGGAAAACGGAAAGCTAAGATGAGTCAGGTCGAAATTCGTCAGGCTTGTCGTCGTTATGCGGAGAAATTTATTGCCATTCAAAGGGATGAGTTTGAACGCTTTGGTATTTTTGGCGAGTGGGAACGTCCCTATTTGACGATGAACTACCCTTATGAGGGGGAGATTATCCGTTCTTTGAGCCGTTTTGCTGCCAACGGCAGTCTCTTCAAGAGTAAAAAACCGATCTACTGGTGCGCGTCCTGTGGTACGGCTCTGGCTGAGGCCGAGGTCGAGTATGAGGACGAGAGCTCACCGTCGATCTATGTCAAATTCAGTCTGGTTGAGGATCTTGGCGAAAAATATCCCTTCCTCGCCGGCTTGGAAAGCTCTCTCGTGATCTGGACGACGACGCCTTGGACGATTCCGGCCAATCTTGCAGTCTGTCTGCATCCCGATTTCGAATACGTGGCCCTCAAAACCGGGGCCGGAGTGCTGATTGTGGCCGAAGGTTTGCGTGAGACCTTTTTTAATGAGTCGGAACTTGGCGACGCAGAGGTTTTAGGTCTGATTAAGGCTACGGATCTGGAAAATTACCACTGCCAGCACCCTCTCTACGATCGGCAATCATTAATTATCCTTGGTGACCATGTCACCCTGGAGGCGGGTACAGGTTGCGTCCATACGGCTCCGGGACATGGTCAGGAGGACTATGAGGTGGGCTTGCGTTACAATCTTGAGGTCTACGCTCCAGTTGATGATAGAGGTTGTTTTACGGAAGAGGTTGACTTCTTCGTTGGTCAGTTTGTCTTTGCGGCCAATCCATTAGTTATCGAAAAACTCAAGGAGTTCGGCAAACTGATTGCTGAAAAACCGTTAAGCCACTCCTATCCTCACTGCTGGCGTTGCAAAAAGCCGATAATCTTTCGCTCAACCGAGCAGTGGTTTATCTCAATGGAGAAGGAGGGTCTGCGCAAGCAAGCTCTAAAAGAGATTAACCAGGTGGAGTGGATTCCGGCCTGGGGCCGCGAACGTATCTATGGGATGATTGAAAATCGTCCTGACTGGTGTGTCTCACGGCAGCGTATCTGGGGCGTGCCGATTACGGTTTTCTACTGCCAGAAATGTGATCATGTGATCATGGATGAAGCCGTGATGGGGCGGGTCGCCGATCTTTTTACCGAGCATGGTGCCGATATCTGGTTTGAGCAGGAGGCGGCCTATTTCCTGCCCGAAGGCTTTACCTGTAGTAGCTGCGGACATTCGGAGTTTAGCAAGGAGACCGATATTCTTGATGTCTGGTTCGACTCTGGAGTCAGTTTTGCCGCCGTTTTGCAGAGTCGTGATTATCTCGGTGGGGTGCCGGCCGACCTCTATCTCGAAGGCAGTGATCAACACCGAGGCTGGTTTCATAGCTCCTTGCTGGCTGCCGTTGGCGTGACCGGTAAAGCTCCCTATAAGGCGGTTCTGACCCATGGTTTTGTGGTTGATGGTAAAGGCAAGAAGATGTCCAAGTCGTCCGGCAATGTGGTGGCGTCGGAGAAGGTGATCAAGCGTTATGGGGCCGAGATTTTGCGGCTTTGGGTTGCGGCCCAGGATTACCGCGACGACATCAGGATCTCGGATGAGATCCTGGCCCGTCTGGTTGAGGCCTATCGCCGAATTCGTAATACTTTTCGTTTTCTGCTCGGTAATCTCAGTGATTTCAAACCGGAAACGGATGTAGTTGCCTATGAAGACCTCCAGGAGATTGATCGTTTTATTCTTCATGAGCTTGCCAAACTGCAAAGACGGGTGTTAAAAGCCTATGATGAGTATGAATTCCATGCTATCTATCATGCCGTGCATAACTTTTGTGCCGTGACCTTGAGCAGTTTCTACCTTGAAGTCGGCAAAGACCGTCTCTATATCCTGCGTCAAGATGATCCGGTTCGGCGTTCGGCTCAGACCATGCTCTATACGGTGCTCAATGCTCTGGTTCGGCTCTGTGCTCCGATTCTCGCTTTTACGGCTGAAGAGGTCTGGCGTCATATGCCGGCAGCAGCGGCCGGTGAGAGTGTTCATCTGCAAGAGTTTTTGGTGCTGCCGGAAAATTATGATAACCCGGAACTGGCTGCGACCTGGGATGAGTTGTTGGGGGTGCGGCGTTTGGTTTTGAAAGAACTCGAAGGCGCTCGTCAAAATAAGGTTATCGGCAACTCACTGGAGGCCCGCCTTGAATTGGGGGCACGAGGGGCGACAGCAGAATTATTGAGTCGTTATCGGGAGCAGTTGACCGATGTTTTTATTGTTTCACAGGTTGACTTGAAAAGCTTGGTTGATGGTGAGACCGGAGTTGAAGACAATCCCGATTTAGTTATAAGCGTTAGCCCGGCAGCTGGTGAAAAATGCGACCGTTGCTGGTGTTACAGTGAAGATATTACAGCGGTGGATGCCGAATTTCCCGGAATCTGTCAGCGTTGTTTAAAGCAGTTGTAAGGGTAGCTTGATTCAAATTGTCTCGATGCGGGGACATTGCTCTGAGGCAGGGCTTTCACCCTGAAGGGCACAAGAGCCCGAGCCGGTCTGAGCTGCGCTGTGAGCGAAGCGAGGAAGTACTCTTGGGGTGTGTCCTCTTGCGAAGCAGGGCGAAGCAATGTTTGCCGCTATCCGCTGTAACTTAACGTTTGCTATAATTACAAGAGGATAAAATGTTTAAACATGTACATTATTCAGAAGTTCCGGCTGAGGTGGTCGAGGTTGAAGGGGCTGACAAAGTAACCGTGCGCTGGCTTATCAGCGAGGCCGAGGGGGCGCCAAATTTTGCCATGCGGATATTCGAGTTTGAGCCCGCCGGTCATTCACCCTACCATGCTCATGAGTGGGAGCATGAAGTCTTTATTCTGGAAGGGGATGGCTACCTGACAATTGAAGGTGAAAAACGTCTATTTAAACCGGGCGATGTGGTCTTTTTGCCCGGCGGCACAACCCATAATTTTAGCGCTGGAGAAAAGGGATTGCGGATGATGTGTCTGGTTCCGGTCGGCTGTAAATAAAGGTATCTTGTTTGGTTCCGGCTATGCCGGGTTAGGGGGCATCATGATAAATCTGCAAACCAGTGATTTGCGTATTCAGGAGACCAGGCATCTGGCCCCTCCCGCGGTCCTGCTTAATAA
>JAGHAQ010000071.1 GCA_021161425.1 Candidatus Tharpella sp. | reverse complement strand
GATAATAGCAAACCTTGTACCATTTTGATTTCTCCCCAAAAAACATTCTATTTTACTCTGAAAATATTGTATTTATCTTTAATATCAAGATATTACCTTGACGTTGAGAAATGTGTTGAGTTTTGATATTTTTAGATTGAGTTTTTTTATTTTATCCGCTATTACACTGGATAAAACATTATTTAATTTGATTGTGGCAGTTTAAAGGTGTAGGTTAATTGTGGCAGTTTTAAGGTATAGGAGATCAATATGAGCTGGTGGAAGAAACTTTTTAGTCGGACAAACAGAAACACGAACTCGGCAGAGGTCAAGGCTTCTGGAAATACGCCAGAGAATTTCCCTTCCAAATCTGTTGCCAGAGAGACCACGACAGAAACGTTTGCCAATAAGTCGGTCCAGGAATCCAATGGCATAACCGGGACAACGGGTCCTAAAAACAGAAATATCCGGGTTTTTATCTCCTCTACTTTTCAGGACATGCAGGCGGAACGTGATGCTCTGGTAAAAAAAATCTTTCCTCAACTGCGCAAGCTGTGCATGGAACGCGGCGTGGGTTTTACCGAGGTGGATTTGCGTTGGGGGGTGACCCGGGATCAGGCGGAACGAGGTGAAGTTCTGCCCATTTGTCTTGATGAGATTACAAAATGTCGTCCTTATTTTATCGGACTGCTCGGTGAGCGCTACGGATGGATTCCGGATTTTATTCCGGATGAACTGATTAAAGAGCAACCCTGGCTGGCAGAACATCGGGAACGAAGTGTTACGGAGATGGAGATTGTTCACGGCGTGCTCAATGATCCGGAGATGACCGATCATGCCTTTTTCTATTTTCGTGATCCGGCTCTCTCTTCCGGCACTAAGGAAAGTCAGTCAAACCAGGATAAACAGGCCGCTCTTAAAACCCGTATCGGCAAAAGTGGTTTCCCGGTGCGCAAGAATTATCCCGACGCGGAAAGCGTTGGCCGGCTTATCCTCAAAGATCTGACAGATGTTATTGACCACGAGTTTCCGGAACAGAATCTTTCACCGCTCCAGCGGGAAAGGCTGGATCATGAAATCTTTGGCGAAAGCCGGGCCAAAGTTTATATCGGCAGGGCGGAGTATTTTGATCGCCTCGACGAACATGTGACCGGCTCCAATCAACCCCTGGTTGTCCTTGGCGAATCGGGTTCAGGCAAGACGGCCTTGCTCGCCAATTGGGTTTTAAGCTATCAGAAAAATCATCCTGAGACTTTTCTCTTGGCCCACTTTATCGGCAGCAGTGCCGGCAGCACCGACTACGCAGCTCTGCTCCGTAGAATCATGGGCGAAATCAAGGAACGTTATAAACTATCGAATGACCTGCCGGATAAGCCTGATGCCCTGCGTCAGCAGTTTCCCAACTGGTTGGCCATGGCTGCGGCCCGAGGCCGCTTTATTCTTCTCCTTGACGGTCTTAACCAGCTTGAAGACAAAGACAACGCCCCGGATCTGATCTGGCTGCCTGAATTTATTCCGCCTGAAATCAAGTTGATTGTTTCCACCTTGCCGGGCCGAAGCCTTGAAGCATTAAAAAAACGCTGCTGGCCGGAGATGAAGATACAACTGCTGGAGCCCGAGGAGAGAAAAGAGCTTATCGAAAAATATCTCCATGACCTCTACAGCAAGCATCTCCCTGAAGATCAGATCAATTTTATTGCCAGCCGGAACCAGAGTGCAAATCCCCTGTTTTTACGTGGTGTTCTTGAGGAGCTAAGGCTTTTTGGAATTCATGAAGAGCTGCCCGATCAGATCAAGCATTACCTTCAGGCCAAAGACCCTGAAAAACTCTACGAATTGATTCTTGCCCGGCTCGAAAAGGATTATGAGCAAAATCATCCGGGCCTGGTGGGCAAAGTCATGGCCCTGCTCTGGGCCGCCCGCCGGGGTCTTTCCGAATCCGAAATCCTGGAGATCCTGAATCTGCCGCCTCTTATCTGGTCACCCCTCTTTCTGGCCCTGGAGGATGCTCTGGTTTCCCGCTCCGGTCTCCTCACTTTTTCCCATGATTTCCTGCGCCAGGCGGCCTGGAGTAAATATCTTGCTTCAACCCGAAAAGAGCAGCAGGCGCATATGATGCTGGCAGATTTTTTTTTGGAACGCCTGCTTGACAACCGTAAAATCGATGAACTGCCCTGGCAGTTGGCCCAGGCTCAAGCGTGGGCAAAGCTGCAGGATTGTCTGACTGATCTCTCTTTTTTCCAGGTTGTCTGTGAAAACGATGAATTTGAGGTTCTGAGGTTCTGGCAGAAAATTGAAGACAATTCCAGCCTTACCTGCGCAGTAGCCTATGAAAAAGTATTAAAATCGTCGGATAAATTTACCGATGTTCTCTTTCCTCTCTCGAAATTGTTCTTTGCACGGGGTAATTTGGATGAGGCATTTCAACTAGGAAAGATCCTAGATGAAAAATTTCGGGACACCGGAAATATTGGCAATCTTCAGGCATCCCTCGGTAACCAGGCCATGATTTTGCAAGTCCGCGGCGATCTTGACGGCGCCATGGCTCTGCATAAGGAAGAGGAGCGCATTTGTCGGGATCTGGGTAATGTTGACAGCTTGCAGAGATCCCTCGGTAACCAAGGCATGATTTTGCAAGCTCGTGGAGATCTTGATGGTGCCATGGCCCTGTACAAGGAAACTGAGCGTATTTGCCAAGATTTAGGGGATGTCAATGGCCTTTCGGGATCCTTCGGCAACCAGGCCAATATTTTGCAAGTCCGTGGCGATCTTGACGGAGCTATGGCCTTGTACAAGGAAACGGAGCGTATCTGCCGGGAGCTGGGTAATGTCGATATCCTTCAGAAAACCCTCGGTAATCAGGCCATGATTTTGCTAGTTCGAGTCGATCTTGACGGCGCCATGATCTTACTCAAGGAACAGGAGCGCATTTGTCGGGATCTGGGTAATGTCGATGGTCTGCAGATATCCCTCGGCAACCAGGCCTGTATTCTTCGCGACCGTGGTGATCTTGACGGAGCTATGGCCTTGTACAAGGAAACGGAGCGCATCTGCCGGGATTTGGGGAATGTCAATAGCCTTCAGGCATCCTTCGGCAACCAGGCCAATATTCTTGCCGACCGCGGCGATTTAGACGGCGCCATGGCTCTGCATAAGGAAGAGGAGCGTATTTGCCGGGATTTGGGTAATGTCGATGGCCTCCAGATATCCCTCGGCGGCCAGTCCCGTATTCTGCAATCCCGGGACGATCTTGATGGCGCCATGGCCTTGCTCAAGGAACAGGAGCGAATCTGCCGGGATCTGGGGAATGTCTATTGGCTTCGGATATCCCTCGGCAACCAGGCCTACATTCTGCAATCCCGAGACGATCTTGACGGCGCTATGGTCTTGCTTAAGGAAGAGGAGCGCATTTGTCGGGATTTGGGGGATGCCGATGGCCTTCAGATATCTCTCGGCAACCAGGCATGTATTCTTCGCGACCGTGGTGATTTAGACGGTGCCATGGCCCTGCACGAGGAGTCGGAGCGCATCTGTCGGGAGATGGGGAATGACTGATTGTTTGGTGATAGTACTTTCCAACCAAGTGTTTTTGTTAGCCATAGACTTGAATCGTCCACGTGAGGCACTACCTCTGGTGGAAGAGGTGTACACACTGGCATCGAAACATATCCTTACCGGACTTATAGGGCAGATCAAGCACATACGTGATCAAATACTGGCGATGATTCGTAAAACTGAGTAGGAATTATTACGGTGCTGTAGCTTTATGGAGTTGAAAATTGCAGGAAAAGATAATTGGGGTTACCGGACACCGGGTTCTGCCGAAATTTTCGCAAATATGTTTGCGTGTACGGGAAGTTATTAGTGGTCTGGTTCAGCAAACAGACCGACTCGTAATCCTTTCACCCCTGGCCGAAGGCGCTGACCGACTGGTGGCAATTGAAGTTCTTAAATTTCCCAATACCTCCCTTCGTGTCGTCCTGCCGCTTGAGGTTGAAGATTATTGCCAAGATTTTACCTCACCGGCTTCTCTTGCAGAGTTTCAATCCCTGCTCGAACAGGCCGAAGAGGTCAAGGTTTTAGCTCCAGCTGAAAACCGCAATCTGGCTTATGAGGCCGCAGGCCGCTATGTTGTCGATCATTGCGATTTTCTGATAGCTCTATGGGATGGTTGCAAGACCCACAACAAACAAGGCGGTACGGCGGAAATTGTCGCTTACGCCGGAAATAAGCAAAAACCGCTGTATTGGATAAATAGTGAATGCGGGCAAGCCCTCAAATAAGTGACTCTTATCAGAACATTCTCTTGTTAAAAAAACAAGAGAATAACCTGTAAAGCACTAAAATCCTGAACCAGTAAAAAGGAGATAGATAATAATGGAAAATGGCAAAAAAACTGTTGATATTATGGTTGTTGGTGACTTGGTGCAGGATAACAATCTTATTCAGGATGAAGAGTCCGGTAATACTTATAGTGAAATTGTAACAACTTCCGTGCTCGAAACGAACCTGGGAGGCGCTTGGTATCTGGCGGAAAT
The DNA here is from genome assembly GCA_021161425.1 of Candidatus Tharpella sp. GTDB lineage: Bacteria > Desulfobacterota > Anaeroferrophillalia > Anaeroferrophillales > Tharpellaceae > Tharpella. Next base: position 333 of record JAGHAQ010000071.1, on the reverse strand, counting down.
GATTCATAATGCTGGTGAAGAGTTTTGTCATGATAAAGTTATTATGAGCCCGCCGGAGTTGGAAAGTATTCGTAAAAGCAAATCTCTTGGGCAAGCTTATCAAGTCTGGTCACGTTGTGAAAAAGATGTTTTTCGTATCAGCCAATTTCTTGGTTGTCCGCAGGCAGAAAAGCCTTTTTGGCAGCCAGGGCAAAAAAGGTCAGCAAAAATTCTGGTTATCGATGATCTCGGTATGGGATATTTGCGTTTCAATAAAGCTGATGACAAGAAGACTGATGACAAGAAGACTGATGATAATAAAACTGATGATAATAAAACTGATGATAAGAAGGT
>JAGHAQ010000065.1 GCA_021161425.1 Candidatus Tharpella sp. | reverse complement strand
GGGAGGTCTTTATGTTCCGGGGTCTGTGCCTTTGGATTTCCCAGTGTGGACACGACTCAGGGTGGCAGTCCTTCTGCGGTTCCCTATCTCGGGCACGCTCTGGCGGCATTTGCCAACGGTGAGGTCGAGCGCGTCATGTTTCTCTCTCGGGCCAGCCTCTTTTTAGGACGTTGTACCAACCTTATGGATGGGGTCTCATTTGTTCTGGAGCGCAACCCAAAAATCTCCAAAATCTACCGCTAATCTCTGATCCGGTCAAGGCTGGAAATCGCCAAGGGGACTGTCATGCTTAAAGGGAAAAAAGCCATTGTTTTCGGCGAACGGGACGATATCTCCGGCAAAACCGCGAGCACCTGTCTGGTTGCGGCCGGGGCTGAAATTGTCTATGAGGCGACCGCCTGTTTTGTCTGAACCTCAGCCGGCGCCGTAGGTCTTACGGCTCAGGAGGAGGTTAAAAAACTGGCCGAAAAGTACGGAAACGAAGATCTGGTTGTCGTCTTTGGCCTCAATCAGCCCTTTACCCTGCGGATTATGGCCCGAACCTTCAAGGAGGGTGATCCGAGTTATGCCGGACCTTTGGCCGGTGTCGCCTTGGGGCTCAAAAGCTATCATCTTCTGGAACTTAAAGATGAGATTCCCGAAGATCTCTGGGACAACGAGATGGGGATGGCCGAACTCGAACTCGAGGATGAGGTCCAGGCCGAGATCAAGGAGATAATGGTGGAAATTCGTGCATAATCGTTTCCTTCTTAAAGGTATACATCAGCACTGATCAAACCCTTGGTGTAAAGCTCATGCCAGTTTGTCGGTACCGGCATTGTTTCATATAATTTTGTTCTTTCGGCCTCAAGAAGGAGACGTTTTTTGCCCATAAAATCAGCTGCGCAATAGACCTGTTTGCCGACTTTAACTGAAAGAGCTTCTAACCATGCAGGCCCCTGTTGGTCGCGCATGAGGTGGTGGTCAAGAATTAAGATATCTACATTACGAGCCAAACGCAGGCCATTTTCCCATGCTAATCTACGCAACTCATCTGGAAGTGTCTCAATATAAAGTGGTGGTCCCGAAGCCAGGGCTATATCTGCCTGCCAATCGATGATAAAATCAATGGTCGCAGAATCCAACAGTTGAATATCCGATGCATGCAGGAAAACTTTATCACCCAAATCAATTCGAGTCATCATAACCGTGCCCAGCTTACTACCTTTGACCCCATGCGGCATAGCTTTTGAAAAGGTCATGGGACCATCTGTGAGGCCCTCAGCTATATGAAGATTTGGGCCTAGAAGCGCCTTTAAATCTTGAGCGCGCTGTTTCATTCTCTCGCCAAGAGAGTCCCATGATTTACTCCAACAGCAAAGGTTTTGAAAGTTTTTCGGAAGATGTCGAATTGCCAGTTGGTATGGATTTGCTTTCTGAAGAGGAACATGATCACCATGAAAATGACTGAAGACAAGATCCGTTGCACTTTCCAATGCTTCAATGATCCGCTGTCGCACTCGTTCACCTTCTGCAACTTGGAGTGGATGAGGAAGCAGGCCGTGACGTATATATCCCAAGGCCACTCCCGGATCTATTAAGATCCGCCGTTTCCCCGCCTTAACAAAACAGCTCAAGCCTCGAACCCCTAAAGATTCCGTGCCGATAATTTCGATCGATTTATTCATAAACATTACTTAGCCATCCAACAACTTTTTACGAGTGCAGCATCATTGTATTTTATTCGATATTTCTTGTGCAATTGTCTGGAAAATAAGGCCGGTTAAAGAATTTGCTGCAGACACCATTATTGGAACTCCATTATCGCCGCCTTGCCGGAGATCGAGATCGATTGGAATAGTGCCTAACAAGGGCACGCCGGTTTCCTGGCTAAGTCGCACCCCGCCTCCATGTCCAAAAATCTCAATTGCTTCCGTACAATTACTGCAAATAAAATAAGACATGTTTTCTACCAACCCGACAATCGGCTGTCCGATCTTGTTGAAAAGTCCGATAGCCCGACGCACATCCGCCAACGCAACTTCTTGTGGGGTGGTTATCATTAAAATCGAACAATGGGGAATAGACTGAGCAATTGTAATTGATGGATCACCGGTTCCGGGGGGAAGGTCGATAACCAGATAATCGAGTTCACCCCAATTCACCTGACCAAGGAGTTGATTAATCGCCTTGGAAACAAGCGGTCCCCGCCAAATAAAAGCTTCATTTTGTCCAACCGTCATTCCCAACGACATAATTCGCAATCCATACTTTTCCTTGGGTATAATCATCTCGTCTTTCTGATTCAGTGGTTCAGAAATGTCGAGCATCACCGGCACGCTCGGTCCATAAACATCGGCATCCAAAAGCCCAACCTTATAACCCTGCTTGACAAGAGCCAAAGCCACATTGACCGCGATTGTGGTCTTGCCGACACCCCCTTTTCCGCTTGCTACCGCCAGAAAATATTTTACTTTTTCAATGCCTTTTAATACAGGCTTAGGAAACAACCGTTCAATCTCTTCCCGGTTTAAAGTTGTGAATTCAATTTGGACGGAAGAGATATCAGGCAACGTATCCACAACTTTTTCAATTTCGCGTATAAACAGCTCTTTAAGAGGAGAGCGATCGCTTCTCAAAGCCAGGGTGAGTTTGACCACATCATCTTTGATTGATAGGTCGCGAATCATACCGATATCGATGAGACTCTTTTTTAACTTAGGATGTAGAACGGTCTGCAAGGCTTCCCGGATCTGTTTTTCGTTCATCATGATTTCCCTCCTTTGATCAGTGTCAAGTTTAAGAAATTGTATTGCCGGCCACGGTGCGAAATCCTGAGACCAGGTCAAGTAGTTCCGAAGTGATGACCGATTGACGGACATTACGGTAGCGACCGGTCAACTCCTCCAGGTGTTCCTGGATATTTTTTTCCGCCTGTTGCAGAGAGTGCAGACGGCTGGCCTGCTCACTGGCCAAAGATTGAACCTGGGCTCGATAGATGGCGACAAAGAGATATTGTTGGATCAGGGCGGAAAAAAGCTTATCCGGCGGTATGGTGCTGAAGGGCAGGCTTCTACCAGGCCACTTTTTTTGCATAAGTTCACGCAGTCGTTGGTTATCCAGGGGTAGCAACGGGAGGGTGGTAGGTAAACCGGAAGTACCCGGCTCATAGCGGTTAAAAAAAAGCTCAATTCGTTTCATTCCCGGCATTTGCCGCCAGCGGTGGAGGATAAGGATTATCTCATAGACATGGCGGTTTACCCCGGCCAGGGAACCGGGTGACCAGAGCGTTTTAGTAAGCTCAAAGCCTGAGGCCTCCAGTCGAGCCGCGATCCTGGCGCCGGAGACCAGAACTCGAGGGCTTTGCGGAATTTGGACACTTGTCTGGTTTTTTTGTAAAAATTCCACCAGTTTTTCGTTAAAACGCCCACAGAGCCCTTGATCTGACCCAAAAACAACCAAGCCCTGGAGTTTTCCTTCTTCACCACCACTATCCGGCAGACCGATTTCCCTGATGACACCTTGCAGGCCGGACTCAATCGTCTCCTGATAGGCATCTAGGGAGTGGGCGGCCTGCTCATACTGACGGATATTTACGGCTGACAGGGTTTTCATGCTTTTGACAATGGACTGCAGTTTGCCACTGGTCTCGATATGTCTTTGTAAAGCGTGGAGATTCTCCATTATTCCGCCTTTTCATCTCCGGCCAGAAGGTTGCGGCATGCGCTCAGAATTTCCTCCTGCATGACTGTACTTAATGTTTTTCCGGCCCTGATCTCTGCACATATTTGAGGCAGATGAGTGGTTGCCATTTCGCATATTTTTTGTTCTGCCAGTGCCACCTTATCCGTCGGGATGGAATCAAAGAGACCTTGTACCAGAGCCAGCATGACAAAAATCTGTTCAAAATCCTGCAGGGGATGATAGCGTTTCTGGCGTAACACTTCGCGCAAACGGCGACCCCTCTCCAGGGATTTTCTGGTATCTTCGTCCAGGCGGGTGGCAAAACGGGCAAAGGTTTCTAACTCTTCAAACTGGGAGTAGGAGAGTTTCAGCTCGCCAACCAGATCACGAAAAGCCTGTTTCTGGGCTTTGCCTCCTACCCTGGAAACAGATTTTCCGACATCAATAGCCGGCAGCATTCCCTTGGCAAAAAGTTGAGGCGACAGATATATCTGGCCGTCGGTAATAGAGATAAGGTTAGTGGGAATGTAGGATGAGAGATTTTGCTCTTCGGTTTCGATAATCGGCAAGGCCGTAAGTGAGCCGCCCCCAAACTCCCGGCGTAAATGGGTGGAACGTTCCAGGAGCCGCGAATGAATATAAAAGATATCTCCAGGGTAGGCCTCGCGGCCGGGAGGGCGTTCCAGAAGAAGTGATAATTCGCGGTAGCTTCGGGCATGGCGGGTAAGGTCATCATAGACAATTAGAACATCACGTCCTTGCTCCATAAAATATTCGCCGACGGCGGTGGCCGCATAGGGGGTAATAAACTGGAGCCCGGGACCATCCTCGCCCCCGGCTACAAGAACCAGTGTATAATCAAAGGCTCCGTTTTCCTG
>JAGHAQ010000069.1 GCA_021161425.1 Candidatus Tharpella sp. | reverse complement strand
TTGAGATGGGGGTAGTTGCTCCAGTCCGGCCTTCAGGTAGTGGTTGAGGAAGAGGTCTTTTTCATGGCTTGTCCATTCCGGGCAGCGTCGTATAAGAGTGTCCAGGTCACGGATACGAGCTCCCATAGGGGATAATACTCGTCGCGATTTCTCCAGATCAATGAGGCTTATATCGGTTAGCGTCAAGTCACCATCTTGGCGTACCTTAAGCATGATATGTTTGGGGTAGAGGCAGTTGTGGCGGAACCTATGATCATGAACGCGGTGTACGACATCAGCAATTTTTGGTAGTACGTCAGCCCGTAAATGTTGGTTGCCGTCTTTGCTCTGGTCACCTCTGAGCCACTCATCAAGGGCGGAAAATCCCTTTAATTCATAAGTTATCAGGATCGCCTGAGGCCGCCCATCCTGATCGCGCTCTCCATAATAGAGAGGGCGTGGAACCGGGATCTTATATGTTGCCATTTTTTTAAGGTTTTGCCATTCGATGCGAAAGGTAGGGCAACCTTTGGGATGTTGTAAGGTCCTGCGTTGGTGGTTCTCCTGGCGTTTGATAAAAACTCCGATTGTCTCACCATTTTCCTGTTGCAACTCATAGTGGGCCACACCACTCCAGCCTGAACGCCGATAGTTCGGCGGTTCAAACCAATCCAGTTCAGCTTGCCATAATTTTTCGAAGGTCTCAAGATTGTTAGCTCTCAAGAGCTCACGGTCGGCGGGGCAGTGGAAATATTCTTGTGTTATAGTCATAGTTTTTTAGTCGTTAGTGACCCGTCGTTGGTCGTTAGTGTTTTTTACTAAACACTGACGACTGACGGCTGGTTTTTTAAGGTTTTTGCCAGTCGGTAAAGAAATAAGCGTAATACATGACCGCAACATAGAGCAGAAAGATGATGCCGAGAGCCATCAGGATTCTGCCTAAAATCTTGTTAATCCTTTTTTTGGTCAAGCCCATTCTCTTCTCCTTTACTGCCGAAATGAAAAATCAGCTAAGATTGTGTACTCAATCATCTTCGCCAAGAGATAAAAAAGTATTGCGGATGGCTGCTTCAATATTAGTACAACTTCTTTTAAAGGCAAATTGCTGGCCTATAAGATAGACCTTTTTTTCCGCTCTGGTAATCGCGGTATAGAACCACTTGTTGTTGAGCATCATGAAGTGGCTATTGCTTAACGGGATCGCGACAAACTTATATTGACTGCCCTGGGCCTTGTGGACGGTCAAGCAGTAGGCAAGATCGATAATGTCGCGAATCTGGTCGAAGTTGTAGCGAACCACTAAAGGGCCGGGGTAGACAACATAAAAAAGTTCATTGTCAAGGTCGATCTCCTTGATTATGCCGACGAAACCGTTAAATATACGCTGACGCCGCCAGCCTGAAGACTGGTTGTGGTTAAAGCCTGAATGGTAGGTGGCGCACTCCATATCCTTATTCTGCAGGTGGACGACCTTGTCATCAATTTTGAAAATTGTTCCGAAACGTTCCGTCTGGCATCGGCTTTGCGGATTGAAGACCTCCTGGAGTTGGTGGTTTAAGACCTCGGTTCCCAGCGGTCCCCGGCGAACCGGGGTTAAAACCTGAAAATCCCAGGTTGGGTACTTCAGACGTTTGACGGCCTTGGCGGCCAACTCCATAATTAGCAGGCGGATTCGCTCATTACACTCTCCCCTGATTTCACGCAACTCTTTTTCCGGAAGCTCTTTTTTCAATTGAAAGTAGTTGGGAATATCTTCGCGCATGAAGATGAAGTCTTTATAAGATCGGTTATAGTCAGGCGGTATCTCTCCTTTGCGGATGATATTGGCAAAATGGACCAGAACCGAATCTTCACTCTGGCGGAAGATCTGATTTAAGCTGGTATGGGCGAGATATTTCTTGTCGAGGATGTCGGCAAAAACATTGCCGGCGCCGATTGGCGGTAGCTGGGCTGGATCACCGACCATAATGAAGATGCAGTTTTCGGCGACCGCCAGGGCCAAGCGGTAGAAGATCTGACTGTTGACCATGCCGGCTTCATCGAGGAGGATTACCTTATAGGGGAGGGGGCGTTCACGGTTAAACTCGAAGCGGTTATCGCCCTGGTATTTTAGCAGTGAATGGATGGTGTAGGCCTGGAATCTGGTCAGTTTACGGATGCGGGCAGCAGCCATACCGGTAAAAGCACAGCAGGTGATCTCTTTGCGATCGCAAAAATGTTGACTAAGAAAATCGAGGATAGTTTTAGCGATCGTTGATTTCCCGGTGCCGGCATAGCCTGAGAGAGCATAGAGGCGGCGTTTGCCGGTGCCGATCATGGTGATAATCCGGCGTTGCTCCTGGGCTAAGGTAAAGCCTAAACGTTGTTGCTGCTCAGTGATGAATTGGTTGATTTTCTCGGGCTCAGCCAGGGGTTTGAAGCGATCCCTTGATCTATTGCGAAAAAAAGTTTCGAGAAAACTCTCCATGTAATGGAAAGCTTTCAGGGCGATACGTTGTTTATTATCGACCACCAGTTTTTCTTTATCCTGCATCGCCCTTATAACCTGTTCAAAGGTTGTAGGCTCAAGCTTTTTTTCTTCATCGTCAAGCAGTTGGCTGAGCTGATGATGTAAGGTTTCCGGTGGCAGGTAGGTATGTCCTTCCTGGTCTCCTGCTTCAAGGAGAAGGTGGAGGATGGCAGCCTCGACCCTGTGGACGGAGGTGAAAGGAAGCCCCAGTTTCCGGGCAATTGAATCGGCGGTTTTAAAACCGATACCGCGAATCTCAGTTAAGGAGTAGGGGTTGTCGCGTATCTTTTTGCTCGCCTCATCACCAAAAGCATTAAAAATGCGGACCAGGAGGTTGGGCGTAATGCCGTGCGGTAAGAGAAATTCAGACAGGGCCCTTAAGTTTTTTTGTTTTTCCCATGAATGTTTGATTTGTTTGAGCTTTTTATCTTTTATGCCTTTGAACTCAAGTAGTTTCTCCGGCTCTTTTTCGAGAATCGACAAAAGTTCATTTTCGCCGTAATGGTCGAGCAGTTTTTGCGCCAGTTTGTCGCCCAGGCCTTTAACGACCTTGGCCAGAAAGTAGAAAAGCTGGTTGGTGGTCAGACGGGCCGCCGTAAATGCAAACTGACGTCCGAATTTACTCATCTCCCATTGGCCGTCAAATTCAAAGTCGGTGCCCTCAAGCTTGCCACCATCCAAGGCTTCGGGCAGATAACCGACTGCCGTCAGCGGGCGGTGTCCGCTCTCACCTTTAAGAACGACATAACCGTTATCGGGATTTACGTAGCTGGTTCTTTTAACCCGCAGGCGGATAGTTTCCATCTGTTTCCCGTCATCAATCTGTTTTTTAATGATGCCTGATTAAGCTCCATTTTACCTCAGTTATCAGCCTTTTTGCAACATTTAATCGAAGCGCTGTTATCAAGACCATAGATCGGGTAAAAGTAACCATTGGCCGGTAAAATATTTCTCAATTTGATTAGATGTTTTTTTTATTGTGTTATATGATGTGATAACGATTGACTTTGGTGCCGGTCTGAAAATTGCTGTATCTAACCATCATTTTAACTTGTTTTTTCCCAGCCGCAGATTGAAGAGGACAATTATATGCTGATTACCGAGATTTTAGCCCGTAACGGGCGGATGTATGCAGATGAGACGGCCTTAATTGAAAGAGACCCTGAACATCATAGCCGGCGCGAGATAAGTTGGTGTGAGTTTGATCGACAGGCGAATCAAATTGCCAACTTATTGCGCTCCCGTGGGGTCGGGCCCGGCAGTCGGGTTGTACATCTATCTATGAACTCTTTGGAATGGCTGCCTCTCTATTTCGGGATTTTGCGCTGCGGAGCCTGGGTGGTGCCGCTTAACTTTCGTTTTGACAGTGAAAATATCAGACATTGTGTCGCGGTTGCCGATGCCGATGTTCTCTTTTTTGGTCCTGAATTTTTCACCCGGATTGCGGCCGTAAAAGAGCAGATGAATTCGGTCAAACATTTTTTCAGTCTTGGTCCCTGTGATCTGGATGGTGTCGAAAACTATCTTGATCTGATCGATAATTTCGAGACCGAAGATCCGCAACTGGAACTTCATTATGATGATAGTGCAGCTCTCTATTTTACTTCGGGTACAACCGGCATGCCAAAACCGATTTTACTGACCCATGGCAACCTGGAGTCGTCGTGTATTGTCGAAAACCGCCACCATCTTCAGAATCATGATGATAATTTGATCCTGATTCCACCTCTTTACCATACCGGTGCCAAGATGCATTGGTTTGGTAATTTTATTGTTGGTGCCAAGGCGGTTATCCTGAAAGGGGCGAAACCCGAATGGATTTTAGATGCTGTATCAGAAGAAAAAGGCACGATAGTCTGGCTCTTAGTTCCCTGGGCTCAGGATATCCTGACGGCGATTGAAGATGGTGCCGTAGATCTGGATAAATACCAGCTTAAGCAGTGGCGGCTGATGCATATCGGAGCCCAGCCAGTACCACCCAGCCTGATTCAGGAGTGGTTGAAAATCTTTCCGCAGCAGGAGTATGATACCAATTACGGTTTAAGTGAGTCGACTGGGCCGGGTTGTGTTCATCTCGGAAGGGGTAACACTCATAAAGTGGGTGCTATCGGGGTTCCCGGTTTTGATTGGGAGTGTCGGGTTGTCGATGCCCTGGGTTCTCCCTTGCCGCAGGGCGAAAAGGGAGAACTGGTGGTCAAGGGGCCGGGAGTGATGCGTGAATATTTCAATAATCCGGAGGAAACAGCTCGCACTTTAAGGGATGGCTGGCTCCATACCGGCGATATCGCTCGTATAGATGAGGATGGGTTTATCTTTCTGGTTGATCGCAAAAAAGATATCATCATTACTGGCGGTGAAAATATTTTTCCGGTTGAAATAGAAGATTTTTTACAGGGACATAAAGATATTAACGATGTTGCTGTAATTGGTTTGCCGGATGAACGTTTGGGTGAAGCGGTCGCAGCGATCGTTGATTTAAAGCCGGGCCGTCGCCTCAATGAAGATGATATGGAAACCTTTTGTCAGGATCTGCCCCGTTACAAACGCCCGCGCCGTTTCTTTTTCGATGATGTTCCCCGTAACCCCACGGGCAAGATTGAAAAACCAAAACTGCGGGAAAAATATGCTGGTCATCAAGAGATGTTTAAGTTATAGGATATTGAAAATGGGTTTAAATATAAGAAGGTCAGAACTATTATCGACTGAATTTGATAATATCCGTTTGTAGCCGCCAGTCGAGAATGACTTTTTACTGACCTCTGAAAGTTGGCTACTGACGACTATTTTGGTTCCGGCTTCGCCGGGTCAGGGAAAAAATCATGTTTTTATTTCGACGAGAACAGCGTGAGCATAATCTCTTACGGCAGAGGATGACCAAGGTTAATACTGATGTGGCCAAGCTTTTTGCCGGTCCGACGATTGCGCAGGTTGGCAAAGAGTTGGGTTTGATGGGTAAAGATAAAAAGCTGAGACTGGAAAAAGATGGTGATACCAGTGCTCTGGTCGACCTGCTGATCTTTCGTGAGTTGATTGATGGTCATCCGTCGTCGGAGGTCTACCTTGAACAACAGAACGATGAGTTTTTCCCCGCCCTCCAGCGAGAACTCCTTGAAGCCTATAAGGAAAAATCCGTATTTTCACTTTTTCAGATGACGGCCCGTCGCGAGCGTCGCTTTCTCGACCTCAACCCTCTGTTAGCGGATGAAAAAGCCATAGTTTTAGATGATGCGGTTCTGGCCCGGGTTGCTGATGATGACTGGATCCTGGCCGGTCGTTTTCTGCCCTGGAAGGGATACTGGATTCATGCCGATGTGATCTATGCTTTTGATTATAGTGCTAAAGAGAAGATCTTTTCCGAGTTTGAGAAACTCGATTCTGAAACTAACCGCCCTTATATTGAAAACCCCGACAGATATCCCCACTTCTTCTTTCGTATCTACCGAGAATTTGGTATTCCTTTAGGTAATCGTTGACAAATTTCGACATCAATTAAAAAGTGTCGGTTTGTGTCGGTGGCTTGTCAATCTATAATACCTACTCAATGCGTGATGAGACTCTGAGCAATTATCGCCAGACCATGATTGAGGAGCGGATGAACCATAATATTCAACCGGTTCGAGGAAGCGGTTTAGTGAACAGGCAACCCGCTAACGATCAGAAGATTCTGCCGATAAGTGAAGAGTTTTGATAGATTGATCGTAAATATATGAATCAAGCGTCTCAATGCAACCCAATCAAAAATCCAATTTTATAAAATTGCAAAAAATCTATTGCCATCCAGCCTTGACCTCGACAACTCAACATTCATCACATATCATTTCATTAGGTCGGTATTTTATGAGGGCTTCCATTAGGCCTTCGCTGGTGTAATCTTCGGCTGTTACCTTGACGTTGAGACCAGCTGTGGTCGCAGCATCGGCGGTGATGGGGCCGATGCAGGCGGTGGGCAAACTTTTTAAATGCTTAAGGGTCTGAGGATCGTGGCAGTGTTTGACCAGGTTGCTAGCACTTGAGGCGCTGGTAACGGTTATGATATCGATATTCTCTTGGCCTAGTAGCTGATTGAGCAGCTCGGCTGATTCGGGTGGAAAGATAGTTTCGTAGACGGGTACGACATCGACGCATGCGCCTTTTTGGCGTAAGCTTTCGGGCAGGAGTTCACGGGCTTTCAAAGCCCTGGGGAGAAGGATTCTTTGATCTTTGATATCGAGTCCGGCAAAGATCTCGATGATGCCTTCGGCGGCATACTCTTTGGCCACCATATCACTTTTAAGACCGATTTCAGTGGCCGCGCGGGCTGTTTTCGGGCCGACGCAGATGGTGGTCAGGTGGGCACAGCTCCGGTAGTCAAATCCTTTTTCCTGTAAACGTTGAAAAAAGCAGTTAACGCCGTTGATGCTGCTTAAGATCAACCATTGATAGTCGGAAAGCTGGCTGATTGCCTTGTCGACCGGTTCCCAGGTCGGAGGTGCGACGATCTTGATGGTCGGCAGCAGGATCGGGCGGGCTCCAGCTTTTTCAAGTTGAGCCATGAATCCACGGGCCTGAGATCGCGGTCTGGTCACAAGAACGCGCAGGCCTTTTAAAGGAAATGTCTGCTGTTCGCGGGTCGGCATGGCGGTTGTCAGTTTTCAGGGTTGGCTTCGAAGCACTCTTTTAAGAGCTCGTCAGCTCCGTGCTGAAGAAGGGTACGGGCCAGGCCGTCACCTAAATTTTCGGGTTCTTCGCCACAGGCCATCTCTTTGATGATTTTACGTCCATCAAGAGCTGCAACCAGGCCGGTGAGGGATATCCGGTTGTTTTCATCTACCGTGGCATGGGCGGCGATTGGAACCTGACAGCCGCCCTCCAAAGTTTTTAAGAGAGCCCTTTCGGCGCGTACTGCGAGGGCGCTTTTCTGGTCGTGAAAAAAGGCCAGCCGCTGGTTGTTGAAATTATCGTTAATGCGGGTTTCGATGCCTAATGCTCCCTGGGCGATCGCCGGTAGAGAAATCAGCGGATCTATAAGTTCGGTTACCTGGTCAGCCCAGCCTAAACGTTTGACCCCGGCATAGGCTAAGATGATGCCGTCATACTCTTTGCGGGCAAGTTTTTTCAGGCGGGTGTCGACATTGCCGCGCAGATCGCGAGTCTCAAGGTGGGGAAAAGCGTG
>JAGHAQ010000056.1 GCA_021161425.1 Candidatus Tharpella sp. | reverse complement strand
TCAAAAAGAAAAGTAAAATCTTGATCCTGCAACAGTTTGGCAATCGCGGAAAAGTCAAAAAGTTCCATCATCAGGTCAGCATAATCAGTAACCGGGTCGATGATTTCAATCGCCATCTCATTAACCATGAAACAGTTTCGCGTGTCGAGGTCGATATCCGGGCTCGCAATTGTCAGGTAGCGGTCAAGGGCTAAGCTTTTCTGGTAGATCGCTTCGGTGATCTTCTCCGGGGCCGGGCCGCCGTTGGCGGTGTTGAATTTGATGCCAAAATCACCATTCGGGCCGCCGGGATTATGGCTGGCCGAGAGAATAAAACCGCCGTCGAGGTCATACTTTCGGATTATGTAGGAGGCCGCAGGGGTTGAGAGAATACCGCCCTGGCCGATGACCAGTTTTTTTAAACCGTTGCCGATCGCCAGGCGCACGACGGTTTGCAGGGCTTCGCGGTTATAGAAACGGCCGTCACCGCCGACCGCCAGCTGTTTTCCCTCAACGCCTCCCAGTGCATCAAAGGTTGCCTGGATGAAATTCTCCAGGTAGTGGGGCTGTTGGAAGACAGATACTTTTTTTCTCAGTCCCGAGGTGCCGGGCCGCTGATCGGAAAAGGGCTGAGTAGATACGATTATGTTTTCCATTTTCGGGAAAGCTCCAAAGTTTAAGTTGCCATGATGGGCACTGCCCACCATTTTTTCTAACCAGCCCGCCTGGTTTCGATAAAGTCGGCCAGTGAGTTTATCGAAGCCAGGGCTTCGCGGCCCTCTTCCATATCCTTGATCTCTACACCGAAATGTTTCTGGATGAGAACCACCAGTTCAACCGCATCAAGCGAATCGAGGCCTAAACCCTCATCGCCGAACAGCGGATCATCGTCTTTGATATCTGAAGCGTTGATATCTTCTAGATTCAACTCTTCAATTATTATTTTTTTCAACTGCTCTCGCAGGCTGGCTTCATGCATGTTAAATCCCTTTCTATTGGTTGTCTAGAATCTATATTTATGGTTTTGGTTGTTCTTCCCACATATCATAGAAATTGAAAAACTGGTACGGTTCTTTAGTACAGAGATTCTCTAAAGCTCGCACGTAACGGGCCAGGTAGGGCGTCAAGCGCTTAAGCGGGCGCGAGTCCTGCTGGGGAATCTTAATGACCTCGGCGAGCTCGATATGGTAGCGGTCGGGGCCGGTTTTAATTGGAAAAAGGACGGCCAGCGGGGCCCCGGTAACGGCTGCAAGTTTCCAGGCGGCGACTGGAAAATGTACTGGAGAGCCCAAAAAATCGACGGCCAGACTGTTCGCTTTTGCACCTTGGCGGCGGTCACCCATAATCGAGACGATTTCACCCCTATTAAGGGCCGCAACCATCTCCAGGGTGCCGCCCAGAAAACCGGTCGGATCGATAATCCGGTAGGGGTTTTCCTGGCCGGAATGCTCAAAGTAGTGGCGGTCGATATCACCTTCCTCCTGTTGCATCAGCATATGAACCGGGCCTTTAAGCTTGCCCAGATAGACCATCGCCGCCTGCCAGCAGCCGACGTGGGTGGTCAGAATAATCAGACCTTCGCTGCCGGCGGCAAGGTCGGCCAGGCGCCGGCCGTCGGGAAATTCGGTATGCAGGATTTCGGGGCCGCAAATCCCGACCAGAGCCCGATCCACGAGCGAGCGGCTTAAGCCCATAATCATGTGAAAACTGTCTTTCAAAGCTGCAAAACCCCGTCGTTCGGGAAAACGGCGATCAAGATAATAGCGGCTTTTGCGGCGCTCTTCGGGCCGCAGTAAGAGGTAGTAAAGCACTACCGGGTAGAGGAAGGGGTAGGCGATATGGCGGCCGCCAAGACGGATTAAAAAATAGAAAAAGCGATGTTGCCAAGGGGTGCCGACACTGCGACTGCTCCACTTTTTATTGTTTTCAGAGGCCAATCTTTAGGCCTTTATCTTGGTTTAAGGTTTGCTGGTTACGGATATTTTTTGCCGCCAGATAGGTGATAAAGCCGATTCCCGCTGCCAGCAGCGGCCCTACCAGCAGCGAGCCCAGGCCCCATTCCCAGAATCGTTCAAGAGCTTGATAACCCAGAGTTTTAAGTGAGAGTTCGGTCAGAAATGTGCCATGGCGCATAAAATATCCGGCCTCGATACAGAAAGCCGGGACAAAGGGCGGCATACAGATATTTCCGGCTGTCAGGGCGACAACCTTGTTAAGTCGGAAGTAGCCGGTAATCATCAAAATAATCATGGCCCGCATACCAAGTAAGGGCAGAGCCCCGATAAAGACTCCGAGGCCCACAGCGATTGCCAGTCGTTTAGGCGTAACATTCTCTTTGAGGAGGAGGCTTAAACTACGCCAAGGATGAAAAATTGAGACCGGTTCCGCCGGAGGTAGTCCTTCACCATCAAGTTGATTATGGGGCCAAGGCAGCATTGAGCGGATCGTCAACCGGGTGTTCAAAAAACTTAAACGCAGGTTATCCCAGAGCCGGTGAAAATGGGAGACGTGCTCGTGTCGGGCCGGGTAATGAACCTTGATGTCGATCTCCTGCACTTTGATGCCGGACCATGCGGCCCTAACCAGTACCTCATTTTCAAAGGCGTAATGTTTTTCCCGCCACTTGAAGGCGGCCAGTACGTTCAGAGGATAGGCCCGGAAACCACTCTGGCTGTCGCCGATCTTGCGCCCGGTCTGAACCCGGAACCAGAAGTTCGAAAAACTCCGCCCGAAACGGGAACTGCCGGGGACATAGGTTTCATCAAATTTACGGCAGCCCACAGTTATAGCTTCGGGATCTTTGCTTATTGCCGCAAAAAAAGCGGGAAGATCTTCGCCGAAATGCTGACCATCGGCATCAATCGTTATAATGTGGCTGGCTTTAAGCTCCCGCGCTTTTGCGGCCCCACTTAGAATTGCCACCCCTTTGCCCCGGTTTCGGGGGTGACGGATAATGTGAACGGTATTGTCGAGCTTTGCGCACTCTTCAATGGCATCGTCACTGCTGCCGTCATCAACGACGATAATTAAATCCGAAAAACGTTGAACATCGGCGACTACTTTCCCCAGGGTTGCGGCGTGGTTGTAGAGGGGAATGATGACCGCTATTCGGCAATTTTCTTTTTGCTCCGGCATTATTATTAATTACCTTCCAAACAGAGGGATGTCAGTCAGCTCAAACTCAAGTTCATATACCTTGAAATCTGCAAGTATTTCGAGTTGTACCTTGCCCTCGAGTGGTAATTGTTGGCCTTGTTGCATAGGGCTAAACTTTAGAATTGTATACGTAGGCGACCATGAATAACTGCATATGGCATCTACTTTATTGTCTTGCTTATCAAAAAGTTTGGCAGATTTAATACTATCTTTGACCACATCGACAAGAATATCAAAGGAATCAACGCCGGCAGAGATAACTTTCGCTCCAAATTTATGCCCCTCAACCCCTTTTTCAAACTTACTAATCCCAAGATCAACCATATTGAATTCACCAGCACTGACCAGATAATCAAGGGTGCCGGAGAGCTTTTGCAGAGATTTAACTTTCTGACCTGGGTTTTTTAACTCTAATTCAAGGAGTACGGTACGGCCATCCTTGCCAAGTTTAGGCCAAGAAATTTCTCGATCTCGATCACTTTCGGGAAGCAGGCTAATCCCGGTGTCAGTGAGAGCTGTTTCTAACTTGCCAGGCAGTAATTTTCTGGCTTGTTCCTGTAGAATCCCCATGATCGCCAGCGTATACCCTCGCCGATAACCTAAAGGTTGTATTCCATTTTCGACATCATCAAAAGCAATATAACGTATTCCCGCCACGGAAAACTTGCCAATAGTGGCCGGATCAACTTTTATGGGGGCGGGAAGCTTAAGAGGTTCCAGCTTGGCAAGGAAGTTTTGATAATTAATCTTGACTTGAGCAATCTCTTTTTCGTAGTCGAAAAGAGGAACATCTGTTTTGGTCATGACTACTCGAACTGGGGTTTTTTGTCCAAAAAGATGACCATTAACGTTATACTTGTCAGGCAAATATTCTTCCTCTACATCCCGGCCGATTCTAATTTGCTGACGGAGCCATTCCTCATCATCTAATTTGGCGGTTATCAGCTCCAGCAATCTGGCTCCTGCAAAATTATTGCGCACCGAACCGTCCAAATTACGCTCAAAATTACTGCTATAAGCTATCGTACCGGGCAAATAAAAGGTGCGCTCTATCTTAAGATCGGAAAGCAATCCGGCCAGCATCATTTTAGTCTTAATAATCTCTTTTTTACTTTCAACTAACTGTTGCTTCACCTCAGCTTCGGTCAATGCAAGCATATGTTTTTCTTCTATCTTTTTCTCGCCACTGTCATTTTTTTCCGCTGTCTTGCTGCTTCTAAGCTCTATGCTTAAGCGCCCTTCCTTACGGGAAAAGATAATAAGATCCAAAAAAGTAGTCTTGATGCCGAAATTATAAAATTTAAGTTTCGAAAGGTCCTTAAAATAGGCCGTACCCTTGAAATAAATCTTATCTTTACCTTCATATTTGTAACTGACCTCGTCCCAGGCTTCGACTCCCTTGGCATGCTTTAGTTCTGCCAAGATTTCCTCTTTCAACTTTATCTCTGGGTCAATACTTTTCTCAATTCCCAGATCGGTAACCGGAAATACGGCCTCATAAACGACCTTGCCCGACCCCTCAGGGTTTAGGGTGTAAATTTCAGTAATTTGAAAACAGCCGCCAAGTAAAAAACTGACGGCTGCAAAATAAAGACTATGCAAAAAAATCCGCACGAAAATCCTCCCTGTAAATTTATTGGTATGGATGTTCCCTCTGCCGCGCTTTGTTGGACATGTTAAATACATACGCAACCTGGATTTCAGGTCGTATCAATCCGGGTCCATGATCATCTATCGAGAGTAATAGACGGTCAACGTTGTCTTTTATACGACCAAATCACCTATGCTCTTAACTTGTTCAATGCAATACTTCCGAATTTCACAGATCTGTGGCTATCTCCCGAAATTGTTCCAGTGCCGCCTGCAGATCTTCGACTATTTCGGCAGCGAGGACACCCGGTTCAGGTAGGTTGGCGGAATCTTCCAAAGATTCGTCCTTGAGCCAGAAGATATCGAGGCTGGCTTTATCGCGGGTGAAAAGTTCTTCATAGTTGTAGGCCCGCCATCTGCTCGGAGGACGTTACAGTAATTCCAAAGCTTGGATACAATTGCAGCTGGTGTCATAAAATTTAATCATTACTCCGGTTTATCAGGTTAACGATCACTTTGACGATAGTATCTTTCTCTTCAGGACGGCTCTCTGGCAATCTTTCGATTACGTTAGTTGCTTCATAAAGGATTGCAGGCTCATGGCCTCAATATTGTCCTTCATGGGAAACGAATCCTCGCCGGAATAAATCAGAATTTTCCGTGTCGCCTGGATATCGTCGCAGGCGCTGTAAAACCCCCTGCTCACTCTGGGCGCGGTTGAGAGTTTTATCTCAATAGCCCAACGTTCGCTTGCGGTAGGTTCCAGAATCAGATCAATTTCAGCACCGCCGGATGTGCGATAAAAACTGCGTGGGATACGCTCACTGATCGAAGCAAGGATGTTTTCAACCACAAACCCCTCCCAGCTTCCACCGACAACCGGATGTCCAAGCAGGCTGTTGAAATCTTCAATATCGAGCAGCGCATGAACAATACCGCTGTCGCGGACATAGACTTTTGGTGTTTTCACCAGCCGTTTGCCGGCGTTACTCCGCCACGGCTGCAAGCGCCGAACCAGCAGCAGGTCAACCAGAAGATCGATATAGCGACCGACCGTCTGGCCGCTGACACCCAACCCGCCTGCAAGATTAGAAGCATTGAGTGTTGCACTCTGATTGTGCGCCAGCATTGTCCATAAACGCCGCAATGTTTCAGCGGGAATGCGCGGCCCGAGCAGGGGAATATCTTTTTCCAGGTAGGTGCGGATGAAATTCCAGCGCCAGTCCAGGCTCGCTGTATCATTTTCCGCCAGGCAGCTTTCAGGGAAACCGCCACGCAGCCACAATGACTGCACAGCCGTTGTGGTCGGTTCGATTTCCAGGGCATCAAGAGGAAAAAGTTCCGCGAGGGCGATACGACCGGCCAGGCTTTCGCTGGATTGTTTTAAAAGCTCAATGGATGCCGATCCCAACAGCAGGAACTGGCCGTATTTCTGCCCGCTTCTACGACGTTGATCAATAATGCTCTGTAAAGGAGCAAAAAGGTCGGGGATGCGTTGAATTTCATCAAGAACCAACAGTGTATCGGCATTGGCTTGGCAAAATTGTTCGATGTCGCTCAGTTTCGCCAAATCTCTTGGGCTTTCAAGGTCAAGATACAGGGCGTTTCGTGCGGAAACAATTTCAAGCGCCAGAGTTGTTTTACCCGCTTGTCTTGGTCCGATCAGTACCACCGTAGGATTTTTATCCAGTAACGCATTCAGCTTGCTATGTAATCGACGTTTAATCATGCGTGCAATACTACCACCTTGTGGATAGTTTGCATAGTTATTTTATGGTTCATCAAATTTAATCATTACTCCGGTTAATCAGGTTGACGATCACTTTGACGATAGTCTCTTTCTCTTCAGGCCGGCTCTCGGCAATCAAAAGCGTTAGCGCCACCAGGGCATTATCGGCCAACCGTTTGGAACCATCAGGGCGGTAGAGAATACCATTTCCGGCGAGAAAATAGATAAACAGAGCCGCGGCAATCCGTTTGTTGCCATCGCTGAAAGCGTGATTCTTGACAACAAAGTAGAGGAGATTGGCTGCCTTCTCTTCCACACTGGGATAAAGCTCCTTGCCGTCGAAGGTCTGGTAAATGGTTCCCAGAGCACTCTT
Source organism: Candidatus Tharpella sp. (assembly GCA_021161425.1). Lineage (GTDB taxonomy): Bacteria > Desulfobacterota > Anaeroferrophillalia > Anaeroferrophillales > Tharpellaceae > Tharpella. Next base: position 877 of record JAGHAQ010000056.1, on the reverse strand, counting down.
AAAGCCCTGATCCTTCTCAATGCCGAACAGGCCATCGAATTCCCCCTTCATCGTCTTGACCAGACTAATTCCCTCCTCGTAGTCGATCACGCGCAAGGTCGTGCCGGTTGTCTCACCAAGGATCAGGGTGCCATGGTCGTAGCGGTCGAGGGTGGCCAGAGCGTAGGCATAATCGCTGATCACCCGAAGCACATCCTTGCCGGTTTCGGTAACTAGCTCCTGAGTGGTCAGGGTGCGGGCGAGCAGATCGACAGTTTGTTGCATCTCCCGCAGTTTGTCCGTCTCTTCGCGCAGGCGCTGTTCGTGGATGGTGTAGCCCTTAACAAGATGGTCGCGCAATACCTGTGTCGCCCACTGGCGGAAGCGGGTTGCCTGGTAGCTGTTCACCCGATATCCCACGGCAATAATTGCATCAAGATTGTAGTATCTGATTTTATAGTTTTTGCCGTCGGCAGCAGTTGTTTCCAAAATGGAAATAACTGCCTTCTCCTTCAGCTCACCGCTGAGAAAGATCTTCTTTAAATGCTTGTTGACCGCAGGGGTTTTTACCGCAAAAAGATTGGCCAATTGGGCCTGGGTTAGCCAAACGGACTCTTTTTCGAGATGGACCTTCAGCCGTGTTTGGCCATCATCGGCCTGGTACAGCAGGATGTCGTTTTTCTCACTAGACTGCAATTCATTCTCCACAATGCAACCAAGTTATTCGGACTATCTGAACAACTGTTGGTAGTGTTGCGTTAAATCAGCAATATGTATATTTTGCAAAATGTTTTTTGTTCATTCGAGTTGTTGCATTTTTTGCACAAACTGACAATGCTGCTGATTTTCCTGCTTCTCTGGTGTGTAATTGCATGTGTAATTGTGTAATTGGGGTCAT
>JAGHAQ010000116.1 GCA_021161425.1 Candidatus Tharpella sp. | reverse complement strand
GGTAAGGGCTTCAGCCATCATCGTCAATATATATCTTTTGCCAAGCGCCTTCAGGATCAAGCTTCGGGCAAAGGTTATCGGGCTGTCGTCGGTTTTAATAAGATGCCCGGTCTCGATCTCTACTTTGCCGCCGATCCCTGTTATGTGGCCACGGTTGAGCAGAGAAGCCGGGTTTATCGTTTGACTTCCCGTTATCGCACTCTGGTTGCTTTTGAACGAGCAGTTTTTGAACCTGCGGCAAAGACAACTATTCTTTCGATATCAGAGGTGCAAAAGCGGCTCTTTCAAACTATCTACAAAACTCCGACTGAGCGTTTTCACGACCTGCCGCCCGGTGTGTCAACCGATCGCCTTCTACCATCGGACAGTCTTGAACTAGGGCGGTCTCTGCGTGAGGAGTTGGGGGTTGGTCAAGACGAATTGGTGGTCTTGATGATCGGCAGTGGTTTCAAACGAAAAGGCGTCGACCGCGCTCTTAACGCCATGCAGGCTCTACCGGAGGAGCTTTGTCAAAAGAGTCGTCTGCTGGTTGTTGGTGATGATAATCTTGAGTATTATCGAAAACTTGCCCGACGTCAGGGCCTTGCCGAAAGGGTTATTTTTACCGGTGGTCGTACTGATGTGCTCCGTTTTCTGGCGGCCGCTGATCTTTTTCTTCATCCTGCTTACCAAGAGAACACCGGAGGCGTTTTAATTGAGGCCTTGGCCGCCGGTTTGCCGGTTCTAGTGACCTCAGTCTGCGGCTACAGTGTCCATATTGAAAGAGCTCGGGCCGGGAAATTAGTAGCTTCACCTTTTGCCCAGCAACAGCTTGACCGGCTGCTCTTTGAGATGCTAGATTCTGTTTCACAACGTCTGCTCTGGAGTGCCAATGCCAAAGAGTATGTTGCAAAAACCGATCTCTTCAGCCTGGCGGAACGAGCCGCCGAAATTATTATGAAGGTTGCCGGGAATAAAAAAGAGTGATTTTTCGTAACTATTCCGCGGGTTGGCTGAACAGTTACGATTTTTCTCGTATAAATAAATTTAACCCCTAATTTTTTCTCAAGAGGTGTCTGTATCATTACCAACCCTCGTTGGAGAAAACTGCTCGAAATGCGCCGTGCCGCAGTTGCCGAAACCCCCTATTTCTTTGTCTACGGCAGCCTCTTGCGACGCTATAAAAATTTCGATCGTTTTCTCCGTAAAAAAGTAAAAACCATTCTGCCGGCCTATTGTCAGGGTTTTCTTTACCATCTGCCGATTGGCTTTCCCGGTTTAATTACTCTGGATGGCTGCCAGGATCTGGTGGTCGGTGAGTTGATGAGTTTCGGTGATCCGGTGAAAATCATGCGGGCGCTTGATCGGCTTGAGGGCTACTACCCTGATGATAGTCGTAAAAGTGTCTATATTCGCAAAAAAATGCCGATTATTGTTGAAATCGATACCGAGAAACAGGAGTTTGAAGAGCGTAAGGCCTGGGTCTACACTTATCCCCTGGATCATCTCACTCCAGAGCATCAGAAAGAGTATTTTATCTCCTGTGGTAATTGGAAACTGCTCTGTGAACAGCCGATTATAAAGGAGCCGGGCCGGGTCAGAACCGTGTTCAATAAATTAAGGCGTATTCCAAAGCCGGAACAAGTTCATATCGTCCCGGGAATGTGCATGGATGAAGAGATGCATGCCCATTGGTCCGGTACAACCGCCTGCGCCAAATTTTGCAAGAACCCTGAGTTGTGCCGGGAAAATCGCCGTAAGACGCGGGAAAACTTTGTTTAATTCGTAGTGTTATATTGTTTTTAACGCAGCAGTTGTTGACGACCCAGGAGGATGTCTGAAAGTTCTTTTGTGTAGTTAGCTAGAAAATCTTCAGAATAGACCCCTTCCGTTTTTAAACCATTCTCCACATTGTAGACAAAATTGTTTAGTGAGGCAGTCGGCAAAGGGGATGGTTTTTCGGCCCAGGACAGCATCTCGGGCAGTTGATCGAGGCAGTTAGCCCCTAGATGATAAGCGTATTGGAAACCTTTAAGAGCTAAAATTACTGGCCGGTAGTTGTAGTTTCGTTCACCTTTCTTCCAGAGGCGTAAAAAAGCGTATTCGATAACATCTTTCTTGATCTCTTCCAGCAGTGAGAGATGGCGGCGGTGATTGATGATTCGGTGAAACTCCTTGTCGGCAAAACGTTTCTCCTTTAATTGACCATCCTCGTTGTAGCCCAGATCCCCACCCAATAAAAGCAGGCATAAAAAATCATCAAGTTGGGGCTCAATCTCTCCGTTACCTCTCTTCTCAATATTTATATGTAGGCTGTGAGGTTTGATCTCATTGATGAAATCTATACTTTCACAGATCATCTGATTCGCGATAGACGGGTCGGTAGTCAGGGGTAGGGTATAGGTGCGGGGATAATCGATCCGAACCATAGAATATTCAAAAAATCCTCCGTAACGTGAGAGCGAGATTAGTCGGCGACCATGTTCATGAGTGTCGACATAGCCACCCAGCCGCCAGGTGACGTCCTCAAGTCGGAAACTGGTGTAGTATTCCATATTGTGGAAGTGATCGCGGCTGATAAGCTGGGCCGGATTTTTTTTGTTGATCGCCAAGCGTCCAAGATTGCTGAATTCCATCTCAACCCCGATCGGGGTGGTGCCCGGCAGAGCTTGAGCCCGACAAGCGACAATTTCGTCAGCCAGCTCATCCCGGTTATAGAGTTTCCTGGCGATTACAAAAGAGAGCAGGTAGTAGATAAAGTGATGGCGAATTGATTCGGAAACTACCTGGTCAATTGATGAGTCAATAGCGCTTTCCCAATTTTGGCGATGACGGTTCATCCAGCGCATGACAATCAGATTGGCGGATGTTTCCCAGTAGCAGAAGGGGTCGGGCGGGGGTAGAGGGAGTTCATGTTTGCGACTGGCAAACTGAACCAGAAAACCGAAAAGAAAGTGGCGGAAGATCAATTTAAGGTGGGCTTTAGCAATCTCTCTATGGCGCCAGTCAAGGTGGCTGATAGTCAGTTTTCTGTGGAAAAAGCGGCCGGCAGCCAACTGATCACTCTTGAAGCTGGGACCTGATAGCGAATTTTTCAGAAGATGAAAGCGCCGCAGATAACTGACCCCGACAAATTCCCGCTGGATCATCAGACGGCCGACAGGGGAGAGGCTGTCATAGAGAGCCCGGTAGGGGGTCGCGTTGTACTCTTTTGGAAAAAACAGGGCCATTTTAAGTTACGATCCTTGATGAAACGGTAACTTTAAGTTCTGGATCCTGAAATCATGTTTGGTTTCGGTTATGTCGGGTCAAGCGTTTATCGTGGGTTTGAATCTCGATAAGGTCAGGGTCGTTCCACAGTCTTTGCTAGACAAAGTACTCTATATTAAATTTATGCTTTTTGGTCAAGCTTTCCGACAGCTAGCGTTTCCTATAACTCAAGCGTAGGGTGAAAACATCAAAAATCGAGTTCTTCATGGCCGACTATTTAGGACGGGTTTTGCTTTTCTCTGGCAATAAACATCAGGCAGGGTTTTCCCGAAGAGCTCAAAACCACCTGGGCTGGATTCTCTTTTGCTTTAAAAGAGTAGGCCCTGCAGCCATGCGGCTTTTTGGGGTCATAGGTGACATAGTAGTGGCGGCACTGATGGCAGGCAGGATGGCGGGACATGGCAATAGTAATTTAAGTATTAACAATCTGTTTTTATAGGTTGAGGAAAGAGCGGGCATTCCCGTTTGATGCAGGTCGGATTTTTGGCAAATTGCCGGCGCAGTTCATCGGCTTGCAGCATTAATCTTTCCTATTGCATGATTTTGACACTATATTCGCGGCGCAGATCCCGGCCCAGATTTTTCAGGGCTTTTTCCAGTTTCTCTTCGTAAAGTTTATCTTTGATCTGTTCTTCGGCGGACGGCGATAGGGCGCTCTCTTCATTTTTACCGGTACGGTTGGTGATCATGATCATGTGGTTGCCCAGTGAGGTAATGATTACCTTGCTGGCCTCACCCAGGGGTTGTTTGTAAGCAACTTCTTCGATCTCCGCTAGCAGATTGCCACGTTTGAAGGTGCCCAAGCGTCCACCTTTGGCCGCCGCCGGCCCTTCGGAGAACTCACTTGCAAGAGTAAAGAAATTTTCTTCATTTTTCAGACGTATACGGATTTTCTTCCAGATTTCATTGTCTTTTCCTGAGGCGGCATTAGGGGAGCCATTGGGGATGAAAATTTGGGCCAGAGTGACGCTGTCATCTTGGCTGAAAAGATCATGTTTTTCAGCGTAGTCGAGGACCTCTTCGTTGGTTATGATAATGTTGGTTTTGACCTCTCTGGAGACAAATTTAGCCTTGAGTAGGTCACTGGCAATTTTATTGCGATAGGAGGTAAAGTTAAGGTTTTGACTTGCAAGAGCTTTTTCCAACATTTCCTGGTTCATACGGTTCTGTTTCAGAACCCGTTCAATGGTGGCTTCAATATCTTCATCAGTGATGCTTATGCCCAGGGAGGCTGCTTTCTGGGCGATAAGGAGGTCGTCGATAAGCCCGTCAAGCTCTTTTTTGATAATGCTATTCTGTTCTTCGACAGGGAGGGCTTTAAAATCTTCCTGGTGATGCTCAACTGAGATCGCTTGGCGCAGATTCATAGAGGTAATAACCTGATTGCCGACGATCGCCATGATCCGGTTAACAATGCGGGCTTGAGTTAGATGCGGAAAAATCGACAGGGCAAAGACAATCAGAAAAAAAATGAAAATTATTTTACCGGGAGGAAGAATTTTTCGTTTCATATTTATCTCTCTTACAGGTCAGCGAGGTGCTGATGAAAAATTTCAATGGTATGTTGTTCTTTGCTTTGTTTTAACCAGCGTTGGTAGTTGTTTTGCAAACGTTGGGCAAAAAGCTTATCCTTGATTTGGTTTTCAACTTCGGGAAAGGGGATATTCCCCGCAGGCAGACGTTTTTCGACCCGGATTAAGTGATAACCATAGGGGGTGGCGATGACCGGACTGATTTTCTTAAGTTTTAATCTGGGTAGGATTTCAGCAAAGCCGGGGGGTAGCTCTTCAGCTGTCACCAAGCGATTTTGGCCGCTATCGGCAATTCGGGCGCCAGCGACCTGCTTGCGGCCCGCTTCTGCCATAGTTATTTTCCCTTTGTCGAGCAGCTCTTTAAGCTCCCAGGCCGAATGCTCCGAATTTAAGAGCAGGTGCTCGAGTTGATAGCGGGGAGTGACGACAAATTCTTCAGTATGTTGTTCGTAATGTCTTTTGGCTTCTTCCAGATTTGGGAAAGGGACCTCTTTCCCCAGTCGGCTCAAAACCTTTCGCATTACCGCCTGGTAGCTGCCGGGATCGTTCTCGGTATCAGTGATCAGGCCTTGGCGCCGGGCTTCAAGGAGTAATAGGCGCTCATTGATGAGCTGCTCTAAGACAGCTTTGGCACTATAAAACTGGTTTTGTTGTGCGGTTGGCGGCGTTGTTTCGGTTGCGCTCTCCTCACTGTAGCCCTTGAGGCGGGCCCTGACCTCGGTTCTGGTGATCGTCTCTTTATCTATGGTCGCGACCACCTCTTTGGGAGGAGAGCAGCCAGATATAAGAGCACAGCTCATCAAGGGTAATAACAGGATGCAACAGTATCTGTGAAATTTTCTCAATTAGTTTCAATAACGTCTGGGTGCAGAACTATTTTAAATTTCTTTTTTAGGCTTTCGACATAATCTTTGAAAAGTTGGTTTTTCTTCTCTTGGGTGAGTTTGTTTTCAATTGTAGTACGCACTTCATCCAGGGGCTTGGCACTGGCTTCCTTGATTTCTTCGACCATGATTATATGGTAGCCGAATTTGGTCTTTATCGGGGGGCTGATTTCACCTTTCTTGAGGGTGAATGCGGCATCGGCAAATTCTTTGACCATGCGGTTACGAGTGAAAAAGCCCAGATCACCTCCTTGGGCGGCGCTCGGGCAGGAAGATTTGTCACGGGCTAAGGCGGTAAAATCAGCCCCTTTTTGAAGTTCCGCAGAGAGTTTCTTAGCTTCCGTTTCGTCCTTGAGGAGGATATGTCGGGCCTTAACCTGTTTTTCCTGCTGGAACTCATCAGCGTGGGTCAGGTAGTATTGATTTACCTCCTCTTGGCTCGGTGCCTTGATACGGCTTTCGATCTCACGCTGTAAAAGAGCGCCAAGGACAATTTTATGGGTCGCTTTGTCGATCTGGTTTCTGACTGCCGGATCTTTGGTGAGACCCTGCTTGATGCCTTCCTGGTATAGAAGTCGCGAGGTTGCGAGCTGCTCAAGAAACTCTTTTTGTATCTTTTTGTCGCTGGCCATCTGTCTTAAATTGGGCGGTAGTTTTTCTATTTCAGTCTGAAATTGACTGAGGGTGATCTTTTCGGAACCGATTTCGGCAACTACCGGGTCGGCCATAGCAGCGGTTGCGGACAGAGAGCCGATCGTTATTGTCAGAACAAGAAAAAAAACGGTAAAAAGTGAGAGGTTGGCCTGGTTGCGCAAGTAATTTACCATGAATAGTCCTTTTGGCATGGAGTTGAGTGTCATCGATTGATTTTGATTAACTATTCAGGTTCCGGCCCCGAATTGTCTTGATGCGGGGACAGATCTTTAGCTTGCGCCCTGAGCGTAGCGAAGAAGTGCCCTTGGGGTATCTATCGGTTACAGAGGGCGAAGCAAAGTCCACCACTATCCGCTGTGACTTAACTCTTAAAAAACGCCGCTCATCTATCAGGTCAATGGATTTTTTGCAATAGCTTTTCACACCAGGCATAGAGTTCATGGGGTTCCAGAGTGACCTCCATGCTGAACCAGTGGTCCGGAGTCAGCTTGCAGCGGTCCGGTTCCTCTTGCAAGAGGTTCATAACTTTTTCGGCTGTCGGAGGATTCTCGGGGTCAAAATGGAGACTGACTTTTTTACGACCGAGTTCTAAGGCCAGAACGCGATAGCTTTTGAGAAGAATTTTCAGACTTTTGAGGCGCAGCAGATTGAGCACCTCTTCCGGCGGTTGGCCACAACGATCATTCAATTCATCCTCTAAATGGGTTAACCCGAGCTCATTTTCGGTGGCTGCAATTTTTTTGTAAAATTGTAATCGTAAGGTTAGGTCGGGAAGATAGCCGGGAGGTATATGGGCCGAAAGAGAGACCTTGACTTCAGGCTCAGGAATCTTGGTCTGATGGTGGCCGCGAGCATCATTAATCGCCTCGTTGAGCATCTCCTGGTAGAGTTCATAGCCGACGGCCGAGATCTGGCCCGACTGTTTTTTGCCCAGAAGGTTACCGGCCCCGCGAATCTCGAGGTCCTGCATGGCGATGCGGAAACCGGCCCCTAAAGTGTTGGCTTCGGCCAGAGCATTGAGTCGCTTGCGGGCTTCCGGAGTCAGTCTCTCAAGTTCCGGAACCATAAGGTAAGCATAGGCTTTACGTTGTGAACGCCCGATTCGGCCGCGTAACTGGTAGAGCTGGGCGAGGCCGAAATTTTGCGCATTTTCCACGATCATGGTGTTGGCATTAGGAATGTCGAGGCCCGATTCGATGATGGTTGTACAGAGGAGCAGGTCATAATGATGCTCGGCAAAGTCTAGCATTACCTTTTCCAGTGCGTTCTCCCGCATCTGGCCATGACCGACGCCGATTCTGACCTTGGGAAGCAGGGCTTTAAGGCGGGTAGCCCGGGCTTCGATGGTGGCGACGCTGTTATGGACAAAGAAGATCTGGCCGCCGCGGCCAAGCTCTTTTTCAACCGCCTCCTGGATGATAATATCATCATAGGCAGCGACAAAAGTTCGGATTGCCAGACGATCGCGGGGGGCGGTCGTGATCGCGCTTAAAGAGCGCATTCCGGAGAGTGAGAATTGCAGGGTGCGCGGAATCGGGGTCGCGCTCATCGAGATGACGTCGAGGTGACGTCTTAAGTTCTTTAACTTCTCCTTGTGGCGGACGCCGAATTTATGCTCTTCGTCCAGCACTAAAAGGCCTAGATTCTTGAACGAGATATCTTTTTGGAGCAGGCGATGGGTTCCGATAACGACATCAATTGCGCCCTGACGTAAACCTTCGGCAACTTGTTTTTGTTGGGCTGGAGTGCGGAAACGGCTTAAGACGGCAACTGTGACTGGATAGTTTTTAAAACGCTCCTTAAAAGTTTCAAAGTGCTGTTGGGCAAGAACTGTAGTTGGTACCAGGATAGCTGCCTGACGGCCTGATAAAACCGCCAGAAAAACGGCCCGCAGGGCGACTTCAGTTTTGCCGAAACCGACATCGCCGCTGACCAGGCGATCCATTGGTTTTGCCGCGGTCAGATCCTTGATGACTTCGTCGATCGCCCGGCGTTGGTCAGGGGTCTCCTCGTAGGCAAAGGCGGCCTCGAATTCACGAAAGATATGATCCGGCTCCAAACAGGCCCGGCCTTCGATAACCTCACGATCAGCGTAGAGATCAAGAAGCTCAAGGAGCAGATCATCGATCGCCTTTCTGGTTTTCTCTTTGGATGCCGCCCACTGCGGCCCGCCGAGACGGCTCATGGTGGAGGCTTTATCGCCGCTACCGTGATATTTATGGAGTTGGTCAAAAGCATCGACCGGTACATAGAGGAGGTCTTCCCCCTGGTACTCAAGAATCAAGTATTCATTGACGATGTTCTCAACGGTTAGGGTTTTCAAACCCTGATAACGGCCGATCCCGTGTTCGATGTGGGTGATGTATTCGCCCGGTTTGATTTCGGCAAAATCATCAAAAAAAGAGTCGTGGTTCTCCTGGTTGTGCCTGGTTGTGGTCCGTACTTTTTGTTTGGGGCCGAAGAGGTCGGTGTCGCTTAAAAAAAGAGTTTTTTCCGTCGGCAATAGGACGCCGCAACTTAAACGGACAGTCATTAGGGTGATAGTCTTGACCGTTTGCTCAATCGTCTCTGAAGATGTTTCAACCGGTAGGCCGTATTCAAGTAAGAGGGATTTGAGGCGTTCGCTGGTCGTTTGGTTGCGGCCCGCCAGGAAAATGCGGTAACCCCGGGCCAGATGCTCTTTGAGTAGGGTTGCGCCAGCGCTCAGCGGATTTTCTCCGGTTCCAGCAACCGCTTGCTTGATGCTGTCTCTGAGGAAGAGATTGTCCCGGGTTTTAAAAAGTATTTCTTGAGTGTTGTTTTTTTCCTCGCTATCGTCGGCGGTTCCTGGTTTGCAACTGAGTTCGCTTATATAGATTGTCGCGCTGCCGGCGGGAGCTTTAAGAGCCCGGTCGGACGGCATGAAGTAGGCGTCGGGAGGATAGGCCAGGCGCTGCTCTCCTAAAACCCGCTCATAACCCTCCTTAAGCTGCTGGCTTAAGTCTTCAAGTTGTTCGTTGAGATCCAGGGGGTCAATGAAGATGACGCCGCAGTCGTCAGGGAAGAAATCGCTTAGTGAATGCCATTGAGGTTCAAAGGCCGGCAGCCAGGCCTCAAAACCGGGCCGATTCGGGCTCTGACCGAGTTCTTCCAAGGCCTGGCCTAGAGCGATATGGGAATCGTTGAGTTCGACAAAACGTTGTCTGACCCTTTGTCGAGCCGGCTCAAGATCGGGCGGAGCCAGGACTTCCCGGGCCGGGCCGAGCTCCATGAATTCATACTCAAGCTTTTTGCTGAGCTGGGTCAGATGATTAAACGGGCGGATCGATTCAATCTCGTCACCGAAAAAATCGAGGCGCATAGGTTCTTCATGCAGGGTTGAAAAGATGTCAATTACGCCTCCGCGGACACTGTAATCTCCAGGCTCGTCAACGACCGGGACACGAACATATCCTGATTTTTCAAGTTGGTTGAAAAGTTTTTCCCGGTCGATAGTCTGGCCCCATTCAAGGCGGGAAAAGCGCTGGTAAAAACTTGTTGGAGCCAGCAGGCGGTCGGCGTAGGCGGCAATCGTGGTGAAACAGAGAAAGCTTTTAAGGTTGCGGATTTGGGCTAGGGTTTTGATGCGCTCGCGTTCAATGCGGCCGCTGCGCAAGGTTTGTCGGTAGGCCAGGCGCGGCAAGGGAGGCAGGGTCAGAAGCTCTGGTTTAGGAGTTGAGGATGGTACTAACTCAAGGTAGGCGGCAACATCGCGGCAAAGATTCTGGCTTTTTTGAAAATCGTCACTGATGATGATAAAGCCGGAGGTCTTAAGATGGTTTACCTGGCTCAGTAGCAGGGCCGGGGCGGAGCCCTGCAGACCACTGATGTGGATGGTTGCAGCTTCTGTAAGAGCGTTGGCAATGGTCTTTATTTCACGAGCAAAAGGGGGTGTGGACATATTGCCGCTAAACCCTTTTTAAGAAAATTTGCAGAGCTTTTTCAACTTCGGCGACATCGACTCTGGTATTCCAGCATGGGCCTTCAGGGCGCTGATTAAGAATGCCGTACACCGGCAGGGGGAAGGTGTCGTGAATACCGCTGGTCAGGTCACGCTCGCAGGCTACGGCAACGATTAATCTCGGTTTGTGATCACGGACGATTTTACGAGCCAGGGTGCCGCCGGTAGCGACCGCGATGCGAACCTTGTAGGTTTGGGCAAGTTTAACCAAGGCGTCAATGTCGCATTTGCCGCATTGCTGACAATTGTCGATGTTGGTGGTAATGCGGCGTTGACAGTCGGCGTTTTGCAGACAGTGGGGTAGAAGCAGGAGTAGGTGTTCCGACTTGTTCTTGTGGCGGTTTCCGGAGATCAGCAGGCGGTTGTTGATCTCGATGAAAGAGTTGCGCACCCGCTCTTTTGAAATACCTAAACGTGGGCCGAGGATCTCCATCAAAGGGAGGAAAAGTTTGATACCTAAGCCGCGAATTCTCTGTGTAAAGGGTAGGTCTTTTTCCAGGAGAATGGAGAAAATCAGGGCCGAAATAATGCCGCTCAAAAAGATGCAGGTGAGAACGGCAATGGTCTGGGCAATCAGGGTCAGGATGGGGTGGAGGTGATTCAATCCAATCGTTGCAACCCAACCGCCAATCAGGATCAGGAGCATGATAAGGGCGAAAGTAAGCCCTAAAAGACCGATGAAGATCCTCTTTTTTGAGGGTGGTAGGGCGGGCTCGGAAGTTTTAGGAGTACTCATTTAGCGAATGCCGAAAAAATCATTTTCCCGGGCTTTATAACCGCGCAGAAATTCGCTGGCGCTGCGGATCGGTTTGCCGGCCACTTGCAGACGCTCAATGCTTAAGGCGCTGGTTTGTCCACAGCCGACCAGAAGCTTGTCGGTGTCCACCATAATGGTGCCGGGGGCCATGATCGGAGGCGTTTGTACGGGTCGAGCCTCGATAATCTTGACTCTTTTGCCGTGGTGAAAGGTGTAAGTTCCGGGCCAGGGGTTCAACCCTCTGATGCGGTTAAAGAGGGCCTCTGCCGGTGCATGCCAGTTGATGAGGCCATCTTCTTTTTTAAATTTGGGTGCCAATGAAGCTAAGCGTTCGTCTTGGGGGCGAGGTTCTATGTTTCCGGCTTGCAGTTCAGTAATCGTACGCCAGACCAATGGTGCCCCGAGGAGGCTGAGGCGCCTGGATAACTGGGGCAGGGTCTCATGGTCGAAAATAAAGGTGGGTTCCTGGAGCAGGATATTGCCGCAATCGATCTTTTCCCCAATCAGTTGGGTTGTGACGCCGGTCATCGGTTCACCATTGATCAAAGCCCAAGGCATCGGTGCCGGACCCCGGTAAGCGGGCAGCAGGGAGGGGTGAAGGTTGATGGCGGCCCGTTTGGGTAGAGCGATTGTCGCCGGACTGAGTTTGGCGCCGTAATCCACTAAAATCAGATAGTCCGGGGCAAACCCCTTAATCTGCTGATGGCTTTCCGGGGCGTTGATATCTTTTGGAGATTCAACGTTCAGGTTGAGGTTTAAAGCCGTCTCTTTGGCCGGTGTCGGTGCTTTTTTGCGGCCTCGGCCTTGAGCTTGGTCCGGTTGTGAGAAGAGCTTAAGATCAACCGTTGGTCGATGTCCGGCTAGTAATTCCAAGGTGGGGATCGCGAATTCCCCGGAAGCGAGAAGTAGAATTTTCATGATTGGTTGAGGGTTCCTTTTTTCAATTTACGATCGTAAATGTTGCGTTTCAGGCGGCTGATCCGATCGATAAAAAGAATGCCCTGGAGGTGGTCGAGTTCATGCTGGAGAACGATTGCGGGGAAGTCTTCCAAGGTTAACTCCACCTCTTTTTCGTCTAAGGTATAGGCTTTAACAATAATTTTCTGATAACGGGGAACCTCGGCGGTGTAGTCGGGAACGCTTAAGCAGCCTTCAGTGATACCGGTTTGGCCTTCATGCGCGGTGATTTCGGGATTGATCAGGATCAGAGGTGAAGGTTCGCCCTCATCGCCGGGATCAGCAACCACAAGACTTATGGAACAGCCTATCTGGGGTGCGGCCAGGCCGACCCCGGGGGCCTTGTACATAGTTTCCAGCATATCTTCAGCCAGTTGCCTGATATTATCGTCAATATTCAGGATTTTTTCGGTTTTTCTTTTCAAAACCGGGGCCGGATAGACATCGATATTTAAAATGCTCATTGTTGGTAATTGTAGGCAATAGAATCTTGAGGTTGAAAGATGATGTATCGGTAAAAAAGACTTTAATATAAGGATGAAGGGCAAAGACTATAGTCAATCGAGGTAAAACATGTCAACCTGAAAGTGCGCTTGGGTTAGTTGATGTTCCATCTCTTTCTATAAATTCTAATGATTTCTCAATCTGGTGGATCTTTTTTTATCGGCAAAATTGTCAAACTATTTCACTCTTTACTATCCTCTCTTATATCCTTTGGCAATTGTTCTTTATAGTGATATCTCCTGAAAGATATGGCCCGGATTATGATCATCGATGAGGCCTCTTTTGTTCCCTGAACTTTTACGAACTATCAGGCAACTGTGCAAAATAATTTTGGCAGTGGCGGTCCGCATAAGTTTATGACTTTTGCCCTGGTCGGTGAAGAGTATGGCATCAGTATCATGAAGATCAAAGAGATTATCGGCATGATGTCGGTTACGGTTCTGCCGCAAACCCCGGACTATGTCAAAGGGGTCATCAATCTACGCGGCAAGGTGATCCCGATTATCGACCTGCGCTGCAAGTTTAATCTCGAACAAGTTGAACCCAGCGAACGAACCTGTATCATCGTTATCGAAAGTGAAAACGACGATTAAACCCAAACCCTGGTCGGTTTTGGACATTAAAGAGTTTTACATCAAGTTTTTGAGTAGCGATCACCTGGTTCGTAAGATCTTGGATGAAAATCGGTATAAAACTTAAGGCTAACGCTTAGAGGGAGAATGTTGATGGATTCTGAGCTTGCTTTGGCGATGGTGCGAAGGTCGGTGATTTTACCATTCCAAGTATTCATTTGCTGGACAAATCTACTGAGATACGCTATTTCAATCCAGATTGTACCAGCATCTATCAGCGGAAGAGATGTTCGAATATCTTTTGCCCCGTGTTGTACAGTTTCGGGATGCCATTGTTACGATCATTTATGATGAATTTAAAGAGCTGGAAAAGTCACTTGATCTGCTTTCTAACTCAATCTCAGGATTCAAGCGATGAACTATTCTCCGGGGTTGACTTTAGTCAGGATCAGGATCTTTATCAGGGCTTCATTGCCGAATCTAATGAACATCTCGATATCGCACTTGGTGGTGGGGCGCTTGAAGTAATGCCGGTGAACCCTTTTCTTAGCAGAAAAAGACCGATGTTAAAACCGTAGCTCGGGCGATCCGCCAACAACAACAGAAAAAAGAGGTTGGCGGTGGTTCTGCAATCAAGGTGGATACTGAGAAACTCGACAATCTGGTCGATATGGTTTTGGTATGGATGTGGTAAAAAAGGCGATCGAAAAACTGCGCGGTGTGGTCGAGGTTGATTCAACCCCGGGGCAAGGCTCGGTAGTGTCCATTAAAGTGCCGTTGACATTGGCGATTATTGACGGTATGGTGGTATATTATTCCGATCCTCAACGTGGTTGAATCCTTGCGCCCATTGAAAAAACTTCGGTATTCTCATCGACGGTCAGTCGTGATTGTATTAAGGGTTTGGGGAAGTTCGAAAATGTGGTGGTCATCCTTCTTGATATCGATCGGGTCTGTTCCGCTGACCGGGTTCATTCAAAGTTAGCCAAACGTTTGCGTTCTCTTGGGCTTGAAAATTATGGGGAATATGTCGTAATGTCATGATCTATTTTGACCGTCAAACCCAGGGGCAGCTGGTCAATAAATTTAGCTCCTTTCTCAATCCCGGAGGCTATCTCATGATTGGTCATTCGGAAAGCCTGACCAATGTCAAGCACGACCTCGTCTATGTTCAACCTTCACTCTACAGGGAAAAGAGCTGATGTCTCTGGTTACGGTCGGAATAGCTGATTTTAAGGTCAGCAATAATCCCGAAGATACTCTGGTCACCTACTCTCTTGGTTCATGTATTGGCCTTGCTGTTTATGATCCGGAGGCCAAAATTGGCGGAATGTTACACTATATGCTACCGGATTCATCAATAAATCAGGAAAAGGCGGAAAAAAATCCAGCGATGTTCGCCAATAAGGGCATACCTTTGTTGTTTAAGCAGTGCTATAAGCTTGGAGCGGACAAAAAACGGATGATTATCAAAGTTGCCGGTGGCAGCCAGATTATGGATGCCGCCAGCACCTTTAATATCGGTAAACGCAATTACGCAATTTTGCGTAAAATATTCTGGAAGAATAATGTTATGGTTGACGGTGAAGACATCGGCGGCAATTGTAACCGGACCATGTACATGCAGATTGACGATGGCAGGATAAACCTGAAAATTTCCAAGAAAGGGATGGTTGAGTTATGAGTTTGATGGAAGAGATCATTGCCGCAGTCGATGAGATGCCTCCCTTTCCCCAAGTCGTGCAGCGGGCCATGCAGGTACTGGCGGAACCGGAATACGAAGTCTCGGGGCTGGTGGATATTTTAAAGGTTGATCAGGCGGTTACCGCAAATATTCTCAAGCTTTGCAACTCGGCCTATTTTGGCTTGCCGCGTAAGGTTTCCTCCCTGAAAGAGGCAGTTGTTTATCTTGGGGCTACCCAGCTGCGACAGCTGCTTCTCTCTGGAGCCGCTAGTAAAATCTATGAAAAACCCAATGAAGGGTATGCCGTATTTGCTGATGAACTCTGGCGTCATGCTCTGGCAACTGCGGTTATGGCTCAGGTTATACGTCGCCATTTACGACTTGAAATTGATGAAAATATGATCTTTACTGCGGCTTTGCTACACGATGTCGGCAAGGTTGTGTTAAGTGCCTTTGTCAGTGATAAGTATCGTGTTATAGAGAATCTGGTGGAGAACGGTAAACGCTCTTTCCAAGAGGCTGAAAAAGAGATACTTGGCTTTGATCATGCTGAGATTGGTGGTAAAATAGCCGAAAAATGGGATTTCCCTCCGGCAATTATAGCTGCCATTGCCTTTCACCATGAACCTTTTCGTTCCCCTAAAGAGTTTCGTCTATTAGCTGAGTTGGTGGCTCTGGCCAACAACCTTGTGGTGATGGTTGGTTATGGTACCGGGGTTGACGGTCTGGCCTGCCGTGGACATGATCTGTTATTGAAAAAAATGAAGCTTGAGGAGAAAGATCTGGAAAAATTGGTCCTTCTTTTCCAGACAGAGATGGAAAAAACCTGTGATATAGCAGGGGTTGGTAGCGGTTGAATATGTCGTCCCTTTAAGTGAAATGGCGGCGCGGGTCTTGCGAATGTTGTAGTGATTTTCTTTTGTCAAATTAAGATGTGAGATAAGTTTGCAGGGGATTTTATCTGAATTTTGGTCATCATTATAGAGGATTTTGATATGTATTGTTCTGAATGTAAATTGCGGGTTGCGGACGACAGTGTTACGGTTTGCCCTGTTTGTCAAGGGCGATTACAAGTTGATGAGGAAAATGAAAAGGCGTTTAATGATGCTGTTGATAATAAGGGATCAGCGGTCTCTGGAATTTCAGTTGAAGATAAATTCAGTGCTTATGAAAAACCAGATCAAAGCCTCGATTTCAATCCTAAAGAAATTGGTTTGCAAGCATCAGATCCGGGAGGCCAAGTTGAAGAGGATGAAGATATCCGGGCTTTGGCTGATTTATGGGACGAAGAGGATATTGATGCAGATTTAGAAGGGGTGCTCGCCGAAGCTTTCAGTCTTGATGAGGCAAATGATGATATTGATGAGGTAGACGATCTTGATCTGGAGCTTGGTAGATCTGAAGTTTTAGCTTCCCGGCCTTCGGTTACATCGGCAAATCGCAATCTTAGCCCTCTATTGTTGCTCCTGCTTATTGTTTTAATTGGTGCTGGAGGTGCTTCCTGGTTCTATTTACAAAAAACCGGGATCAAGTCGGAGCCCATTGCCAAACCGCGCTCTCTACCGCAGTCCAAAGAGTCCGTCACTGCGGACAAAGCCGCAACGACGGAGCCGGCACGAGAAATTGCAGGAAGTTCCGCAGGCGTTAAAACTGCTAAACTTGCAGCGGCAGTGCCGGTCCAGGATTTGGCACAGGTTAAGGTTGCGGCTCATAAGGTGAAAGATGTTGAAACTCCGCCGGAAAAAGTGGTTACTGATCAATCTACGGCGGTTAGTTCTCAGTCATCTGATGGGGGGCTGGAGAAACTTGCCGGACGTCAAGCGGAAGTTTTGGATAAACCGGTTTCATCCGGAAAGGTGAAAGCGGCTCTGAGCTCGGCTCCGATAGAGACGGCTACCGAAGCAGTGAAAAAATCTGAAGTCTTGGTTGCGGCGCAGGAGAGTGTAGGAGAGAAAGCTTTAATTTCAGAAAAAGCCGTCATAGAAGGTGATGCGAAGGTCGTTGAGCAGCTTACGCCATCTTCTTCCACCTCGCTCAAGGATGAGTCTGGAAAGAGTGCGGAAAAGACTGCCACTAAGGTGGTCACCAGTAAAGTTGAAGTTTCTTCGGTGTTTCACTATGCCGTTCATATCGGTTCTTTCAAGAGCCAGAAACGGGTAGCTCGCCAGCTTGCGATGCTTCAGGAAAAAGGCTTTGCTGCTTATCAGGTAGAGGTCGATCTCAAGGAGAAGGGGGTTTGGCAAAGGGTGATGATTCCCGGCGGAGCTACCAGAGATGAGGCAAAAGCGTTGCAGAAAAAATTAGCTGAACTCTTTCCTAAAGAGGACAGCCTGATCAAAAAGATCAAAAAGTGACGGGCTTTTATTCCAAGGTTAATAGGAGCTGGAAGTTACGGTCAGGTTTATTGCTTTCATAGATAGTGATGCTGCTGGTGAAGGGCTTTTTCTCGAAACTTGCTCTGATCTTATCCAGATCTTTAAGGTAGCAGGCCAAGCACATGCCGCAGTCTGAACTGATCTCTCTGGGCACCGGTATTATGTCGATCGGGATGCCGGCTTTAAGGAGAAGTTCTTCAGCCAGCATGACGTTGTGAATTGAGTGAAAAATCAGGCGCAATTCCATCAATTTCAAGTCAGCCATGATGGCCTCCGGCAATTATCGAGATCGCTTTTATGGTTCTCTCGATCTCTTCGGCGTTGTTGAAATAACCTGGGGCGAGGCGCACCGTACCCTGCGGGAAGGTGTCGATGCTCTGGTGAGCGCGGGGGGCACAGTGGAGACCGATCCTGGTCATAATGGCAAATTCGCGATCCAGTCGGTAACCGATCTCGGATGGACTCAAGCCTGCAATCGTAAAAGATATGACCGGCAGTCTCTCGTCGTCAGGTCGGGGTTCGTAGAGGGTTATGCCGGGGATATTTTTAAGATTGCGGCGTAGCTTATCTGCCAGCCCTTTTTCATGTTCAATAATATTTCTAATGCCAGTCCCCTCTATAAACTCGAGGCCGGCCTTAAGACCGGCCAGTCCTAATGTATTGGGCGTGCCACTTTCATATTTGTCCGGCATGAACTCCGGTTGATATTCAGTCTCGGAACGGCTGCCGGTGCCGCCATAGATCAGCGGTTCTGGTTCAATCCCCTCTTTAATATAAAGTCCGCCGGTTCCCGGGGGGCCGTAGAGGCTTTTGTGGCCGGTAAAGCAAAAAATGTCAGGGTCAAGGGTGCTGAGATTGATGGGGTGGGCTCCGGCGCTCTGGGCTCCGTCGATGACCGAGATGATATTGTGTTCTTTTAAAATTGGCAGCATTGCCTGGAGCGGTGCCAGGCTGCCGATGATATTTGAACCGTGATTGATGACTGCCAGCCGGTACTTTTTCTGGTCGCACCACTGCTCTAAAAGATTTAGATCATAATGACTGGTGGCCGTGCCGGGGAGGATGTCGACAGTAATATTGCGAAGTTTTTCAAGGCGGCGTAGCGGGCGCATGACGGCATTATGCTCGAGAGTGCTAGTTAAAACCCGGTCGCCGGGGCGCATTAGGCCGAAGAGGGCGAGATTAAGGGCGGCGGTGGCGTTCTCAGTGAAGATGATGCGTCCCGGGTCGCTTAACTGGAAGAGTCGGGTCAGAGCTTTGCGGGCCTGATAGAGGATTCTCCCGGCGCTGGTCGCCAGTTGATGACCGGAACGTCCCGGACTGGCCCCGACATTTTCTATATAATCCTGTAAGGCCACCAGTACGGTTTTGGGTTTGGGGTATGAAGTGGCGGCGTTGTCAAGGTAAATCACGGCGTAACCACCTTATCTGAACTGGTCAAAAGGGTTGCGATCTCAAACATGTTGGAGACTTGACCGACAGCCTGTTTCTCTTTGAGGTGATAGAAATCAAGGCAGGTGCCACAGACCAAGATGGTGCAACCTGTGTCTTCCAGGGCTTTGATGGTTTCAAGTTCAGGGGAGTCGGTGGAGGTCAGAAAAACACCGCTGTTGACAAAGACGATGCTTTCGGGGAGGCTTTCCAGTTCCGGCAGGGTTTTCAGGAATGCCTTCATCAGAAGGCGTCCCAGCTTCTCGTCGCCACTTCCCATGCAGTAGTTATCGATGTAGATAAGATATCTGTTTTGCCGTTCGCTGGGGGAAGGGTTCGAGGTCGGCAGTTCACAGGTAAAACCTTTGGTGATTGTCAGGGTAAAAGTTTCGTCAGGGTGAGTTTCCCGGGAAACCATAAAACTCTGACTTTCGGCAAAACGGGTAACATTTGCACAGGCCGCCTGGTTGTCAAGTTGAATCGTTATAATAGCCTCATCAGAGTCTTTATCAAGACTCAAAAAGGCTTTTCTGGTTTCGACTACCGGCAGAGGGCAGGCCTTTCCCTTGAGGTCGAGATCGATAAGTGTAGGGTTGCTCATCTTGCTTTTTTCTCCAGTTTTTAAAGGGTAACCAGCTTGTTTTCTATAGTTTTTGTTGTGCTTTTGCAAATAGTTTTTCCCGATATTAATACTGCTATGTATAACTTTTATGAATAGCAGTACTCTCGATCAAGATTTTCGGGAGGTTGGGCCGGTGTGAATCTGGAATGGCGTTGACTTTGGGGTTGAGAATTGTTATAGATCCCCCTTCTTGAGGGGTAAGGTAAATTTTCTTTGGAAGTGTCTCTGTCACTGGTGGGCAGCCTGGACTTCAAATCCAGTGTTTTCGGCTGATAACCGGAAAGGTGGGTTCGATTCCCATACACTTCCGCCAATGTTTGGTTTGGCGGTAGCGATGGTAATGATGTTACCAATAAGGCACTTGTCATAATTTTTTCTCCCGGCGCTAGCCGGATCAGGGAGTGGATATGTTTGGTATTGGTATTCCCGAACTCGTTATAATTCTGATTATTATTTTGATTATTTTCGGTACCGGGAAGCTGCCCGAGATTGGCGGAGCTTTGGGTAAGGGAATTCGCAATTTCAGGAAGGCCTCCCATGAGACGCCTGAAGAGATTGATGTGACTCCGGAGGACGGTGCTGACTCGGCTAGCGACAACCATGATACGACCTCAAAACCCGCCGGCTGAAATTGGTGATGTCTGAACGTGAAGTTTTTATTGGGTTTGGCAGCAATCTCGGTGATCGTTGCCTTTTGATCAATCAGGCTTTGCAGGCTCTCTCTGACCTGCCGACGATATTCCTGAAAAAACTCTCATCTCTCTACGAAACGGCACCGGTCGGTTATCTTGAACAGGGGGTTTTTCTTAATGGTGTGGTGCTTGTTAAGGTTTCCCTATCTGCTACCGAGTTGCTTGAGCGCTTGCTTAGTATCGAGAACTCATTGGGACGAGTGCGGAAAGAGCGTTGGGGGCCAAGGACTATCGATCTTGATATCCTTTTTTATGGAGAGCAAAAAATTGATGAGGTAGACCTGATAGTACCTCACCCTGAACTTGTTAAACGAATGTTTGTCCTTGAACCGCTTCATGAGATAGCACCAGATTGGTTGCATCCCGGGTTTGGCGGAACAATTTCTGAGTTATTGTATCAATATCAACTGAACCATCCCGAAGAGGAGCCCTGTAGGATTGTGGCTCCGTCTCCCGGGGTTGCTCTAAATGAGGTAAGAGATGGAATTTTTTATCGATACGGCCAATCTTGATGAGATCAAAGAGGCCATGAATTATGGTTTGGTCGACGGGGTTACTACCAATCCTTCATTGGTCGCCAAAGAAGGGCTCGATTTTTTTCCGGGGATACGTGAAATAGCTGAGTTGGTTACGGGACCGGTCAGTGCTGAAGTGATCTCCCTAGAGGCTTCAGGAATGGTAAAAGAGGCGCTGGAGCTAGTGGCTCTTGGCGATAATGTCGTGATCAAGATTCCGATGTTACCCGAGGGTTTGAAAGCCGTCAAGGAACTTACCGGGATGGGCATTAAAACCAATGTGACCCTGATTTTCTCACCTCTACAGGCACTATTGGCGGCCAAAGCCGGAGCGACCTATGTAAGTCCCTTTGTTGGGCGACTTGATGATATCGGTACCGACGGTATGGAATTGGTACGCCAGATTGCCGATATCTACGACAATTATGGCTATTTGACGAAAATTATCGTTGCCAGTATCAGGCATCCCCAGCATGTTTTGGCGGCGGCCGAGCTTGGTGCCGATGTCTGTACGATCCCACTTAAGGTTATGATGCAGTTGGCACAGCATCCGCTTACCGATATCGGCGTCGAGCGTTTTCTTGCCGACTGGCGTAAACTGGAGGGAGATCAGTAGTCAAAATGGGCTTTTCGGTCTGGCGGATAATTTTTCTTGCATTTTTACCAGCTCTTTTTGTGGTGGCTGGTTGCAAGGTTCCTCTTGATGAACGTCAGGCTGTGGCGGAACTGCAAAAAAAAGTAGCCATACTGGAACAAGAGCTCGAATCAAGTGTCAGCCGGCAGCAGGGCTTGCAGAAAGATATCGAGGTTTTGCAGGGACGTTTTGAAGATGTTCGTGATCAGTTGCTTAAGCAGGCGGAAGAGTTGCGGGTTTTAACTAGGGCTCAGGTCGCTATGAAAAAGC
This sequence comes from Candidatus Tharpella sp., assembly GCA_021161425.1. Taxonomy (GTDB): domain Bacteria; phylum Desulfobacterota; class Anaeroferrophillalia; order Anaeroferrophillales; family Tharpellaceae; genus Tharpella. The sequence continues at coordinate 15,504 of JAGHAQ010000116.1, read as the reverse complement.
GGGTTACGCCGAAAGTCACGAAAGAGGGTAAAAGGGCGTTTGTTGAGGTTCAGGGATCGGCCCCCTCCTTTAGTAAAGAGGAGGAGCGGGTCTTTGAGAAGTTCTATAATGACTCCTTGGTGGCCTACCATAATGGTGACTATGAGAATGCGGTTAAACTGTTTGCCGCTTATCTCAGGGATTTTCCAACCACGGTAAAGGCTTCCAATGCGCGCTATTGGTTAGGAGAGAGCTATTACTCTCTGGCTCAATATGCTCAGGCGATTACCGAGTTCAAAAGGGTGCAGAAAGATTTTCCCGCAAGTACCAAGGTTCCCGACGCTTTACTAAAAACGGCGATGTCGTATGAAGCCATTGGCGGCCGTGGGCCGGCGATTGCGGCTTATAACGAATTATTGCGAAAGTATCCCGCCGGTTTGAGTGCACAACGGGCCGAAAAAGCCCTGGCCCGACTCGAATAGACCTTGACAAACTGAGACTGATTGATTATATAGCGCATCCGTTTCTGGGAGATAGTCGGCGGTTTTTGCTGAATTCCAGGAGGCGGGAGAGAATTTTTTGTTTATTATGGAGGAGTTACGGATAATGTATGCCGTTTTACGTACCGGAGGAAAGCAGTATCGAGTTGCATCCGGAGAAGTGATTGATGTTGAGAGAATCGTCGGCGAAGCGGGCGACGTGGTTGAGTTCCCAGAAGTTCTGAGCCTTGTTGATGAAGATGATGTCAAGGTCGGAACCCCCCTGTTGGAAGGAGTTTCGGTGAAGGGCGAGATTGTGGCCCAGAAACGAGGCGAGAAAATTCTGGTTTTCAAATCAAAGCGCCGTAAAGGTTATCGTAAACGCCAGGGGCACCGCCAGGAACTGACGCAACTTAGAATTACCGAAATCAGCGGTTAATGTAAGGAGATAGAAGACTATGGCTCATAAGAAAGGCGGCGGCAGTACCAGTAATGGCCGTGATAGTGAAAGTAAGAGACTTGGAGTGAAACATTACGGTGGTGAAACGGTTGTTGCTGGTAATATCATTGTTCGCCAGCGGGGTACCAAAATTCATCCCGGTAACAATGTCGGTCGTGGTAAGGATGATACTCTTTTCGCCAAAAGCGATGGGATTGTCAGGTTTGAGCGTCTCGATAAACTACGCAAAAAAGTCAGTGTCTATCCTGTCGCAGTCTGATTTTCCGTTTAAAAAACCGGCTTTGCCGGTTTGTAGTGATACCTTAAAAGGTCTTTGATTGGCCTTATGAAAAAGCCCTTTTTAAAAAGGGCTTTTTTTGTTTTTACAAAAAACCGGTAGTGAATTTGAGTTGTTTTAAATATGCGATTTATTGATGAAACAAAGATAGATGTGGAAGCCGGTAATGGTGGTAATGGTTGCGTTAGTTTCCGTCGGGAAAAATATATACCCAAAGGGGGTCCCGACGGTGGGGACGGCGGCAAAGGAGGGGATATTATCCTCCGCGGTGACAGCCAGAAAAACACCTTGCTCGATCTGCGTTATCAGCGCCGCTACCGGGCTTGTAAAGGAGCTAATGGCTCTGGTAAAAACCGAACCGGCGCGGCTTCCGAAAATGTTGAGATCAAAGTTCCGCTGGGCACCGAAGTCTGGTTTCTGCCTCCCGAAGGAGAGCCGGGTGAGGGGTTTCTGGGCGGTGAAATTCTTGAGCATGGAGCATCCCTGGTTGTTGCCAGGGGAGGCCGTGGCGGCAAGGGCAATGCTCACTTTACCTCTTCCACTAACCGAACCCCGAGATTTGCCCAGCCTGGTGCAGAGGGCGAATCGGGATCTTTTAAACTGGTCTTGAAACTGATTGCTCAGGTTGCCTTGATCGGGTTGCCAAATGCCGGGAAATCAACCTTGATTTCAACTGTTTCAGCAGCTCGTCCCAAAGTAGCAGCCTATCCGTTTACGACCTTGCAACCACATTTGGGGATTATGCCGGTTGGTGATTTTCACCAGATTGTAATTGCTGATATCCCGGGGTTGGTGACTGATGCCCATCTCGGTACTGGTCTGGGGACCCGTTTTTTACGTCATATTGAGCGGACCGAGATGCTGGTACATCTTCTCTCCGTAGCTGAACATCATGATTGTCAGGCACTGCTCAAGGCCTATGAAGTGGTGGCTCGTGAACTGACTCTCTATCGGGATGATCTTATCGACCGCGAGAAATTGGTTATTCTGACTCAGATTGACACGATTCCAGAGGAGAGGCTGGAGGTCCTGATGCGTGAATTACGGCAGCATTCCCGGATGGCTGAACGCAAGGTGATGGCGATTTCGGCGGTTACCGGAGCCGGGATTAAAGAGTTCAAGAATGCTCTTGCGCTGAGTCTGGCTGGTTAAGATCAAGTCTACTACAGACTATTTCGGCTCCGGCTTAGGTCGTGTTAGGTTGCAGGTTAAAAGGTTATTCTTTTTTTATCTTTTGACCGGCTTTTTAAGAATTAAAAAAGTTGGTTTACTATGGCATTGATTTCTTTGTACGGGGTAATCGGTAATCCCATAGCGCATTCCTTGAGTCCGGTTATGCATAATGCGGCTTTTGCAGCGACCGGTTATGCGGCTCATTTCAGTGCCTTTCAGGTCGAAGATCTTGAATCTGCCATGATCGGGATGAGGGCTCTGGGGATCGCTGGTTTGAGCGTGACGTTGCCTCATAAAACCAAGGTCATGGAATATCTTGACTGGATCGATGAGCAGGCTTTAAAAATTTCTGCAGTTAATACCGTCGTCAATCGTCAGGGTCGTTTATGTGGATATAATACCGATGCAGCCGGAGCTTTGGCAGCTTTGCAGGAGAAAGTTGAGCTTGCCGGGCGGCGGGTACTGATCCTTGGTGCCGGAGGTGCGGCTCGGGCTCTGGTCTATGGCGTTGTCAAGGCCGGTGGCCGGGTTGCAATTGTTAATCGCAGCGCTGAGCGTGGAGCTGTTTTGGCAAAAGAGTTCGGTGCGCAATATCTGGCTTTTTCCGAAATCGAAAATTTTCAGGCCGAGGTTTTGGTCAATACCACATCACTGGGAATGGCACCGGAGAGTAAACAGATTCCTGTTTCTCCAGCTCTTCTCAAACCGTCTATAGTAGTCATGGATATTGTCTATAATCCTCTTAAGACCAAGTTGTTAGAGGCGGCTGAAAGGTGTGGAGCGGTGACCATTGACGGACTTGAAATGTTTATTGGTCAGGGGGCTCTACAGTTTGAAATGTGGACCGGTCAAAGGGCTCCTCTTAAAGTAATGCGCCAAGCTGTTCTTAATCAGTTGTCAGTGGTCAGTAGTCAGTGAAAAACTGATTACTGACCACTATTTTGGTTCCAGATAGGAGATATAAAGTGTTGGAGATCAAGCCACAAACAGTAACCAGATCCGAGGTCCGGGTTCCCGGATCAAAAAGTTATACGCACAGGGTTCTGATTGCCGCCGCTTTGGCTGAGGGTCAAAGTTCTATTGATGGTGCTCTTTTTAGTCGTGACACGGAACTGACGGCTGCCGCCCTGACCCAAATGGGGGCTCAGGTAACCGCTGATGCAAAACACAAGCATTTTGAGGTAAATGGTACCGGCGGCCGCTTAAGTCCCTGTAGCCGAGAGATCTTTCTTGAAAATTCCGGAACCTCTATGCGTTTGTTGGCGGCCATTGCGGCCTTGGGGCAGGGTGAATATATACTGGATGGCAGTCCGCGGATGCGGCAGCGACCGATTGCCGAACTGCTGGCAGCTCTACAACAGCTAAATATACCGGCCGAATCCCTGCAAGGCAATGGTTGTCCGCCGATTCGTGTCAGCGGTGGCCTGGTTGAAGGTGGCCCGGTGCAGATTGATTGCGGGGTCAGCAGTCAATATCTTTCGGCTCTACTTCTGATGGGACCTTTAACCAGAAAAGGTTTGGATATTGAAGTTATAAAAGGCCCGGTTTCACGTCCATATGTTGATCTGACGTTAGCGGTAATGCAACGTTTTGGGATAGAGGTTGAGCCGTATGGTTACGAAAAATACAAGGTTCCCGGGGGACAGTGTTATCAAGCCGGGAACTATCAGGTTGAGCCGGATTGTTCACAGGCCGGATATTTCTGGGCTGCGGCGGCTATTACCGGTGCTGAGATCAAAGTTTACGGTATTAAACCGGATTCAGCCCAGGGCGACCTTGGCTTTGTCCGCGTTCTGGAAAAAATGGGCTGTCGGCTTAGTTTTGAAGATGACGGCATTACCGTGATTGGTGGTCCCTTGCAGGCTCTTGAAATTGATATGGGTGATATGCCTGATCTGGTGCCGACTCTGGCGGTAGTCGCGGCTTTCGCCAACGGGACGACGGTGATGACCAATGTTGCCCATCTGCGCGCCAAGGAGAGCGATCGTCTGGCGGTGGTGGCGGCCGAGTTGGAGAAAATGGGGATTACGGCAAACTGTGGTGAAGACTTCATTGCCGTAACCGGCGGTCAGCCTAAGGGGGCAGTTATCAAAACCTATGATGATCATCGTATCGCCATGAGTTTTTCCCTGGCTGGACTAAAGGTTGCCGGAGTTCAGATTGAAGATGAAGATTGTGTCGGTAAATCTTTTCCCGACTATTGGTCGGTATTTTCCGGCTTGACCTGAGTTTTTGATGAATAATATAAACCTGGTCGGTTATAGGGGTTGTGGTAAAACTGCGGTTGGGCGTAAGCTGGCCGAGGTTTTGCGGCGGCCTTTTGTTGACAGTGATGCCGTCATTATCGAGCGGGCTACGGTTTCCATTGCGGAATTTGTTGCAAAGTGGGGTTGGAAGCGCTTTCGTCGGCTTGAGGCGGAGGTTATCAAGGATTGCTGTCAACAAGATGAAGTCGTTCTGGCGACCGGCGGCGGAGCGGTTCTGGATCATGAAAATCGTCTCCTGCTGCAAAACAATGGCATTACTTTTTGGTTGCAGGCAAGCCTTGAAACCACCCTTGAACGTCTTGACAGCGATCCTCAAAGTTCAGCTTCAAGACCGCCATTGATAAGTTTTCTAAATCAGGCCGATGAAATTTCGGCCGGACTCAAGGAACGGGAACCGCTCTATCGGGATCTGGCTGATTTTATGATTACGGTTGACCAATATAGTGTCGATCAGATCGTTCAGCGGATCGTCAAGATTCTGGATGGGGATACGAAATTTTGCCCGCTTAAAAGGTGACAGTAATGAGCAGTACTTTCGGCACTCTTTTTAAAATAACAACCTTTGGTGAGTCTCACGGACGCGGTGTGGGTGTGGTGGTTGACGGATGTCCGGCAGGGGTAGAGATCTCTTTAAGCACAATTCAAACCCAGTTGGATCGCCGTCGGCCGGGTCAGAGTCGCTTGACAACCCCTCGGCAAGAGAGTGACCAGGTTGAACTTTTATCTGGTCTCGAAAATGGAAAAACGTTGGGTACGCCGATTGCGTTGTTGGTCCGTAACCGCAATCAGCGACCGAGCGATTACAATGCCATGGCAAATATCCCGCGCCCCTCGCATGCCGATTATACCTACAGAATTAAATATGGGGCGACTTCGCAAAGTGGCGGTGGTCGGGCCAGTGCCCGGGAGACCTTGGCGCGGGTCGCCGCCGGGAGTGTGGCGGAGCAAATTCTTAAGGCTTTTTTTGGGGTTGAAATTGTCGCCTGGGTCAGTCAGGTGGGTAAAGTGAAGGCACCTATTATCGATGCAGCATGTTTATCCCGAGCAACTGTTGATCATGAGGCGGTGCGTTGTCCCGACCCTCAAGCGGCGGCTGCCATGACTGCGGCTATCGAAAAGGCGGCAACTGAGCAAGACTCTTTAGGGGGGGTTGTCAGCTGTGTCTGTCGCGGGGTTCCGGCCGGTTGGGGTGAGCCGGTTTTTGATAAACTTGATGCCCTTCTTGCTCAAGCGATGCTCTCCATTCCGGCGGTCAAAGGTTTTGCGATCGGTTCCGGTTTTTCCAGCGCGTCCATGTCCGGATCCGAACATAATGATTTGTTTGTTGCCTGTGACTCACAGCTCGGTACGAAAACAAATTACAGTGGTGGGGTTCAAGGTGGGATTAGTAATGGGCAGTCAATCAATTTTGAAGTTGCTTTCAAACCTGCGCCAACGATCGGAAAGGCACAGGAAACGGTTGATTATGAAGGCCGTGAGGTAGTTCTTGAGGGCAAGGGACGGCATGATCCTTGTGTTTTGCCCCGCGCCGTGTCTGTGGTTGAATCAATGGCTGCTCTGGTGCTGGCGGACTTGGCTCTGCGCCAGGCCGCCCGCTTATTGACTACTTCTCGGCAGCAATCTCATCCTTGATGATTTCACTTAAAATTTCATACTCCATCTCCATAATTTCCAGGCTTTCATCGATCATCGACTGGTCCTGTTGTTTGGCCGATTTTTCCAGTTCATAGGCTGCTGTCTGCATTTGCTGTGCTTCAATACTTCCTGATGAACCTTTGATGGAGTGGGCCGCAATTCTTACCTTTTCAAAATCTTTCTCTTTTATCCCCGTTTCAATTTCCTCTAGATAGCTGTTGGCACTCTGGAGAAAATCGTCGAGTAGTTCCTTATACAGTTCTATGTCATCGTCAAGCTTTTCTAAAAAAGCGTCGCGGTCAAATAGTTGTGTGTCGCGGCCGATGCTGCTCCCTCCTTCATCTTGGGAAAAATTATCAGACTCCGTTTCTTCTTCTTCAAAAATACCTTTTTTCATGGTGTTGTCTGATTGGGGGGGGTGTTCTTTAAGGGTATCTATTGCGCGAGTCAAAACTTTATTGAGTTTGTCAAGTCTTACCGGTTTAGTGAGAAAATCATTCATGCCGGCTGCAAGGCAGCGATCCTTATCACTATTTAAGGCATGGGCAGTCATTGCGATAATTATTACCTTGGGATTGATCGTTGTGGTCGCCCGGCTGCGAATCTGTCTGGTAGCTTCATAACCGTCCATCTCCGGCATCTGGATATCCATGAAAACAAGGTCATAATGAGCTGCGCCCAAGGCTGCCAGGGCTTCAACTCCAGTGCCGGCAGTAGTGCAGGTAACGCCCAGTTTAGAGAGCATCTTAGAGCCTACCTTGATGTTGACCTTGTTGTCATCAACCAACAGGATGCGGAGCTGTTTCCGTTTTTCGTTCAGTTCCTGTTGTGACTCAGCCGTCTCATCAACCTTGTCATCAGGTAGGTTCTTACCCATGCAGCGAGCCAGTTGTTCGTAGAATAGTGACCTTTTAACAGGTAAAGGAATAACCGAATCATAATCAACCGCTAGTGAAGTATTCGGGTGAGGTGCAAGGGCGATTGTAAATGGGGGGAGTAAAATGTCCGGGAGAGCACTTTTCAGGTTGCATGATTCAATTTGTTGCGAGAGATCGGCAATGATCATGCTGTAAGGTTTTTTATCTTTTTGGGCTTCATACAGTTGTTCTTTAAGAGTCTGAAACGAATTGACCGTGTCGATTTCACAACCTAAGGCCAGAAGGTGTTGTTCGACGACCTGCCCTGCAGGTTGCAGCTTATGTCGGTGGCTGTTGCCGTTGGGCGGGGTAAAAATGAGAAAGCGGTGTTCCTGGAAAAGTTTTGTCTGGGTCGGTGGAAGCGACTCAGGATCACGGCGCAGAGCCACTGTGAACCAGAAGGTTGAACCCTGGCCCAACTGACTTTTGATGCCGATTTCGCCACCCATCAATTCGGCCAGTTGTTTTGAGATTGCCAGTCCCAGACCAGTGCCGCCGAACTCTCTGGTTGTCGAGGAGTCAACCTGCGAAAATGATTGAAAGAGACGCTTGATACGGTTTTTTGGAATACCTATGCCGGTGTCGGTGACCTGAAAAAGAAGTTTAACCTGCTCATGGTCTTCTTGTTCCAGTGAGACATGGATGATAATGCCGCCTTTATCAGTGAATTTTATGGCATTGTTAGCCAAATTTATTAGAATCTGGCGCAAGCGAGCCGGATCACCTTGTAGTTGTTCAGGGATGCGATGGTCAACAATGCAGTGGAAAAAGAGACCTTTTTCAGCAGTTTTGAGAGAGAGGAGACCAAGCAGGTCATCGGTCGTCTCGCGAATCTGAAAAGGGATCTCTTCGAGTTCCAGTTTGTTGGCTTCAATTTTGGAGTAATCAAGGATATCATTAATGATATGGAGCAGACCTTCGCCGTTTTTAATAATGATATTCAGGTAGTCACGCTGGTCGTAATCAAGTTGGGTGTCGAGCAGTAGAGAAGAGAAGCCGATGATGGCATTCATCGGGGTTCTGATCTCATGACTCATATTGGCAAGAAACTCACTTTTAGACGCATCGGCAAGTTCAGCATCGAGAGCCATGCGGTTCGCCCTTTGGATTGCTATCTCGAGTTGTTCATTAATTTCATCAGCTTCCTTGCTTGCTCTACGGATAGCAGTACGGTCGTGCAGGGTGGCGGAAAAAAATTGTTCTTCCCGGTCATTTTTGGCATGGGCTATAATAATAAGATGGCAGATCAGGTTGGCAAAAGAGGTGATAACTTCGATTTCACCCTGCCACTGCCCGCTTTTGACTGTCAGAGGCAACGCCTCTTGCTCCATGAATAGACAATCTTTTTCCGTAAATAATTGAAAAAAGGAGAGAGATGAGAGCTGCTCATTTTCCTTTGTGATGCCGAGATAATGTCGGCCCGCCGGGTTGAGGTAGGTTATTGAACCGTTTATAGAAAATATGACGACGGGGTTTGGTGATATTTCAATGATTTCAATAAGATGGTTTTGCTCTTCCCTGGTGCGCAGGAGCTCTGAGCCGGCACTGGAGTCGTTTTGCTTGTTGGCAATGATGAGCTGTTCCTGAAGACTCTTGATTTCGGCTTCAATCTGCGCAATAGTCAGGTTTCTGTTTTTTATCATTACCTTACGCCTTTCCTCAAGAGATCAGCCAGCAGGCTTATTGGATGCTCGGCTTGCCATTTGCTATCGGCGACCACCGCTCCTTCAGTCAGTTGCAGAAGACAACCGGGGCAGCCGCTGGTGACAATTTCAGCCCCGGTGGCATCGGTGTCGTGAGCTTTTTCCGCCAGGATCTCCCGGGAGATCTCCTTGTGGGAGAGGCCAAAGGTGCCGGCGGCACCACAGCAACGTTCAGGATGCCTCATTTCGATAAAATTTTCTCCAGCGATCAATTTAAGCAGCCAGCGCGGCTGACTTGTAATACCCTGCCCTTTGCGCAGATGGCAAGGGTCGTGATAGGTGATCTTTTTTTCAAGTTTATCGGTTCCTACCAGCTCTTCCAGCTTTTCCCGGTGGCGAAAGAGGAATTCGCTGATGTCTAAGATCTCACACTCTTGGGGGAGATCTTCATACTCTTTCAGGGCGTGGCCGCAAGAGGCGCACCCGGTTACGATCTCCTTGATATCTGAGTGTTTCCGGAAGACCTCGAGGTTGCGTTGTTTCAGCTCTTGATTTGATTTCTGATCGCCGGCTCCCCAGGTCACCATGCCGCAGCAGTTAAGCTCTTTAGGCACAACTCCTTGAAAGCCGAGAAGTTCAAGGACATAGAGCAGATCAAGCCCCATTTGGGGATAAAGATAACGGGTTGCACAGCCGGGAAAATAGATAACTGGCTTCAGGTTAGACGTTGGTGTTTGTCGTTTTTTCAAATAGTCGTCAAGGTGTTTTTGGGGCAGAGCTGGAATCACAGTTTTATCATCAAGTCCGGGCAATGGCAGCCGACGAACCAGACCGCTGTGGCGCGGCAGTCGGCGCCACAGAAGCCACTGCAAAAAGGAACCTGCCTTGAGAAATCTCGGCAGGGAGAGAAAACGGTTCTTTAACAGGGAAAAGGCGCTCTTTTTGATCGGGTTTAGACCTAACTGCTCGGTCTGACGGTATCGGGCATCAGCGATGATCTCGGTGATTTTAACCCCTTTGGGGCAGTTCTCCTCGCAGGAGCAGCAGAGCAGGCAGAGGTCTACCGCCTCGATCCAACCGGGTGGTAGCTCATTTTTATCGTTGAGCCTTTCAATCAGGTTAAGTTTGCCGCGGGCGACCATCTCTTCACGTCCGGTCTGTCGATAGATCGGACAGACCGCCATGCAGGCGCCGCATTTAACGCATTTTTTAAGCTCCTGTTGCCAGGGGGAAGTTGTCATTGTTGTTGTTCCTGTGCAGACTCTTTTGTTGCCTTAAAAACAGCCTCAATTTTTTTCTGCAGATCAGCTTGTTGGATGGGTTTGATAAGGTAGCCGTTGATCCCCAGGGTCAAGGCGGTTTTGACATATTCGAGTCCGTTTTCTGATGAGATAACGAGGACTGGAAGCTGTTTGAAAGAGGCCGTGTTGCGAATGGTTTTGAGCAGGGTCAGGCCGCTGACGATGGGCATGTGGATATCGGTCAGTAAGAGGTCAATTCTGTTTTGTCTAAGAAAACTCAATGCATCGGTCGCATTGACGGCGAAAAACACCTCTCCGAAACCCATATCATCAAGATATTTACTGATAAGTTTGCGTATCAGTTTGTTGTCGTCGACGATCAGGATGGTTTTATCTTTATATAGGTCGGTGGTCATAGGTATCTTTCTAGTTGTTGAAAAATTTTGCCGGGGTTGAGTCGATTGTCGGGGTCGAAAGCTCGTTTTATGGCTCGCATGGTGGCAATGGTGGCCGGGTTCCACTCTTTGTCGAGATATGCTGATTTTGTGTTGCCGATACCGTGTTCACCTGAAAGGGTGCCGCCCAGTTCAAGGGTGACGGCAAAGATTTCATCAATAGCCTGGTGACCTCGCCGGGCTTGATCCGGATCATCTTTGTCGAGCATGACATTAACATGAATGTTGCCGTCACCGGCATGACCGAAACAAACGATCGGCAGGGCGATCTTTTCCGACAAGTTTTCGAGGCGGGCGATAACTTCAGGAATTGCGGATCGGGGTACCGCGATATCTTCATTGATCTTGTGGGGGGCAAGGTTGGCAATGGCCGGTGAAAGACGGCGCCGGGCGATCCAAAGCTGCTCCCTTTCACTTTCATTTTGGGCCTCTATTAAGAGCAGTGCATCATCTTTGAAAAGTTCTTTAAGTTTTTGACTCTGGGAGAGAACACCGGTGGCCGTGCCATCGATTTCAACCAGGAGTACCGTATCCGCTTCTTCGGGCAGAGAGAAAGGCAATCCGTCACGTACTGCGTTGATTGAGTGGTGATCTAAAAATTCAATCGTTGAGGGTTCGATCTGGTTCTTAAACATGGCGTTGATGGCGTGGGCGGCAGCTGTCATTGAGGGGAAAGCCAGGAGACTGGTCTTGACAGTTTCGGGTGCTGGTAACAGTTTCAAAAGGATTTTAGTGATAACTGCCAGGGTTCCTTCCGAGCCGACCAGCAGTGAAGTGAGGTCATAACCGGAGACTGATTTGACACATTTGTTGCCGCTTCTGATCGTTTCACCATTGACAAGAACCGCTTCCAGGCCCATGACATAATCGGCAGTAACTCCATACTTGACGGCCCGCGGGCCGCCGGCATTCTCAGCGACATTGCCGCCGATAGTCGAAAAGGCAAGGCTGGCGGGGTCGGGTGGGTAGAAGAGGCCCAGGCGGCCGACTTCCTCCTGGAGTTCACCGGTTATGACTCCCGGTTCAACCGTAGCGATCATATTTTCCTGGTCGATTTCGAGAATTTGTTTCATTCGGGTCAGAGAGAGGATGATGCCGTCGCTGCTCGGGATGGAACCGCCCGACATGCCGCTGGCGGCACCACGGGGGAAGATTTTAAGCTTTCTTTTTGCAGCCAGTTGCAGGGCGGTTTCGACCTGGAGGCCATTTTCGGGCAGCAGTACCAGCATCGGGTCGGCGCTTTGACGGGTTGCATCATAGCCGTAACAGGCCCGTGATTCATCAGCGACCACAATCTGTTTATCAGTAAAACCAGATTGTTTCAGCTCTTCAATAAATTGGTTGCGAATCGGGTTGACGGGTCCAGTCATGATCTTCTATTCTCCGGCAAGCGTTGGGTTGACCGTCAGGGTTTGTTGGGGCCCGGCCAGCAAAACCTGACCGGGGCGGCCGCCTTTAGGTTTACGTAGGTGTTTTACTTGAATCATGGTCACCTCGACTTGGCTTTCATCTTTGGCTCGGGAGTTGGTAGCGGCCAGGACGGCGGCCTGGAGCTGCTCTTTTTCACTGTTTATTGAGCCCGGTGCCGGTTTCAAAAGAATGTGGGCACCGGGCCGGTTACGGGTGTGAAACCAGAGGTCGTCGGGGGCACTTAAGCGTCGGTAGATATTTTCATTACCCAAGGCATTACGACCGATATAGATGATACCGCCGTCAACCCCGGTTTTACGTTCCACCCCCTGATGACGCGGGTTATCGGTTTTTAAGCCTCTTTCTTTTCGTTTCCGGCTCTTCTCGGGGGCTTGATGTCGGCTCTTTCTCTCTGCCAGATCAGACGCCAGTTCAAGGAGCTCCTGCTCTTCATCTGAAGCCTTTTGCTCCCGGTTGTTTTTTAACTCTTTGAATTGGAAGAGAAGTTCTTCGGTATAATCTTCCTCACGACGGGTCTCGGTCAGGCGTTTCTCAATCAACTTCAGGCCGCGCTTAGCTCTTTTGGCATTTTTATAGAATTTTTCGAGGTTGGTCAGTGGGCCCAAAGCCGGATTCAGGATGATCTCCACCTCTTCTAAAGCTGGCGACCAGTAGTTGGTCACTTTTATCGATTTAGCTCCCCTTTTAACCTGAGGGAGGACTCCTTTAAGGAGATCGCCAAGATGGCTGTCATTTATGTGACTCTCTTTCTCGTTACTTTCTTCAATAAGACGTTTTCTTCTTTTTTGCAAGCGTCGTCGATGTTGTCGCAAGGTTTTTCCCAGGCGTTTAATCTCCCGGCTACCGTAATGATTCTGATAGCAAGGGAAAAACCAATCGTCGTAGCGTTGCAGCAACTCTTCGTCTGACAGAGCTGCCACTTGTTCTTGACCGATGATTTCGGTCAGTAGAGAATAAGAGTTTTTCGCAGCAACAGTTCCTGCGGCTTCCGGCTGGCGATACTCAGTGCCTGGTTTAAGCCGCTGGTCAGCCGGTGACTCGAACAATCGGGCACCAATCTGCATATTGGTTCCCTGACATAAAATTGCATTGCTGCGCTTGCCGGTAAGCTCAATGATCAGCTGTTTTTCCTCATCCCGGCGCGTTGCTTTGATTATCACAATACGATCGTCATCTATCTTCTCAATCGCCGTAATTCTTGCACCTTGTAAGTGGTGGCGAAGATAGGCGCAAAAGCGTAAAGGGCGGGGTGGGTTGAGATATCGCCGGCTGGTTACGTGAAGGCCGGGCTCCATCGGGGCAACCGAGATCATTAAGCGCAGTTCTCCACTATGACCGCCCCCGCGCAGGCGTAAGAGCAGATGGTAAGGGGTCATCTGGTGAACCTTGGTGATGAAGGTCCCGGGCAGCCGCTTGCCCAGAGCTGCGGCCATGATCTCTAAACTCCGCTCATCCAAACCCTGATACTCTACTCAATCATCATTATTGCGTTACAGTTGATGCATATGTAAAAATCATGGGATGGCTAAGTAAAAATTTCGATATCCAAGGAGTAGTGGTTTTTCAGGCGCGAGACTATACATGTAGTATGTCGAGTGTCTGAAAAATCACAACGACGCAGGAGATCGGACTTTTTACGACGCCATCTTTAAAGCGAATAGTGCTGCCCCATAAGCACCCATAAGTTGAGGGTGTTCGGGGAGGAATACTTGTTCTTTGGTTTCATCCTCAATCACTTTGCGAATAGCGGGATTTTTAACAACTCCACCGGAAAGTAATAAAGGCGGCACTAACCCGATACTGCGAACCATGGCTACCACACGTCTGATCAGTGAACGGTGCAGTCCCATCAAAATGGGCTCCACCGCAACTCCGTGGGCAATCATGGAGATGATTTCCGATTCGGCGAACACCGTGCAAGTACTTGAGATGGCTACTTCTTCCGTCGCCGAGAGGGCAACCGAGCCCATCTCATCTATGGGAACCTGCATTCGTGCGGCACTATGCTCGAGAAAACGGCCGGTACCTGCCGCACACTTGTCATTCATGGCAAAATCTACCACCTGTCCTTGAGCTCCGATCACAATAGCCTTACTGTCCTGCCCGCCAATATCTACGAGCGTACCGCCGTGACCTAATTGATGATAGACGCCTTTAGCGTGACAAGTAATTTCGGTGACCTTTTTAACCGCCTGGTGTACCAGATTACGGCCGTATCCGGTAGCAATCAGCGGGATGCCTTCCAGGGAGTTGACTTCTTTTTGCAACTTATTCAGAAAAGAATCGACCTGTTTTTCCACCCGAGGGTCAACCGCTTCCAGGTGATGCCAGATCATTTCGCCTGCAGCATTTACGGCCGCCATTTTCACCGTGGTCGAACCTACATCAATTCCCAATGCCGCGATTTTCATTAAATATGTCTCCAATGCAAGTTTTAATTGTCCAACATTTCGACAAACGAGGCCAGGCGCGAGGCCACTTGTTCTTCCGAGTAAGCCCGGGGATCGTTGTGATCCGCCTCCAAGAGCAAAGCCGGAATTCCATATTCCTGAATGAGTTTATTGCGTTGGTCAACCTGGCCGATAGAATAAGGCTTGCAGGATCGATCCGAATGCAAAATGACGCCATCCAGTTGAAATTCCTCTACCATCCGTTTCATGGTGTCGAGTTTGTATTTTGTACCCTGATTGAGAATTGGATGAATATAGGTTTGGGCCATCGACTCCAGTGGTTTTCCCTGGTTCATCAATGGCGCCAGCTCTCCCCAGGCGTTGGTATAAGTTGAAGCTACCACTGAAATACCGTGTTCGCCCAGATTTTCGGCCAGATATTGGAGTCTGTACCAGATGGGCAGGTTGTCCCACAACAGGCGCTTACGTTCGTTGCGCACCGCACCGATGCCTTTGCTGATATTCTCGTCCAGCTCTTTGAGCAGGGCTGCGTAAAAGTCAACGGTCTCTTTTTTCCCCCGCATCTCAACAATTGGGGCCATGTGGATGAACTGATCAAAGACTGAAATGGGTGCCGGACGGTGCCGACCTCGGTCGATGATTTCCAACCACAGTTCAGAGGCATCCTTGCTTAATTGGATTACCTCTTTTAGGCGGCGAAAATCAAGGCTGCGACCGGCCACCTGTTCGCAAATGGGGATCGAGTTTTCCAACTGTTTTTTTACATATTTCAAGGCGTGGTCGGAGGCTTTAGTGTAGACAAAGGGGGTATCGATTAAAATCAGCGGAACTTTGAAATGCCGGGCCAATACCCGGTACCAGTGGAGTACGGTTTGGCAGATATTGGTACACGCGAGTAGTAAATCCGGTTTGGGTAGACGCCCTACCGGGGTTTTGCCGGAGAGCACTGAACCTATATCAGTGCGGGCATAAGAGCAGATGTCAATGGAATATCCGGCATTTTCAGCTTCGCTGGAGATGTCGACAACGGCCCGTCGAACGCCACAGAGGGCACCGTGATTTTCGGGGTAAAGGACATAAAATCCAAGTGCCTGCAAGATCTCCACCGGCCCGCCGGAGGTGACCCAGGCCACGGG
>JAGHAQ010000068.1 GCA_021161425.1 Candidatus Tharpella sp. | reverse complement strand
TTGATATGTAAAATCAAAGATGAAAAATCAAGCTATTTAGGAGAATTATAACCTAACTGCGCGAAACATACATTAGGCTTCTAGAGAAGGTCGCCCTCTGAATACCTGACGAATCTAAATGGCGGCAAACTAAAAGGAGAAATATCATGACAACAATCGTTGATGCTAAAATCCTACGCGCCATTAAGGACGGAGCCTTCCGACGGCTGCCTACAAAACGTAGAGCATCTACCAACTTATATGTTCTAGAAGACGTTCAACCGGCCAAAAGCGTCATTAAGGCCCGACACCAGGCTATCCCGATCAAACAGCCAACGGCAGTGGTCTTTGTGGACGACGAACCGATGGCCAACTGGTCCCACGACTGTCGATACCTGCTTCACGATGCGGATAGTGGAAAACTTTATCAGGAGGTAAAAGCGGGCTTCCCATCTTACCTCGTCAATCCACCGGACACGTTCAAGGCCTTTCACACTCCCATTGTCGCGCAGAATCCGCTGCGAAAACTCTGGACGCTGGATCGGGAAATCGTGTTTCCATGGCCATGGCGAATCCGCAAGGGAAACCGCTATGCGATCTTGTTTTCGGGTGCTTCCAATAACCGCCACACCAATGACCTGGAATTTCTCTACCGTCAGTTGGTGGATGGGTTTTATTTCGACGAAGATAATATTACCGTGCTCAATTACGATGGCACCATTAATTACTCTGGTGGACCCAAACCGGTAACCAGTTGGCCCGGGGATGGAACGGCTTATACTATGCCAGTGCATGGCGCGGGAACAAAACAAGCCTTGGAGGATGCGATTGATGCACTGAAGCCCAAATTACAGCAAGACGACCTGCTTCTTATTCACACCAATAACCACGGGGGATATAATGGCACAGAGAGCTACCTCTGCACCTACTCGGGGCCGGACTACATGGCCTCTGATTTTGCCAGCAAACTACGTGAGCTTCCCGCTTTTGCCGATCTAGTGGTCATGATGGAACAATGTCACTCGGGTGGATTCAACGATGTCGTGATCGAAGCGAGTACTGCTACACGTACTACCTTTGCCGCTGCTTGTACTGAACGCAAGAGTTCCATCGGTGGCGCCGATTTCGATCCTTTTGCACGTGACTGGATCGCAGCCTTCGCGGGGGCCGACCCTTATGGCGCAGCGCTTGTGTCCGACCCCGACTATGACAGCAGCGGTAGAATCTCCGCCCGTGAAGGGTTCGCCTACGCGGATGATGTACACCACTCCTATGATAGTCCTGTGTATTCAGCCTATGGTACCGATGCGGGCGATCAGCACTTGCACCAAAAATGGCGCTACCTGTTCGTGTATCGTGAGTTCGTGCTGCAGGAGCTGAGGTTATTGCGCGATGGACTTCGCGACCCAATTCAATATCGGCAAGCAATGAAAACCAAAGTGCTGCCTGCACTCACTGAATTGGACGACAAATTGGCAGTGAAACCCGTGGAGCCGGTGGAAGCGCAAGAGATGATTAGAAAAATAATTCATTCCGTCGCTGAATAATGTGGTGTCCGTGAAGTGCAACTGGAAAGCGTTGGCAACTGAAGTGATCGCCTCCCTCTCGCAGAATGAGAGGGAGGAGTCCATTGCATACATAGAGCAACGCGTTATCCCGGCCGGGGAAGTATTGCCTTGGGCTGGGATAACGCAAAGCTTTGATGAACCAGTTGTCATCGCCTTTATCGACTTAGAGCCTGCATTGAACTGGACGCACCGTGCACGCTATTTAGTACTGGGAGCCGGAGGAGGCATTCGACGAAAGGTGGACGTGGATCGCCCCCCGTTTCTGACGGGGGTCTCACCATACTTGCGCCTCATCCACCGAGGTAGTCGAGCGCCTGGCTGGGCCGTCGTCATCTCGCCTATGGCGCGGTAGGTTCGGATGAGCTTTCAAACCCCGACTTCTTTTTGTCAGGAAGAAAGAAGGATAAAAGAGGCAGAAGGGGGCGTTACCCTGTTCCGCTAGCAAAGTTAGCCTAACAAGGCAAATGCAGCCGACCCCAAAAAGCGCCGCGCGTTCCTCGCTCTGCTTTTTGGGTCGGCTGATTTGCGACGTTATATTAACCACTTAAAAGGAGATAAAGATGACTAGAGTCAGCATTAACGGTGTTTTAAAACCTACCACTAATGAAGATACCAATGACCGATATCTAGGTCATTTCTTGAAGGTCAGCTACAACATTCAAGAGATTGGCGGTAATTCAATCTACAGCAAGGATCGCATTGATGTAGAAAAAAATGGTGCCTTCCGCTTTTATCTTCCAAAAGAAGATTTGTTAAGTAGTCAATCAGTCACGATCAGCGTATTTGCCCCAGATGGCGAACAATTGGGCACTCAGATTTACAGTTTTGGTAGCCTACATGCTGCCGACATCGCTGAAAATGTAGAAGATGACACCTCACCCCTTATTTTGCAGGTAGACCCAAAAGTTATTCAATTCAACCAATCAAGTCCAATTTTGGATACCCATCGAAAAATTACGGGCAAGGTAGTTGATATTTCAGGAGAGCGGAAGGCTTCTGGCGTTCACATCATTATTGTATCTAGTAGTGATCCGGATGCTGCTTTAGACAGCCAAAGTTTTCAGCCAATTTTTTCAACGCAAACCGATCAAGATGGCTGTTTCTTTGGGCGAGTAGATAACAAACCTTATGAACAAGCCTATGGGTTAATTGCTGGACTTGAAGATGCGCCCATTCGGATAAATTTAGATGAGAAGAAAATACCTAAAAATCTCATCTTGGTTTCTGATCTGTCAGCCCTATCCGGTGATATCTCACAGGCAAGTGTTACTCCAAAGTTACCAGACAGTATCGATATGGTAGGAAACACCTCGTTTTCTCAAGATATTGGTGGAAAATGCGTTGATTTTACTATTCCTAATCGAACTTTAGAAGAATTTAGTTTTTACCATACCGTTCGGACTACTGAACCCGAAATCAGGGGGCTGACTATAACAGCGAAAGAAAGTAAAAATCTGAAAATGGAGTTACTGACAATATCCGATAACTTATTTACGGTGTTTAGTCAGCTAAATAACTCAATGAGCACCTTGGCGTTTATCCCTTATATGATAGATGAAGAAAAGACCGAAGACGCTATGGCAACTGACCAGCCAGTTGATATCGAGAGGGGGAATGCTCCTCATATGGCTACAAGAAACCATACTTTACCATCTACTACACCTATCTATCATCTAAAGGTGGATACTGGTATTGGGCAGCTGAAATTCAGCTCTCAAGACCTCATGGTGGTGAAATATGATTTTAGTAGCCTACTTAAGTTATTAGCTGAGCAAGCACGCCGCAAAGCAAAATTGCAGCAATTACATCAGGAGCTGGCTGCAGCATATTGCGGAAAATACGGAGCTCAAGAAGCCAAAACCTATTGTGAAACCCTAACAGCTAAAGATGCGCTAAACCGAGCCACCCTGGAATCCCTTTTTGGACATATTGAGAAATATGCCAATTATGAAGAGGATCATCATCTTTTTGAAAATGAAGAATTACCTAAACAGCTAATGAGTCTTATTGGTGATTCCAAGAAAATGATGCAGCAATCGTTCGTGGATGCGGGGCTGATTTCCGTTATGAAAACTCGCATAGAGAGGCTGATCATAAATGTTGATAAGAACACAGAAGAGTCCCAGGACCAAGAAGAGTTACTGGGTTACTTGAGACGAGTAGTCATTGAATTAGCACAGTCCGATGAACGCGGATTCTATAATTTTGAGCAATGTCCTCCAAAAAAGACGGCGACTATGGGCATTCTTTGCATGATGCAGCAGTTTGAAGATTTAAAGGATACGCTACGTAATAAAGCAATTTTTTCACTTTGCGAGATTCTGAGTATTAGCGCCAATTATGATATCTATATCACCAGTATTACAGCTTTTCTTAGTTTGTTGGACAAATTCTATGGCTTTTACAATTCAAGCTCCAATTTCCTGATATCCCTTGAGGATAAATACTTTGTAGAGAACTACGATTCTATAAAAAGCTCCCTAAGCTTACTGAAGCGACAAATATACGTAGCTATCAATAAAATTGAAGCCATAGAAAGGGAATATATTTCTAATCACCCTGGCCGTAAAGAATTAACGGTAGAAAACTGTGTGGATTGGGATGATACTCCGACAATTTACGAAAATACCACGATTGCCCACGGCCATATTCTACATTTCAAACAAAAATGGAAGGCTGACGGATATTCATTGGGAGACCTACTATACAGCTTGCCTTTAGCACCATGTCAGGAAAAACAGATTGCAATTATAGACTGGGATAGGGAAGAGCGTGCCGCACGAAGTGAAGCGCAGGATATTGCAGAATCCCTAGCAGCAGAAATCTCAAGAGACCGGGATATTAGTGAAATCATTAATTCTTCCTTCAGAGAGAACATTAGTGCTAGTTCGTATAACAAAACAAGCGGTACCAGCGCCGGTATTGGAGGTGGCATTTTCGGGAAGATTGGTGGATTTATAGGAGGGTTATTTGGTGGTGTTTCGCATTCAGGCGCATCATCTCGTTCTACTGCCAACCAGAACTCGGCTCGTAATTTGTCAGGCAGCACATTAAATCGCTTGCAGGACAATATCGCTCAATCGGCATCATCAGTTAGAAGCCAACGCAGTACTGTCATACAAACGGTTGGTCAAAATGAAAACATGACGGTACAGACCGAAGTAATTAAAAATAATAACCATTGCCATGCAATGACCGTTGAATATTTCGAGGTACTTAAACACTATGCGATCGTACAGGAATTGGTAGATGTTCAGGAGTGCTTGTTTGTTCCACTACCCATGAGTCATTTTGATCATCAAAAAATTCTACGTTGGAAAAATACATTACGTCGATTTGTATATGGAGGAAAACTACGAAGGGGTTTTGATGCAATTGAGAGGATTAGCAACAATTATGCTGACTCAGATTTGCCAATGGGCAGTTATGCAGATGAAATAATAGAAGATTTCACTGGTAATTTCTCAATATCTTTCGAGTTACAGCGCCCCCAGATACCCAAAATCGATGAGGCTACAAAGACAGAAAAATACGATCTGAAGTTATATTTCGGATGGTTTAGTCGTCATTACATGTTGATACCAATGGAGCGAGAGGTACCTCTCACCGAAGCTGAAAAAGATGCTGTTTTTGAGGCGGATTATGCCCCGGATATTGTTCGTGAGTTTTTTTATACAATCGATGTTTACGGCATTGCAGAAGATGGCTCTGAGGTACGCCTGGATTTAGACCTCACCCTTCTCTCGAATTATCGTAGAGGAACAGCTCTCCAAGTTAATATTGCTAGTCGAGCCAAACAGAATGTAACGCGGAGACAGATTAAACATCTACGTTTTCGTGCCAATACAACGGTTCATGCTTCATCCAAAATCATTCTTCGGTCAGTCTATTTGTATTACCGAACCAAACATCTAAACGATGTCATCGTTCGGAACAGTCGTGTCAATAATGACATTATCAATACAGTAGAGGTTCAATCTTGGTTTCCCCCCAAAATCGAGATTAAAACCGATGCAGCCTTGATGTATACACCACTTTCAGACAAAGAACTAAGAGAGCCTAGAAAAGAAGACCGTGACGCTGCTAGTGCACTGGTTAGCTTTTTGAATGAGCACATGGAAATGGCACACAAGGTCATCTGGTCAAGTATGGATGCCAGTCGATTATTTGGCTTGCTGGATGGATACATTGCACCGAATTCTGGTGGCAAGAGTGTGGCTAGTGTTGTTGAGAATAAAATCATGGGGATTGTTGGAAATAATCTCATTCTCAAAGTTGTACCTGGAGAACGATTGGATCCAGTGTTCAAACCAGTCTACGAAGAATTTGAGAATTTGATGGATTATTACAAACCCACAACAAAACCAGACCCATTTAGGATTAGCGTTCCAACTAAAGGTGTTTATGCGGAATCGGTCATGGGCAAATGTAATAGTTGCGAAGAAATTGATGAGACAAAGCATTGGCGCTTTGATGATGAACCATGTGGTACTAAACCTGCAGCTATTGACTCGGTATCTACCAGTAGTCGAAGATCGGATGTGGGAAGTCTTCAGGTAAAGGATCTTCCCTCCAGCATTATCAATATGCAAACAGCACCGAATGCTCCAGATCCAACCGGATTGGGAGCTGCATTTAATCTATTGGGCAAGAGTGATGTTTTCAAAGACATGACTGGTCTGGAAGGCACCCAGGCTAATGCGATTGAAGCGTTAAAGACCACATCAAAAAGCGTCACTGATCTGGCAGGGATGGCAGCAGATCTTCAAAAACAAGGCACCATGAAAAAAAATATTGGTAAGACCCTGAAAACCATCCAGGAAGCTGAGGGCAATAAACAGATTTCCAAAGATCAGGCCAATAAGCTTGCCTACAGTGCTTTAAGTTCTATGGTGGGTGAGCCAACGAAAAAACAGCAGAAAGCGACTACAAACGAAGAGGTCAAGGATCTGGCAAAGACTGCTGGCGACAATAAAGCAGTCCTGAAAGTAAGCAGGCCGACTGGAGAAAAAGTCGAAGTGGATGCTCGCCCCACCGAAGGCGATGGCGGAATTGGCGCCATTCTGAGCGATTTATTCGATCTAGGCTCAAGCGGAAAACCCAAAAAACGTCCCGAACGTAACAAAGACCTTCCGCTCTCCATAGCTCTGGTAAACTCTTTTAAGAAAAAAAAAGGCTCCGGAAGATGGACAAATCTGGACCGTAACGCCATAGCCGATGGCCTTATCAGCTTGCTGAACGATTCCGATAAAGTTAACCAAGGATCGATTGGTGTCTGCGGCCCAGCGGTTTTCTTCAACATCTGGATCGCTATAGATCCACTCGCCTTCGCAAAATATGCTATCTCCATGTATGAAACCGGAAAAGCTGCCATAGGATCACTCAATGTCGAAGCAGGGTCGGACTTACGGGCCCAGGATTATAACATACTGGCCAAAAAAATGGATCCGGTTGTTCCGCCTGCTGATTGGATGATTATGAGTGCGCTGCGGGATTCAGAGAATGGATGGTTTGACTTTGAGGGAACTCCCCAGGAAGACTATTCAGGTGGAACGACCGGCGGCGAGATAGCAAGCTGGCTCAGGGCAACCGGCCTTTTTAAGAACGTTAAAGACGATACACCGCCACAATGGACAACCATTGACCTTGACCACGCAACAAAACTGAACCCAACCGCGAATCGCAAAGTGATCATTTATATTGATACGAATATGATCCATTCAGCCAAGGCAAAAGGCAAAGGTAAGCATTTTGTTACTTTGCACAGCAAAGTCACGAAATTGCATAACGGTAATATTGATTTCACCTATTGGACATGGGGAAAACCTCCTGAACCAGTGACTCAGCCTCTGACCAAGGCTCGCTTCGAGAATACTTATCTTGGCTCGATCACTTGTGAGTTCTAGCAGAGAATTTTGGGGCAGTTTAATTTAGTGCTAACAATCACTTCAACCTGTCGCATTTTTCGCTCGCTGCGCTCACGAAAAATGCGCAGGTTAAGTGAGCGTTCGGATTGACCTTTTCCATTTGTCATAGAAAAAAAATTATAATGCCTAATGGTGAATCGAAAAACTGGATACGTTTTCTGATGACACTTGAAAGATTTTATATTTTGTATGGCAAGTGGCCTACAGTGATTCATCTATACCCCTTTTTCATAGACGAGCTTCAAAAAAAATTATCGATAGAAGATTTTCAAACATTGCAATCTAAAATCAGGCTTGACCCAGATGAAAAGAACCCTTTCCTTTGTTTCGATGAGAAGGGCAATAAATACGATTACGCAAGAGGAGATATCTGTCCAAATAAACATATTGCAGTAAGGGCCATCGACTGGCTTCAAATTAGCGAGCCGGATTATTATGACTAAGCATTACGAGATCTTTGTGCTGTATCGCAAGATATTGTCTTGCATATGGTTTTTAATTTTAACATTCCGAACTGGCAATTCTGCTGCGCTCTTTTACCATCTGGTTATGCCAGTCGATCGGAGTTGTAGAAAATGAACGGATACGAGTACATTTTGTCAAAGCAAATAGCATGGGCAACCAATTATGGTATTACCCTTGTCGGAAGTAAGGGTAAGCGCGGTCGACCCTCTTACACTCTCGAGTTGGATCAGAACCTCTTTCAACCACTTTTACCGGATGTTTGTAAGTCATTCGTTGCTGGGGATGGTGGCGAGCTCGGTTCAACAGAGTTTCCCGGCAAAATGCAGGCAGTACATTCCTCCTCGGCACTTGGAGTCAATGTTTTTCAATACTGGAAATCGATAAACGCAGTTCCTGTGATTGCAACTCATTGCGGCCTTTGCCGTGTTGGTTCGCAGGTCTCAAACGATATATATTTTGAGGAAAAGTATCCTATCGATGACAAATTTGGTTATCATCCCAACATCGACGTTGTAATCCACAACGCAGCATCGGCAAAAATCAAGAGGTTCGCCGTTGAATGCAAATTTTCTGAGGCGTACGGTGCTTACAAGCATGCTGGAATAAAGCCAAAGTACCTCGGTCTTGATGATCTCTGGACAGATATTCCTAACTTACTGGATTTCTCAAAGCGTATATCACCCGAAGACAACGAATTTGTTCATTTGCACCCTTCTCAACTTGTAAAGCATATTCTTGGTCTAAAACGGCAATTCGGAAAGGCCGGCTTCCGCCTGTTGTACCTTTGGTACGATGTTCTTGGTGACCAGGGAAAACGGCATCGGGATGAGGTTCTAAAGTTTACCGAAGTTACAAAACGCGATGGCATTAAATTCCATTCGCTCACATATCAGGAGTTGATTGTTAATTTGGCGAATAAATTGCGAACGGAGCACCCAGATTATATAGGATATCTTACCAAGAGATACTTGTAATAAATGGCTTGCATAGCCTAGAAATTCCGAACCATGCCTTGCACTTGACGACTCGCTGGCGCTCCATAGCCGCAAGTGAAGGCCACGTTAGGTATAAATCACGCATATAAATCTATTAATGTGAAAGGTTAATATGGCACATAATGTCTACAGTTGCATCGTGAGTAATATTAAAAATGGATTATTGATAGAACCATTTACCACTGGTGATTTTCGAAAAACTTGCCCCGGTTTCGGTTCGGGTACTTATAATGCTTTTTTACATAAACATTCATTTGGAAATCCAGGTGGGAATTCAGAGTTGTTTGAAAGAGTTTCCCCTGGTAAATTCAAATGTCTTAAGCCATTTAAATATGGTTTTTAAAAATTTCCAATAATTTCATCGAGTAACAAAGAGGGTCGAAGATGGGAAAAATTGTAGAAAAATCAGCCAAAGGTGCTGCAATTGGTGGGATTGCGGGTTTAGTACTTCCTGGAATTGGTACAATAGCTGGAGCTTCAATTGGAGCTGTGATTGGCGCATTAGTAGGACAAGATTCTCCCATTAAAGAACATATCAATGCATGCAATACCTTCGCCAATTTGCATTTTGGTCTATTTTTGCAAAAAATTATTTTTTAAACATTAACAAAATCAACATGTTATAAAAACAG
>JAGHAQ010000066.1 GCA_021161425.1 Candidatus Tharpella sp. | reverse complement strand
TTAATGGAAAGAAAAGCCTTAAGTGAATAAAGGCAAAGACAGACCAGAGGCGTAATGTCCCTTTTTCTTTGTTTCCAGGGCCATGATGTTTTCCATCGGGGAGAAATACTCATCTGCTATAATGGCGCTCAGCCGGCACATATGCTGCTCCTCTTAGATCATTTTTTTGGTATGTCAAACGATTTCTGGTTTTTCCGTTGGATATGTAAAAAGCTGGTAATCACGGGATGTCTGATCTTCTATGTTAACTTTTGTTCTCTTTTAGAGTTGACGGCTGTTCTGAAACTATCTGCTGCCCATCATTGCCAGACGTTCGGTCAATTCTTCATAGTGGAACAGCCGGTCAAAATTGATAAGACCGGCCATCGCCCGGGAAGATACCTGGCATCCGGTTTCCTTGAGGATGGCGACAGGGTTGAGGCCGCCGATGACGACGGCGCCAAATCTGCCTTGATTTACCGGAATTTCGAAGAGCGGCAGGCCGGGTCGACCAAGAGACATAATCCCCCCCAATCCGGCTTTAGCCAGTTTTTTGGCCAGGGTTTCTACCAGCTCCCGGCTGCCGGACGGAAATTCCCGAAAACTGGCACCAATGCGTCCGTTGCCGGACTGAATGGCCCCCAGATAGTCAGTCATGTCGCTGCGGGTAAAGACTTCCAGGGGATCGATACTGGTGCCGTCGTAGTTAATGATTTCAACGAACCGGGTGGGCTTCTTGTTTTGCAACTCCAACAAACCGCCAAACCGGGAAGTTGTGGGGATGCCGTACTGGAGCAAGATCCCATTCAGAGAAATGGAGCAGACGGTACCCACCCCGATCAACCCTTCAGGGACAATGATTCCCTCCAGGTGTTTTCCCGGAGGCATCAGGGTCAGATACTTCCCCATGGTGTAGCCTTGGGCAAAGACCTGTTTGACTTTGTCGGCGCACGACAGCAGTTCGTCAAGGTTTACCAGGGTAAAGTTGATCACCACCGAACCGGAACGGCTGTCCAGATCAAAATTCATCCGGTAGGTCATCTGATCAATTTTGGCCGATAAAAACCCTACCCGTTCCATGATCTGTGAAGAATCCAACTCATTGAGGCCTGCTTCACTGATTAAACGCCCTCGTTTGCCGAAATTATTGGTGAAGCCCGCCCGATCCAGCTGTTGCAGGTAAAGACGTACGCTGCGGTCGCTGATGTCGAGCCCCATATTCATCAGTTCGGCAGTGATTTTTGCACTGCTGATTGGAGAATCGGTTCTTTTCAGAATCCGCAAAATTGCCAGTTGTTTCCTTTTTATTTTTTCATCCATAGTATTTGATTTCTAACCAACAAACCGGGAAAAGTCAACAATCATCAAGTTTTCAGTTCCTCTGTCAGGGGTGTCAGGAGGTTTTCAGAAAAATGTCTTGTATGGCAATTATTGGCAAAAATGCCGAAAAATAATGTTTTTGTGATTAAGCCATATTTAAGGGATCTATTGTACCTGTAAACTATTGACAAGAATTATTCAAGGTGATAAATGGTATGGGAATTTGTTTTTCCGGCAATTACTTGCCGAAAATAAGCAGGTTGTAATTTAGAGGAGGAGAGATAATCATGACTGAATGGCTAAAATCAAATGATGCGCTGGGAACGGTTAATCGTGGTAACCCCTGTGAATCCGGCCTGTGTACATTGTGCCGGGCCGACTGCAAAGGAAAATGTGAAACCTGGCTCTCGAGCATCAGAGGACGCAAGATGCTCTACCCCAGAGATTTCGGTGAGATTACTGCAGGCAGCGCCAATACAACTCATGTCGGCGTCAACTACAACGCTCTTCGTATCCAGGGTTATAGCTACGGAGCCCAGGGCCTGGCTCAAGGACTTTCTAACGATCCCGATGACTGTATCTTTCCGAATGTCAACATTGAGACCGAATTCGGTCAAGAGATAAAAACCAAATGCCGGATGCCGTTACTTTCAGGTGCCCTTGGCTCAACTTTCATCGCGGCCAAATACTGGGAATCATTTGCCGTTGGCGCGGCCTTAGTCGGTTTTCCAATTGTTGTTGGTGAGAACGTCGTCGGAGTTGACAAAGAATCGGTTCTCAAAGATGGCAAGATTGTCGACGCCCCCGAACTTAACCGCCGGATTGACACTTTTTTACGCTACTATGATGGTTATGGCGCCATTATCGTCCAGATGAATGTCGAAGATACCCGCGCCGGGGTAGCCGAATATATCATCAATAAATACGGCAGTGAAAAAGTCATCATTGAGTTAAAATGGGGCCAGGGAGCCAAGGATATCGGCGGCGAAATCCAGGTAACCAGCATTGAATACGCCCAGTTCCTTAAAGGTCGCGGCTACATAGTCGACCCTGACCCAACGCTTCCGGAAGTCCAGGAAGCGTTCAAAAACCGAGCTATCCTCGCCTTTGCCCGCCACAGCCGTTTAGGCGGTACCGGATTCTCCGACGTTGATGCAGTTAAAGCCGATTTCATGGAATCAGTTAACTATCTGCGCAGCTTGGGCTTCAAGCGAATCACGTTGAAAACCGGCTCTTACGGCATGGAAGCTCTGGCCATGGCGATCAAATTTGCAACTGAAGCCAAACTTGATCTTCTGACCATAGACGGATCCGGCGGCGGCACCGGCATGAGCCCCTGGAATATGATGGAGACTTGGGGCGTACCTTCGATCCACCTGCACTCCAAAGCTTATGAATATGCCAGCATTCTTGCCAATCAGGGTGAAAAGGTCGTCGACCTCTGTATAGGCGGCGGCATGGCCCGTGAAGACCATATCTTTAAAGCGCTGGCCTTAGGCGCCCCGTTCACCAAACTCGCCCTGATGGGTCGGGCGATAATGATCCCCGGCTACCTCGGCGCCAACGTTGAAGGGGTTATCAAACCGGGACAACGCCAGCACTTGAGCGGCCACTGGGAAACGCTACCACAAAACGTTGCCCAATACGGACGTTACGCCGATGAAATCTTTGCCGGCTACCACGAAGTCGAGAAGAAAGTCGGTGCCGATGAGATTAAAAATATCCCCTACGGCGCTATCGCCATGTATACCCTGGCCGACAAGTTGGCCGCCGGCCTCCAGCAGCTGCTTGCCGGAGCCCGCAAATTCAACGTTAACAGGATTACCCGAGATGAGATTTTCTCCGGTAACCGTGAGACTGAAACCGTAACCGGCATCCCCTTCATGACCGACGTCCTCGATGATGTCGCCAAACGTATTTTAAAGGGTTAAAAAACTCTTTCCTCTATGGGAGTCTGGTTCTAAACACAAAAAAAGCGGGGAGCCAATTAAAACAATTAGCTCCCCGCTTTTTTATTACTTATACCCCCTGCTTGAAGTAGGGTTGTTTTAGATCTTTGCCTGAAAAACAATCCCTTCCTGGCTGAGTGTATTGGCGTGGAAAAACAGACTCGAGAGGGTATTATCTATATCTGCAACATGGATTGCCTCGGCGATACGATCTGCTTTTTCATATGCCGTAGAGAGAACATTACGCCCCTGCAGAATCAGTTTTTCATTCAGCGTGTATCCCTCCTCTCCCGGATAGATACCCATATAGACAATTCCCATTTCGACAAGATCATTAAAAAAATGTGTCCCAAGAGAGATATCAGGGGTCAGTTTTTCATGCATGGTGACGAGTTCGCAAAGAACCGAAGCATTCCTGATATCACTAAAGGAAACCGGCACGCCCAATTCCGGCATTTTACTACCCCAGCGTCCCGGCCCGGCCAGTAAGATGTTTTTGTCGTCAGGCAACGCATTGGTTAAATCTCCGATCAGCCGGGCCACCGAATAACGTTCTGACGTGGTCAAGGTACTGTATTTTGACGGTATTATGTAGATAATCCGGTCGATTTTCTGGGCCACGGCTTGCCCGATAATGGGGCCCGAGGTTTTGAAATATATATCTTTTGGCTTAATGTTTTCAGGCAGCTTAGCATCGCTGGCTTCCACATTAACCTGAAAGGGCCGGCACTGAAGAAGATTGACCCGGTAGGAGTTGTCTTTGGAAAAGTTTACAGCAAACTCTATATCAACCGGATAATCATAAGCCTGGGCCAGGGTACTGAGCATCTCCCTCATGTTGTCAATCAAGGTCGTCTTGGTAAAGACATTCTCAAACGTCAGTATCCAGGAAAAAACGTTTTTAACACCGTGTTGCCGAGCCCGCTTTTCCATCTCTTTATCGCGCCCCGCAAAGAGTTCAAGGGCTAATTCGGGAGTTGCCTTGGCTACGGTTTCGAAATCCGTACTCGCATGAGTATTGTTTTTCAGATCAAGAACATCGACGACATGCTGACTGTACCTGTGGACGTCATCGGTGCTGACTTCCGGACGTTTTAAAGGGGCATTGAGCGCAACAATGCGGGTGTAATCGTCATCATGACGATCCACGGCACGCGTACCCAAACCAAACACAAGTCGCAAAAGCCCTTCCGATGGATCAATCTCAGGATCCCAGACATAAGGATTGAACGAGTATCCCACACCAGCAAGTTGCGGCATGTAAATATCCCCATAGAAGTCACCGGATACCCTCTGCACCAGCAGGGCCATCTCCTCATTGCGATCCCATAATCCCCGATGTAAACGGTACGCCAGAACATCTCGACTCATAGAACTTGCGTAAACCGTGCGCACCGCATCCTTAAACTGCTCTAATCGTTCTTTAGGCGTCCCCTGATTTGCACAGAAAACACTTTCGTACTTGCCGGAAAATGCATTGCCGTACGCATCTTCCAGCAGACTACTTGACCGTACGATTATCGGTGATTGCCCAAAATAGCCCAGTATTTCCTTGAACTGGAATATTATTTCCTGCGGAAATTTACCGTAGAGAAGTTTTCCACTTATCTTTTCAGCTTCAACATAGGGGTCATTAGAGGTTTTCATCTGGTGTCGCTCCCACCAGCATTTGTTATTAATCACAAAGGAATAGAAGACATCGGCACCGATAAAAAAAGAGTCGTGAATCTCCAGCAGTTCATCCCATTTGGGGTGAGCTTTTTTAAGGATGGCTCTGGCAAGAAGCATTCCGGTTGATTTCCCGCCAACCAGCCCTGTACCGATCATGCGTTTACCGATTGACACCAGATCGGAGAGCTCAAAATACTTTTCGCACAGCTGTGTGACGGCTTTGTTACGGGTGATAATCATCCGGATCAGCTGTTTCTTGAGCGACTTATTTTTTTTCGCCGAACTCCGTTTACCATCTGTTGAACATGCGGCCTGCGCCTCTCCCAAAATTTTTGTCCACGTGTCGTGGCGAGCCAGATTGCCGTCAATCCATGGTTGTGGTGTAGTCGACAGTATCTCGGAAACAATGGTGCTACTGGTCACAGGTTCAAGCTTATTTCCTTCCAGTAAATGAAGCATGTACATGGTAGGCGTATGGCGCCCCTTGACTTTCAGGGGCAAGATATAATCTCTGCCTTTACTCTTGTACAAGTCAAGCACGATCTGGGCTGTGGAATGGATAGCATCGATTGAGAGTGACGAATGTGTATTTCGTATCAGTGCGAAGTATGCAACCGTGTGCGATGTGTACAAATAGGGGCAGGCAAGTTTAAAAAAATTACCCAGAACCCGGTCGCTGTACCAGTCCTCCGCCAGCCCGGACAGACAATCAAATACGTAGCACACACCCTCTTTACCGCTCTCCTTGACTATGTTAAGGATTTCAGTGACAAATTGTTCGAATCCAGGCTTGGGATTCAGGGTATGCACTTCAGCTCCAAAACTATCCGGGACGAGCGGATCATGCGACGCAAACCTGAAATATACCAGTTTTTTCCCGTCGAGATGTGCTGCTCTACAGAATGCGTGCACGAATGGAATCTGATCCTCAATGTCATCAACCTGCCAGACAACATTGTCACCAACAAGTACCCCCTGCAACATCTCGTCAAGGGCCTCGATTCCGGAACTGAATAATGGTTTTGATTTTGGTTTTGACATGATTTAACTGTCCACTATTGAAAATGTTTTTTTCAGGATCATTCATGAATCGTTAAAAATGATCACCCTGCCACGGGAGTGGCAGGGTGATCATTTTCCGGCACAACCAACCCGGCTCACAGTCAGGCGGCTGTCCGAGAATCTTTAGACAACCCCTTGATCAAGCATCGCGTCCGCAACCTTCACAAAACCAGCGACATTGGCACCAACTACATAATTGATGTAGCCGTCTTTTTGTTTACCGTATTGCACACAACTTTCGTGTATATTGATCTTAATATGACGAAGTTTATTGTCAACTTCTTCGCGGGTCCAGGCCGATCTGACGCTGTTCTGACTCATCTCAAGCCCGGAGGTTGAAACGCCGCCAGCATTGGCAGCCTTGCCGGGTGCGTAGAGGATTTTGGCATCCTGAAACACTTTGACAGCGGCCGGAACGGTCGGCATATTTGCACCTTCACCGACAACGAAACAGCCGTTCTTAACCAGCGTCTGGGCATCTTTTTCATCAATTTCATTCTGTGTCGCACAGGGAAAGACAATCTCACACGGAACCCCCCAAGGCCTTTTCCCTTTAAAGTATTTACAACCCTGAAGAGCCTTGCCACATTCACTAATCCGGCCCCGTTTAACATTTTTAAGCTCAAACACAAACTGGAGATCTTTTTCGGTCAGACCCTCCGGCTTATGAATAAAACCATTGGAGTCTGACATGGTTACCACCTTGGCGCCAAATTCCAAAAGTTTTTCAACGGTATACTGGGCCACGTTCCCGGAACCGGACACTATACAGGTTTTCCCACCAAACTCTTCCCCTCTGGTTTTCAGCATTTCATGGACAAAATAGACGCAGCCGTAACCGGTTGCTTCGGGCCGGATCAAACTGCCGCCCCAATTGATACCCTTGCCCGTAAGTACACCGGTAAACTCGTTTTTCAATTTTTTGTACTGACCGAAAAGATAACCTATCTCGCGTGAACCCACACCGATATCCCCGGCCGGAACATCTGTGTTTTCGCCGATATGCCTGAAGAGTTCGGACATGAAACTCTGGCAGAATTTCATGACTTCCATATCGGATTTGCCCTTCGGATCGAAATCAGAACCGCCTTTGCCGCCGCCCAAGGGCAAAGTCGTCAGGCTGTTTTTAAAGACCTGCTCAAAAGCCAGGAATTTAAGGATGCCAAGGTTAACGCTGGGATGAAACCGTAGCCCACCTTTATAAGGACCGATGGCGCTGTTCATCTCGATCCGGTAGCCTGTGTTTACCTGCACCTTTTGCCGGTCATCAAGCCAGGGAACCCTGAAGATCACAACCCTTTCAGGAATAATTATTCTCTCTATAATATTGGCTTCTCTATATTGGGGATTTTCATTCAAAAACGGGGCGATAGATTGAGTCACCTCTTCAACCGCCTGGTGAAATTCCAATTCTCCAGGATTTTTGCGAATAACCCCTGCCATAAAATCTTTTACACTCTTCATGGTTCTCTCCTTTAAAAAATTGTTGTTTTCTATACTGACCGTTGCTCATTATCACTAGGAGGCTGTCCGAGAATAGAAATTTTTTCTCAGATCGAGGCATTTTTTTAAAATAAGCTCAGACATATACCTAATATTTCGAGCATTATTTTCAAAAAATAACGAAGAGCTGGGGAAAAAGAGCATTCTCGGACAGTCTCCTAGTGAAAAACATCAGTTTCGGCAAACTATTGCCGCAATTAGCATGAAAAAATATTTACTTCAACATTAAAAGTACGCCAAAAGTATACCGAAAAAAATGATACGAAGATTAACCGCAAGATAACCAATTTTTTTCTCTGAAAGAGAAAAAAGCAGTGTACACTGGAGTATCGATCCCCAGGCAAAAATCAGAACATATTTATCGAGCCCACCCATGTTTGCGGCTTGACATCTGATCAGAATTAAAGGTATGAACTTAAAAAAACAGTCGTCAGTGGTCAGTTGTGAGTGGCCAGCAAAACTGACCACTGGCAACCGACAACTGACCACTAATTTTAAATATATGCGTTCATTTTTCAAATTCATCTCAACCATCATAAAATCTCTCTGGCACATCTTAAACTTCA
Organism: Candidatus Tharpella sp.; assembly: GCA_021161425.1. Taxonomy (GTDB): domain Bacteria; phylum Desulfobacterota; class Anaeroferrophillalia; order Anaeroferrophillales; family Tharpellaceae; genus Tharpella. The sequence continues at coordinate 9,422 of JAGHAQ010000066.1, read as the reverse complement.
GCCGGATTGTTGTCGCCAACCTGCTCTTCATCCTGCTGATTGCTGTCATTGTTGCAAGCTTGATAGGGCAAGAAGATGTTGCTCTGCCCGGTCGAGCCGCTCTTCTCCTTAAACCAGCGGGGACAATCAGCGAAGCGGCTCCCATAACTGATCCCTGGCGTAAAATTCTGCGCGAAGAGCTTGAAGAGCTGCACGAGAGTTCACTGCAGGATATCCTTGATGTCATCAAAACTGCGGCTGATGATCCTCGCATCTCCGCCCTGGTTCTCGATCTAAGCCGTACAAAACGGGTCACCTTAAGCCAGATCATGACTATCGGTAACGCCCTGCAAAAGTTTCGAGCAAGCGGCAAAAAAGTCATTGCTACCGGCGACCATTTCGGGCAAAGCCACTACCTTCTAGCCAGTCATGCTGATGAGATAATTCTCAACCCCTTAGGCGGCGTCGAGCTTACAGGCTTTGCCCGAAACCGGCTTTATGGCCGGCAGGCGCTTGAAAAACTCAAGATCAACTTTAATATCTTCCGCGCCGGCAACTATAAATCGGCCCTGGAGCCCTTCATTCGCGACGACATGTCGTCTGCAGCACGCGAGGCCAATCAAGCCTGGCTCGATGACCTCTGGCAGAGTGCCAGTGAGCATCTGCTGGCCGAACGTCAACTGATGCCGGAAAAGCTCAGCGACTACATCAATAACTACGACCAGCATCTGGCGACACACCAAGGCAATACCGCCAATGCGGCCCTGGCCGCAGGCCTCGTCGACCGCTTGTTGTCACGTCCACAATGGCGCCTCTATCTCGCGGATCTGGTTGGTTATGACGAAAATGAGAGTGGGAATTTTAAACATATAGACTGGCGCGACTATGCCCGGCAGATAAAAAAATCCTACCTTAAAGCTCGAACCTTTGAAAAAATTGCTCTCATAATCGCTCGCGGCGACATTATGCCGGGCCGCCAGCCGAGCCATCGAATCGGCGCCGAGAATTTGAGCTCACTTCTACGCAAAGCGTGCCGTGAGCCAGGAATCAAAGCGGTGGTTCTCCGAATTGACAGCGGCGGCGGCAGCATGACCGCATCAGAGATTATCCGTCAAGAGATCCTGCAACTTAAAGAGAGCGGCAAACCAGTAATTATTTCGATGGGCCGCCTGGCCGCTTCGGGCGCCTACTGGATCTCGGCTGATGCTGATGAGATCTGGGCTGAGGCCACAACTCTGACCGGCTCTATCGGCATCTTCGGCGCCTGGCCCACCTTTGAAAAAAGCCTTGATGCGATCGGCATTCACAGCGACGGCACCGGTACCAGCCCTTTTGCCGGCAACCGTAACCTGGCCCGCCCCCTGCTTCCAGCCCAGGCCCGCGCCCTACAACTTGGTGTCAACCATGGCTATCAACGTTTTCTCGAAATCATTGCCGGAGGCCGCCGCTTAAGCCTGGCTGAAGTTGAAAAGGTCGCCGAAGGCCGCGTCTGGAGCGGACGCAAAGCTAAAGAGCTGGGTCTGGTTGACCATCTCGGCACCCTGGCTGATGCGGTTAATGCGGCAGCAGCCAGGGTCGGCCTTAGCGCTGCCGACACCATCTATCTGCAGGATGAAAAAAGTACCGCCGATCTTATCGGCGATCTCTTAAAAGGTCAGCAGAACTCCTGGGTTTCGCTCTTACCGGCAAGTTGCCGCGACCTCGCCGGCAAACTACAACTAACCGGTTTACTCTCTCTTAAAGACCCGCAACATATCTACGCCTACAGCTTTCTTGACAGTTTTATGGAATAAGGAATCCCATTCTGATTTGACAAAACATCTTAAAACTACTATATCACTGCGTCTTTTTTATCGACGATAAATTTGATACATTCGTAAAAAGTCTCGGGATGGCTAAGTAAAAATTTCGATATACAAGGAGTAGTGGTTTTTCAGGCGCGAGACCATACATGTAGTATGTCGAGTGTCTGAAAAACCGATACGACGCAGAAGATCGGAATTTTTACGACGCCATCAAATTTGCGTCTTGATTTAATTGTAGTAAGGAGATTTTAAAATGTGTCGGCTAAGTGCCATAATTTCAGATAGTTACTTTTCCCCTATGGAAAATATCATGGCCCTGGAAACGATGAAAGAGGGTCATGACGGCTCCGGTCTTGGCCTGGTCCTGCGTGATCTCGGCGGTGAGTTCCAGGGTTTGAAAGAGTTTCCCATCCTCTCCGGCATCTGCAGTAAAGAGGGTTTGCGGGTCATGGATGAGTATATGGTTAAACTTGGTTTCAAGACCAAACATCTCTGGAACCCGCGTATTAAAGATTATCAAGGAAACATGAAAACCCGAGGCTTCTATTTTGCCCGGGCCTATGAGTTCCCGGAGTGGGCCGAGGAAACCAGCCCGGAAGTCCAGAGTGAGCTCCTCACCAAGACCCGTCTCGAATTAAGAGATATGGGCAAAGAGGATGCCTCTATTATCATCTTCTCTTTCTGGCCCGACCTTATCACGTTAAAAGAGGTTGGCGACCCGTTAGATGTCGGGCTCTTTTTCGGCCTCGACAAAAAACCACTGCTCGCCAAGAACATCTTTGCCCAGGGGCGCCAGAACACCAACTACGCGATCAACCTCTACGCTTGCCATCCCTTCTTTATCGAGGGCTACACAACCATGACCAACGGCGAAAACACCGCCTTTGTCCCGATCCGTGAATTTCTTACCAGTCGCGGCGTTCCCGGTTATGTCGGCTATCGCAGCGACTCCGAGGTCTTTTGCCATATCCTCCACTACATGCGCAAAGAGCTCAAATTCCCCTTAAAATACTACAAGGATGTTACAACCCCACTATTTGACCGGGAGATGGATGAGCGTTCCGACAAAACCGCGATCGAGCTTATCAAAAGGGTCTTAAGGCCGCTGACTATCGACGGCCCCAACTGCACTATCGGCACCGATAGAAACGGTACTGTCTTCATGACCCAGGACTCCAAGAAGCTGCGGCCCGGAGCAATCGGCGGCGTACCGGGCAAATACGCCCTGATGTCGGAGATCTGCGGGGTTGATGCCGTGGTCCCCGTACGTGATCGCAGTAAAGATGTTTTCCCCATGAAATACGATATGGCCATGATTGAAAAAGATGCCAAGGAGATCAAGATATGGAATCAAAAACACGGCTCGATGTCAACGGTCAACTGACCTTAAAAGAGCTGCCTTATATAATTCGCTGGGAGTCGGACAAATGCACCCGTTGCGGCCAGTGCACTGCAGTCTGCCCCCAGAAAGCGATTGAACCGGCGGTTTTAGTCCAGCGCCTGGTGACCTCGGAGGGCCCCATGCCCCTGCCCCAGGTCGTGCGTCAGGTGGGCCAGGGCATTAAACAGGTAACCGACATTGAACGTTACTGTGTCGGTTGCGGTATGTGTTCACTGGTCTGTCCCAATGATGCTATCTTCCCTGAGTACAATGAAGTTAACAAATTTGCTTTCCACAAAAATCAGGGCGGCAGCCCCTACAAACGCGGCGGGCGCCGTAACAGCACTGAAGTTTCAACCCTCGACAAACTTAAATTTACGAGGATTTCGATGCTCACTGACCCGGCCCTTGATGCCGGCCGCCATGAGTTTCATATCCGCACCCTCTTAGGGCGTAATCTGGCACCTGAAGAGATGCCGCTGATCATTAAAGATGACGATCTGGGCCTTGATGAAACGGTTTTCATTCCCCCGGTACGAGAGATCTTCCCGATCCGCATCGGCGGCATGTCATTTGGCGCACTCTCCCCGAATATGTGGGAAGGGATGGCCATGGGTGTGGCTTATCTAAATGAAGTCGAAAATATTCCGGTAGTCATGTGTACCGGTGAAGGCGGCATGCCGCCGCGCCTCTTAAAATCACGCTTTTTGAAATATTTTATTCTCCAGATCGCTTCCGGTTACTTTGGTTGGGATGAGATCATTCACGCTATCCCCCACATGAAAGAGGATCCCGCCGCCATCGAGATTAAATATGGTCAGGGCGCCAAACCCGGCGACGGCGGCCTTTTGATGGCTTTCAAGGTTCTCGATCTCATCGCCAAGGTTCGCGGTGTCCCGACTAAAGTTGACCTCGCCTCACCGCCGACGCATCAGACCAAATATTCAATCGAAGAGGCCGTCGCCAAGATGCTGACCTCGATGTCGATGGCTTTTGATTTCCGGGTTCCGGTCTACCCCAAAATCTCGGGGACAAAAACCGCGACTGCGGTCTTAAACAACCTGGCCCGGAATCCCTTTGCCGCCGCTTTGACGATTGATGGTGAAGATGGTGGTACCGGGGCGGCCTACAATGTTTCGCTCGAGAAAACCGGGCATCCAATCGCCTCCAATTTACGCGAATGTTATCTCAACTTGGTAAAAATTGGTAAACAGAATGAACTACCGCTTTTTGCCGCCGGCGGCGTCGGCAAAACCGGTTCATTGGCCGCCAATGCGGCAGCCCTGATCATGCTCGGTGCATCCGGGGTTGATTGCGGTAAATATATCATGCAAGCCGCTGCCGGCTGTCTCGGGGATGAACGTAACCGCTGTAACCTCTGCAATATCGGACGCTGCCCAAAGGGCATCACCGCTCAGGATCCACGCCTCTACCGGCGCCTCGATCCTGACAAAGTCGCCGAGCGCGTCGTTGACATCTTTAAAGCGGCTGATGCTGAGATGAAAAAGATTTTTGCCCCAATGGGCCGCAGCACCCAACTACCAATCGGCATGTCCGACGGTTTGAGCGTCAGCGAAAAAGCGATTGCCGAACAATTAGATATCAGCTACGCCTGTTAGGAGCAGTTTAAAGTTTGTTACTATCCAGGTATCCATAATTCAAATGTTAAGTTACAGCGGATAACGACGAACTTTGCTTCGCCCACTTTGACAGGGGACACAGCTCAGCCCGTCACGGGCTCTTGTGCCTCTTTAGGGTGAAAGCCCGGCCTGGAGGTATGTCCCCGCATTGAGACATTTGGAAACACAACCTGACCCGGCCACCAAAATTTATAAAAGGTAAACCGATGTACGAAATTAACGGTATTGTAGATAACCAGAGGGTTGCTTCCAAAAATCTGGAAGAGCAGATTCAGGCGGCGGTCAAGAACGGTGAGCGAGAACTGCTAATCATCGCCGATGGTCAACATGGTATCGGCGGTCGTCTCTGGCCGACACCGGAAGATAAAAAGATAGTCGTTGACGGTACTTCGGGTCAGCGACTCGGCAGTATGGGCATGATGGGTACTGAGATCGTCGTTAAAGGATCCTGTTCCGATGATGTCGGCTGGCTTAACTGTGGGGCTAAAATTACGGTTTTAGGCGATGTTTCTAACGGTGCCCATAACGCCGGGGCTCAGGGCATTCTCTATGTCCAGGGCGGCGGTGGGGCCCGTTGCGACACCATGACCAAATTCAACCCCCGTTTCGCCCCATTGCAATCCTGGTATTTTCGCGATGTGGGCGACTCTTTTGCCGAATTCAAGGCCGGCGGGATCGCCGTCGTCTGCGGTATCAACCCCCGGCATCCGGGAAATGTCTTAGGTTATCGCCCCTGTGTCGGCATGGTTGGCGGCACCATCTATTTTCGCGGCCAGGCCGACGACCACAGCGCCAAAGACAGTCGTATTGAGGTCTTAACCGATCAGGATTGGGGGTGGCTGACAGAAAACATGCAGCCCTATCTAAAAGCTATTAACCGACTCTATTACCTCGAAGAGTTAACAAAAGACCGCGGCGAATGGCAAAAGATTGTCGCCCTGACCCCACAGGAACGTGACGATATGGGCGGGGACTCTCTACCAATGTCCAAATTCCGCCTCGAAACCTGGGATCAGGAGGTCGGTAAAGGCGGCATCGTCGGTGATCTTTTGCCCGATGATCGCAGCATTCTTCCCTATATAACTTCTGCTGAAGACCGGCGTTTTTACCCGACCTGGGACAACGACCGCTATCTGGCCCCCTGCACCTACAACTGCCCAACCGACATTCCGACCCAGCTACGCACCCGCCTGATTCGGGAGGGGCGTCTTGAAGAGGTGCTGGCTTTAGTCCTTGAATACTCTCCTCTGCCTGCAACCGTCTGCGGCGAGATCTGCCCGAGCCCCTGCATGGATGCCTGTAGCCGCTCGGTATTTCTCAAAGAGCCGGTCGAAATCGGTTTTCTGGGAAGTTTGAGCCTCGATATTCCGGCCCCGGAAAAAGCCGAAGAGCGTCCCGAAAAAGTCGCTGTCATCGGCGGTGGTCCGGCTGGCATGGCGGCAGCCTGGAGACTTGCGTTAGAAGGCGTTAAAGTGACAGTTTTTGAACGTGAAGCTGAGCTCGGAGGCAAGATCTATCTCTGCATTCCGGAAGACCGCCTGCCGCGAGATATTTTAAACAAGGAACTCGAACGTTTCGCCTCCTTAGGAATTGAGATAAAAACCGGTCAGGCAATTGCTGCTGATGATTTTGCAAGAATCAAAGATGATTTTGATGCCGTCGTTCTGGCCAGTGGGGCTCACGCTCCGCGCACGATCCCCTTTCCCGGTTATGAAGATGTAATTCCCGGAATCGTCTTTCTCAAGACTATTAATAACCGCCAGCCCATGAGAATGGAAGGCAAACGGGTAGTGATTATCGGAGCTGGTAATGTCGGCATGGATATAGCCGTCGAAGCCTACAACATGGGAGCTAAATCCGTAATTGCCGTAGACATCCAGGCCCCGGCCAGTTTCGGTAAAGAACAGGAGATGGCGGCCGCCCGCGGTACCCAGATTCTCTATCCCAAATTCACTGATCGCTATGTCAAAAAAGAGAAGAAGATCTACTTTAAAGACGGCAGCTTCCTTGATGTCGATGCGGTCCTGATCTCGATTGGTGAGAGCCCGGAACTCGAATATCTACCCAAAGATGTGGATCGTGAACGCGGCTACCTGACGATTGATGAGTGGGGCCGAACCAACCAGGAGAAGCTCTATGCAGTGGGCGATGTCACAGCCCCGGGCCTGATCACTCATGCCTTAGGCGCTGGTCGCCATGCGGCCCAGGCGGTTATCGCTGACTTTGACGGCACCACTCTGGCAGACCGTTCGACCATAATGGTCGATTATAATCGAATAAGAAGCGAATATTACGAGCGCGACCGCCAGAAAGAGGGCGAAGATGGTGATACCGAAGCCCTGCGCTGCCTCTCCTGCGGGACCTGTCGAGACTGTTCGACCTGTGAAGAGTCCTGTTTTCGCGGTGCGATCACGCGTCAAGAAACCGAAGATGGCGGCTATCAATATGTCGTTGACGAAAACTTATGTATCGGCTGCGGCTTTTGCGCAGCGGTCTGCCCCTGCGGCATCTGGACCATGAATCCGGCGGAATAAAAACAACTTATGTGTGGAATAATCGGCGTTTATAATCACCCGGAGGCCAGCAATCTGGCTTATCTCGGTCTCTATGCGATGCAGCATCGGGGTCAGGAGAGTGCTGGAATCATTTCGACCGATGGAAATGATTTCTACTCCCATAAGTCTATGGGGCTGGTAGCTGACATCTTTCCCCTTGAGAAAATTGAAAGTCTACGCGGTTCTATGGCTATTGGCCATGTCCGTTATTCAACAACCGGTGCCAGTCTGCTCAATAACAGCCAGCCGTTCATGATCAACTACGCCCACGGTACCCTGGCTATCGCCCATAACGGTAACCTTGTTAATGCCGAAGAGATTAAACAGGATCTCGTAATCAAGGGTTCAATATTTCAGTCGTCGATGGATACCGAGGTGATCATGCACCTGATCGCCGGCTACCGGGAACCCGATCTCGTCGAAGGTATAGCGGCCGCCCTAAAGCGCGTCAGCGGAGCCTATTCTTTGGTCTTTATGAATCAGGATCGCCTGATCGCGGCCCGTGACCCCCGGGGCATACGCCCCCTGGTACTCGGAAAAGTGGGAGAAAGTTACATCATCGCCTCCGAGTCCTGTGTCTTTGACCTGATTGAAGCTGAATTTATCCGCGAGATTGAGCCCGGTGAAATCCTGGTTATCAGTAAGGATGGCCTGGAGTCATACCACCCTTTTCCAGCCCATAAACCAGCCAACTGCATCTTTGAACATATCTATTTTGCCCGGCCGGACAGTGTTCTTTTTGGTGATACCGTCTATGATGTTCGAAAAAAACTGGGCCGTCTACTGGCCCGCGAACATCCAATTGAGGCCGACATGGTTGTACCGGTACCCGATTCCGGGATTCCGGCCGCCATCGGCTATGCCCAGGAACTTAATATCCCCTGGGAACTGGCCTTGATCCGCAACCACTATGTCGGCCGTACCTTTATCGAACCAAGTCAATCGATCCGCCATTTCGGTGTCAAGATCAAGCTTAACGCAATCAAAAGCATGTTTGCCGGCAAACGAGTGGTGGTTGTCGATGATTCGATCGTGCGCGGAACAACGGCCCGTAAAATCATCAAGATGATCCGAGCGGCCGGGGCCAAAGAGATTCATGTCCGCATCAGTTCACCACCAACTAATTTTCCCTGCTATTACGGTATCGACACCCCAACCCGCAAGGAGCTAATTGCGTCAAGCCATAGCGTCGACGATATCCGCCGCTATATCACCGCCGATTCCTTGGGTTATATTGACAGCAAATCCTTAACTCGAGTTGTCAATTGTGAACATAGTTTTTGCGATGCCTGTTTTACCGGTAAATATCCGATTACCTTCCCCGGCATTGAAGGTGCTCAACCTCGACAACCGACTCTATTCTAACGCGGGCGTTGCCCGCAAGTTAGTGTTCTGATAAGAGCCCTAAAAAAATTTTATTACCCTATGAATAATCGAGCCAGTGACCCTAAACCCTGGAAATTAATAAAACAGGAATCCGGCCCAAGCCTTAAGGTTTTTGCCAGCCGCTTCGAATATCGCCTGAACCCGCGCAACGGCAAGGAGCTTAAATGCCTGATTCTCGATTCAAAGGATTGGGTCAATGTTGTTGCCCTGACTCCAGCCAAAGAGACGGTACTGGTAAAACAGTTTCGTTTCGGCAGCGCCAGCGTTACAATCGAAATCCCCGGCGGAGTTATCGATCCGGGCGAAAGTCATGCCGAGGCGGCCAAGCGTGAGCTACGTGAAGAGACCGGATTTTCCGGCGGCAACTGGACCTATCTCGGAGCCAGCGAACCCAATCCGGCGATTTTAAATAATCTCTGCCACCACTGGCTGGCCGAAGATGTCGTTTTAAACCATACCGTAAGTCCGGATGAAGGAGAAGATATCACCGTCATCACCGCCAGCCTTGAGGAGATTAAGGAAGCGGTAAGCTCTGGCCAAATGCGTCATGCACTGGCGATTGCCGGGCTCGCAAAAGTCTTCGATCTAAGAACCAGTGTTGAGAGATAAGGGATAAGAATGAAAATCGCCCTAGCTCAGCTCAACCCCACAGTTGGGGATCTCAACGGCAACCTGG
>JAGHAQ010000098.1 GCA_021161425.1 Candidatus Tharpella sp. | reverse complement strand
GACTCACATCAATTTTTGGTGGTCCCCACAACTCTATAGGGTAAATGTCGAAAGCGCGTAATAGGGCGCGGGAGTAGTGGATAGGTAGTACGGCCGCAACTAATCCTTCTCGATTTTTGATATCCTCAATAACTTCTTTTCGCGATGGAATAGTCACCTGCATATTTTTATCCTGCATCTAATCAATGTTGGTGCTCAGCTTTTCTACTTTTTAACTTTTCGATCTCTTCGTCACGTAGGGTCCGTCGCAATATTTTGCCAATGGCACTTTTAGGAAGTTCTGAGCGGAACTCTATTACAGCTTTTAGGCAGGTAAAGTCGAACTTGTCAACTTTTGCTAAATTGGAGACGGCCACCAGAATGGTAGGTACGGCAGCGGCCACGGTGGGACGATGCTTGTGAATTGTCCATAGCGACTTTGAGGATTTCGGCTCTGTTTTTATCGGAAGGGGTGAAATGGAGTTCTTTTTTTCCTTTGGCTACCATTATGTCGGTCGCTTTAGAGAGGATCTTCCAGGCCTTCTCATCAGCAATCTTTTCTTTGCGGGTATCAACGGTTTCCGTGATCTTCAGGTTGTGGTTTTCCAGGAACTCCTGGGTTTTTTTACAGGATGTTCAACCTTTGCGTAGATACGCCCAATCGATCAGCATGTTACGGTCTCCTGAAATACGGATTAAACAGGCAGCAGGATACATACTATCTGCTGGTGTTTCAGAGAAAGGCAGTATAGTCTTTCAAACGTTTCAAGTCCAGCAAAGTCAGCTAGAAAATCCCTGGCTGAAAATATTTTTCGGTTCACGGGTGCCATTTGAATCAAACCGGGGTTGATGAAGGTTTAGTCAAGGGAACTATTCGTGAGGTTGGGGTTACATTAGCAATACTGTACTATTGGTGATGGTATTGTCTATGATCGAGACTAACCCCGTTGGTTTTCCCAACTTTGCTGACATCCAAAAGCACTGACAGTTATTTGACAACTCAAGAGTTTCTGGTTATACTTATAGTCAGAGTTGGTAAACGCATGAGCGGGGTGCGCTCGAAGGCTACGATCCGTGAGATAACTCGCTACGGGGATGCCACCTTTTCTGGTACTGTCGGCCAGACCCAACTCAAACCTCACCGTTACTGACTTCACGGGGACTCGTAAACCACGTGGCAGTATCCTGAGTGTTAGGATTTTCCGCCCGTCTCAGGGATTCAGTTCGGTGAGCAAGACTTCTTTGGTCGTCAGCTAAGTGCCCTTACGCTTCGGGTTTTAAGCGAAGAGCAAGATCGGCACCGTCAGCGGTGTTACCATTTTTGTTAGTGGTTTCGGTCAGTAGCGAAGCAGATTCACCCGAAATCTGTTGAGGGCTGTGGCGTCCCTCCTAAAGAAGAAAAGCCGTTAGAGATCTTATTCAGGCCCAATTGGAGCCCGATGCATTGAGACCTCTAGCGGCTTTGTTTATTGTTGATGTTTAGTAGTTGCTCTTCCTCTGTTTGATCATTAAATCAACCATCCTTTTCTTGGTTTTGCTTTAACCCTCGATATCGTCCTCGGCCTGATGTGTCGGCACATAATTCGCCACTGACAGAATAGTCACACCAGAAGCCACTGTCGAATTATTGTTTTTATCCATTCTCTTCGATGATTTCGAGTCGTTCAGCCTTTTGCAGGCCGCGGGGCAGCATCAGGCCGCGGCGGCCACGGTTGCCGTAATAAGCCTCCAGACTCTCTTTTTTGAGGGTTAAATGGCGGCGGCCAGCGTGAATTCTCAAAGTGGCATTGGCTGGCAGAATGATAGTGGTTTTCAAGGTTTCTGTTTCATGTTGGCTGCGTCCGGGTCTGAGATTGATGATTTTGTTGCCTTTTCCTCGGGCCAGAACGGGTAGTTGAGTGAGAGGAAAAATCAGCATGCGGCCGCTGCTACTGAGGGCGATCAGTTGCTCCTCTTTAATATTTTTTAATCGTAAAGGTGGCAGTGGCAGGGCTGAGGACGGGAGTGTGAGGACCGCTTTGCCGTTACGGTTTTTACTGAACAATTCACTTAAATGGGTGATGAAACCATAACCGTTATCGGATGCCATCAGGAAAAGTTCATCCATCTCTCCCATCAGCAGATGTTCGATAGGGCTGTCGTTTTCAATCTGCAGGCGGCCGCTTAAGGGCTCACCGTGACTGCGAGCTGAAGGCAGGCTGTGAGTCGCAAGGGTGTAACAGCGGCCATTGGCGGCAAGGAAAACCACGGGTTGGTTACTGCGTCCCGGGACTGCTGTTTTAAAACCGTCCCCGGCTCGGTAGTTGATCTTTTCGGGGTCAATATCATGCCCCTTGGCGGCTCTGATCCAACCTTTGTCGGAGAGGATGACCGTGATCGCTTCGGTCGGCAGCAGGTCATTTGTATTGAGGGCTTGGGCTTCGTTGCGGGTGACGGTTGGAGAACGGCGGGGGTCGCCATAACGTTTGGCATCGGCTTTGATCTCTTTGCGGATCAAGCTTTTGAGTTTTCGGCTGGAGTTGAGGATCTCTTCCAATGTTTGGCGTTCTTTCTCCAGTTCCTCCTCTTCTCCTCTGATTTTTATCTCTTCAAGCTTGGCCAGATGGCGCAGTTTGAGTTCCAAGATTGCTTCGGCTTGCTCTTCGCTTAAGGTGAACCGCTCAATGAGTATGGGCTTGGGTCGGTCATTGTTGCGTATAATTTCAATAACTTCATCAAGATTGAGAAAGGCGATCAGTAGACCGGCCAGAATATGAAGACGGCTCAGAACTTTCTCTAAACGAAAGTTAAGTCGGCGGCGTACCACATCGGTGCGGAAGATCAGCCATTCGTTGAGCAGCTCGGAGAGGCCCATAACGCGGGGACGCCCGTCCAGGGCAATCAGGTTGAGGTTGACCCGATAGTTTTTTTCAAGATCGGTGGTTGCAAAAAGGTGGGCCATCAAAAGTTCAGCGTCAATTCGGTTCGAGCGGGGAATGATGACCAAGCGAACCGGTTCTTCATTGTCTGATTCATCCCTTAAATCGGCAACCATAGGCAGTTTTTTAGCCTGCATCTGGGCCGCAATCTGTTCCATGACCCGGGCTCCTGAAGCCTGGTGGGGCAGGGCCGTAATGACGATATCATTATCTTCTTTTTGATAGACCGCCCGCATTTTCAAGGAGCCGTTGCCTTTCTCGTAGAGCTTTATAATCTCCTGACGGGGTGTGATAATTTCTGCTTGAGAAGGGAAGTCGGGCCCCTGGATAAAATTGCAAAGTTCAGTGGTTGTCGCCTCGGGATGGTCGAGCAGGTGGATGCAGGCGGCAGCGACTTCACTTAAATTGTGCGGTGGGATGTCGGTTGCCATGCCGACGGCGATTCCGGTACTGCCATTTAAGAGGATATTGGGAAGTCGGGCCGGTAAAAGTTTGGGTTCCTTGAGGGTGCCGTCAAAGTTGTTACCCCAGTCGACCGTACCTTGCGCTAATTCGCTTAACAGCAGGTCGGCATAGGCTGAAAGCCGGGATTCGGTATAGCGCATCGCGGCAAAGGATTTCGGATCATCCGGCGCCCCCCAGTTACCCTGACCGTCAACCAGAGGATAGCGGTAGGTAAATGGCTGGGCCATCAGAACCATAGCTTCGTAGCAGGCGGAGTCGCCGTGGGGGTGGAATTTGCCTAAAACATCACCAACGGTACGGGCCGATTTTTTGTATTTGGCCCCGGCTTTTAAACCAAGTTCCGACATCGCGTAGATAATCCGTCGTTGAACCGGTTTAAGGCCATCGCCAATATTGGGCAGGGCTCGGTCAAGGATGACGTACATGGCATATTCGAGGTAGGCCTTCTCGGTGAATTGGCCGAGAAATTGGCTTTCACACTCATTTTGAATAATCTGGTTGTTCTGACTCATGTTATATTCAGTTCAAAGTTCAAAGTTTAAAGTTCAGGGTTAAGGGCAAGTTTAAGGTCAAGAGCAGGTCAATGTTCTGGGTTTTCAACTTTGAACTTTGAACCCTGAACGTTGAACTGCTTTTAATTATGCTTCTGTCAGGCAGCCTTTACTTTCCAACCACTGACGTCGGTCGGCGGATCTTTTTTTAGCCAGCATCATGTCCATAATCTTGAAATCTTCTTCCTCATGATCTAGATTCAGGCGAACCAGACGTCTGGTTTCCGAGGCCATGGTGGTTTCACGAAGTTGCAACGGATTCATTTCGCCGAGGCCCTTGAATCTTTGCAGGTTGATCTTGCCAGCCTTTTTTTCACCTTTTAGACGATCCAGGAGGCCATTTTTTTCCGCTTCATCGAGGGCATAGTAGACATCTTTGCCTCGGTCTATACGGTAGAGTGGCGGCATGGCAATGTAGAGATGCCCGGCTGCGACCAGCGGTTTGAAGTGGCGCAGGAAAAGCGCGCAGATCAGAGTGGCGATATGGAGACCGTCGGAGTCAGCATCGGCAAGGACACAGATCTTGCCGTAGCGCAGATCGTCGAGTTTGTTTGATCCCGGGTCAACCCCGATAGCCGATGAGATGTCGTGGATCTCTTTGGAAGTCATGATAATTTCGACATCACTCTCCCAGGTGTTGAGGATCTTTCCTCTTAAGGGCATGACCGCCTGGAAATTGCGGTCTCGGGCCTGTTTGGCGGAACCTCCGGCGGAGTCACCTTCGACGAGAAAAAGCTCACTTAAAGCGGGATTCTGACTGACGCAGTCAGCCAGTTTGCCAGGCAGTGCCGGGCCGCTGGTAATCTTTTTACGTTCAACTTTCTTGGCCGCCCGTTGGCGCTTTTGGGCACTGGCGATGACCAGGGCAGCGAGCTCTTCACCTATGGTAGGATGTTCATTGAGCCAGAGGCTGAAAGAGTCCTTAACTACCCCGGAGATAAATGAAGCACTCTCTCTTGAGGTCAGGCGTTCTTTGGTCTGTCCGGAGAACTGTGGTTCCGACATTTTTAAAGAGAGAATATAGCTGCAACGTTCCCAACTGTCTTCGGGGGAGAGCTTGACGCCTCGGGGCAGGAGATGACGGAAATCACAGAACTCTTTCAAGGCGGCCAGCAGTCCACTGCGCAAACCGTTGACATGGGTGCCGCCCTGTGAAGTGGGGATCAGGTTGACGTAACTTTCGTTGATCAGGTCTCCCTCTTCCGGCAGCCACGTGAGAGCCCAGTTAACGCTTTCGTACTCCCCGTTAAACTTGTGGGTGAATGGTTGGGACGGTATTTGCGGGTGGTTGCCCAGGCTCTGTTTGAGGTAGTCGGAAAGTCCGTCAATGAATTGCCACTCGTAAGTTTCGTTGTTGATCTGGTCTTTAAAGGTGACTTTAAGACCCGGGCAGAGGACGGCTTTGGCGCGCAGGGCGTGAGCCAGTTTGGCAGCAGAAAATTTTGCGGAATCAAAATATTGCGGATTGGGCCAGAAACGGATGCTGGTGCCGGAGTTGCGGCGGCCGATATCTTCCATTCTGGTTAAAGGTTCTATCGCTTCACCATCTGCGTAGGCGCAGGTAAAACGACCGCCGTCGCGGCGGACTTCGACTGCGAGACGCTCGGAGAGAGCGTTGACGACCGATACTCCGACCCCATGCAGACCTCCGGAGAACTGGTAATTTTTTTGCGTGAATTTGGCTCCGGCATGGAGTCGGGTAAGAATCAGTTCGATACCCGGAACCCCCTCTTTAGGGTGAATGTCCACCGGCATGCCCCGACCATTGTCTCTTACCTCAATGGAGTTGTCTTGGTAAAGGGTGACATCAAGGCTGTTAGCAAAACCGGCAATTGCTTCATCAACGCTGTTGTCGATAACTTCCTGGGCGAGATGATTGGGCCGGGTTGTGTCGGTGTACATGCCGGGTCGTAGTTTGACCGGGTCAAGTCCCTTCAGAACTTCAATAGCTTCGGCATTATAGTTGTTGTTGCTATGCATGGTTAATCCGTTTGTGAGATGCCCAGAGCGCTGATCTTGCGATGCAGATTACGTCTGGTGGCCCCGATCAGGGTCGCTGTTTTTGAGATATTCCAATCGTTTTGGAGGAGTTTGTTGGTAATATAGAGTTTTTCAAACTCTTTGACGGCCTCGTTGAGTGAGCCTGATGTAAGTAAATTGTTCCACTTTGGGTTGTCGTGAGTGCCGCCGGCTACCTGATTCCTCGTTCTTAGGTAGGGAGGTAGGTCACTGGTCTGGACGAGTTCTTCAGCGCACATGATGGTGAGTCGTTCCATCAGGTTTTTGAGTTCGCGGACGTTGCCGGGCCAGTGGTAGTTTTTAAGTTGAGTGATAACTTCAGGGGCCAGATGCTTGAATGTGCCGCCATGGTTGTTGTGGTGATTGGTGAGAAAACTTTCGGCCAGTATGGGAATGTCTTCACGGCGATCTCTTAAGGGGGGGACCTGAATCGGCAGAACGTTAAGGCGGTAGAAGAGATCCTGGCGAAAGTTTCCTGCTGAGATCTCTTCTTCTAGGTCTTTGTTGGTGGCGGCGATTATACGGACATCAATGGGGATGTTTTTGCTGCTTCCTAAACGGGTAAAGGTTTTTTCCTGTAAGACCCGGAGTATTTTAGCCTGAGTGTTAAGGCTCATGTCGCCTATCTCGTCGAGAAAGATTGTGCCTTCATGGCTCTGTTCAAATTTTCCTTTCTGACGCCGTTCAGCTCCAGTAAAGGCACCTTTTTCATAACCGAAGAGTTCTGATTCAATCAGATTATCGGGGATGGCAGCGCAGTTGACATCGATGAAGGGGCGTTCATGGCGACTGCTTATGCGGTGGATTTCCCGCGCTACAAGTTCCTTGCCGGTGCCATTCTCACCTACCACCAGAACCCAGCCATCGGTCGGGGCTATGATCCTGATCTGTTCCTTTAGTTGATTGATGGCTATGCAGTCACCGATCAGGCGGTTCTCGCTATATTTTTTTTTGAGGCGAACATTCTCCTCTTGAAGGCGGGAGATGGTCAGGGCGTTGCTGGCGGTAATTACCAGTTTGTCCAGCGAAAGTGGTTTTTCGATGAAGTCAAAAGCTCCCATCTTGGTCGCTTGAACAGCGGTTTCAATGGTGCCGTGACCGGAGATCATGATGATGGGCATCTGGGGGTGTTCTTTTTTAAGTCCCGGTAAAAGTTTTAAGCCGTCACTGTCCGGCAACCAGATATCGAGAAAGATAAGGTCGGGGGTCTCTTTTTCAAGCAGACCTAAAGCCTGAGTGCCGTCTTCGGCGCAGATGACAGTGTAGCCTTCGTCGCTGAAAATAGCGCTCATTGACTGGCGAATAGCCGGTTCGTCATCGATAATGAGTATAGTTTTTTTCATGTTTTTTTAATAATGGGTAACTCGATTACGAAACAGGTTCCTTTAAGGTGGTTTTCCCTGACCCGGATAAAACCCCGATGGTCATTAATGATGGTTTTGACAATTGTTAATCCGAGGCCGGTCCCCCTTTTTTTGGTGGAGAAATAGGGTTCAAAAAGTCGGGACTGGGTTTTTTCGTCAATTCCCGGGCCATTGTCATTGATTTCGATAATAACCATTTCCAGACTTTTGTCAAGTCTGGAGGCTATCCAAATATGGCCGTCCTCTATTTTCTGTATAGCCGCCAGAGCATTGTCGACCAGATTGGTCATGACCCGCTTGATCTGCTCATGGTCGAGATAAAAATCGGGAATTCTGGTGTCCGGTTCAAAGGTGAACTTGATCCGATTGTGGCTTTGGCGGTAGAGGATGAGTGATTCTTCGATAATCGCATTCAGGTTCTGCAGGGTGGGGTTAGCCTGGGGCATGCGGGCGAAGTTGGAAAATTCGTTGACCAAGGATTTTAAGTCATTGACCTGGCGGACAATGGTGGTCGTACATTCTTTTAAGACCTGGTCGCCCTCTTCGGTCAAGCCGCTGTATTTGCGTTGAATGCGTTGGGCCGAGAGGGCAATTGGGGTGAGCGGATTTTTGATCTCATGAGCGATTCTGCGGGCCACTTCACGCCAAGCTACGGTTTTTTGAGCCTTGACCAGTTCAGTCATATCGTTAATTAGAACCAGCATGCCGATGTAGGTTTCAGATTCATCGTAAAAGGGGGTGAAATGGACTGCAACATAGCGGTTATGGTCAGGTATAGTTAGTTCTATGCTGCTTTCTTTATGAGGGTTGTTTTGGCCCTCTTTCAGGTATTGGCGGATCTTCTGGATGAGTTCCTGGTGAAAAATGTCACGGTAGTTTTTGCCCTGTACATCTTCTGCCGAAAGGGCGAAAATCTTTTCCGCTTTCCGGTTGATGGTGGTGATGCGGCCGCTGCGGTCAAGGGCGATGACGCCGGTGTTGATGTTTTCGAGAATGATTTCGATGTAGCGTCGTCTTTGGGCCTGCTCTAAGCTGATGCGACTCATCTCTTGGTGGGCCAGCTCACTCTCTTCGCGGCTTTTAAGGAGTTTTTCGGTCATGCTGTTAAAGGAATCAACGAGGATTCCGAGCTCGTCACTGGCCACCATGTCGATGCTGAAATCGAGGTTGCCGCCGGCGATCTCCCGGGTAGCCAGCGCCAGTTCATGCACCGGCGCTGTGATATCCTTGGCCAAATAGAAGCCGAACCAGATTGAGATAAAGGTGATCAGGGCCGTAATCAGGACGAAGGTTAGGATGTAGTTGCTCTTAATGTAGAGCTCCAGGTTGCTGGCCTTTTTGTAAGCTGTATATTTTTCCGAGATGCTCTGCATTTGCAGTGCGAGTTGGGCCGGAATGAATTTTACGGTGACAACCATGGCGATGATCTCATCACCTTGCCAGACGGAAAAAACCGGGGCCCAACCTTGAACCATAGCGGCGCCATTGTCAAGTGGGACGATGCGGTTCTTGGGGGGTGGGCGGTTGCCCAGGTCGATACCGGCTTGAAAGTGCTTTAGGCTGAGTTTGTCACTCAGGCTGAGAGCGCAAGCTTCGGGGCCGGGTTGTGGAATAATGGCGATTGCATCCAGAGAAAACTCTGCCCGTTTCTGTTCGACAAGATTTTGTACAAGCTTTTTCCGTTCGCCGATCATCAGTCCTTTACGGGTGGTTTCGGTGGCAACAGTTGAGGCAAAAGTCTGGTTTTGCCGGCGTAAGTTGTCGTAATACTCTTGGGCGATAATCAGCGAAGCATCCAGGGAGGCTTCGAAGTTGGTGGAGAACCAGTTGTCAAGGCTGAAGCGGATAAACCCGGTAGCGGCGACAAAAAGGAGAATTGTGGGAAAGAGCGAAAGCGAAATGAAAGCAACAACCAGCTTGGTGCGTAGGCGGAAGCCGACAATCTTGCGTTTTCTCTCTAAAAGCAGTTTGAGAAGATTGCGTAGAATGAGAAAAATCAACAGTAGCAGAAGAATTATGTTGATATTGATGAGGGCGAAAACGATGACGTTGCCAAGGATCGGGAGATCGGTCGGCAGGTTGGGCAGATTTATTTCGATATAGAAGAGTACACTTATGATGACCGCCAGGATCACGATGATGATTATCTCTCGCCGCCGCCGTTTACGGTCTTTGTCAGCGATGATTTTGTATTCCTGGTTGGTTTTGGGGGAAGTGGAGGGCAAGGCTATCTCTTGAGGGCTTCGTTGATAAGGCGTTTGGGAATGTCGATAGTGTAGTTGTTGCTCTTGCGATCCCAGGCCGAAAGGAAGAAGAAGAAGTATTCAAGATGAAAAGGGAGACGTACTTTTCTGATTTCAGTTCGGGCTTCAACCTGATAACTTCGATTGTGCTCCAGTTGGCCTTTGTGCAGTAGCGTGATATTTTTGAATTCCGTGGCCAGTTGGATCGCTTCCTTGTATGAGGTTGTTTCGCTGGGGCTTTCTTCGGGTGATATGCTTACGGTAAAAAGCTTTTTTAGATTATCGTATTTAATTTTATGGGTATAAGTTGCAGTTTTAACTTCCCGGTTGAATTTAACCAGGAAAAGGTTAAATCTGTTCACATTGACCTTTGTCGAAAGGGTTATTTTTTGTGATACGCCGTTTAAAAGTAGAGATTTAATTTCATGGTCAAAAGGGTTGGCAACTTTTAGTGAAAGGGTTATTTTGCCATGAGCGGAACCCATGACAAAGTCTTCGAGGTAGGGAGGATGGTCGGCAGCAAACTCTATTTGTTTTTTGTTGGCGGCATATAATTTGCTCTCGAAAGAGAGCCCTGTCTGGATGGAAATGGCCAGAAGGAGAAGGGGGATGCAGAGTTTTTTAGTCACTGTCGTGATGCCGGTTATCTTGTGGTATTTCAAGAGGTCGTTTTTATCTTTTGATTACAATGTCTTGGCAGGTCTTGGAATGTCATAAACAAAGCTTATAATACTTGTTGGGTGTTTGAAAAGCAAGCGAAATAGTAGCCCGTGGCATATTGGTCTGGAGATGTGAAAATTTATCATATTAATTTTTTGATGAACCCCCTTTCTCAGTTTTGGCAGTAGTGCCGACTTGCATTTTAAAAAAAGGTTATATTAACACTTGACAACGTATTGTTTTTTTGCTTTACAGAGATTGTCGGTAAGCAGGTATAATCTCGTTTTGGAAAATCCTTTTAAAGTGTTATCGTAGAAAATTGGAGATGATGTTTTTTTATTATGGTGTTGATAACTTATTTGGGTAGTGGTCTTTTATAGAGACATATCTTTCAATTCTGCATTGATGGTAGTATTGGTGGTGTGGTAGATTGTTGTGCCATACTTGTTGAGTAACCTAATTTAAGGTTGGAAGGGGTAGGTAAATGATGAAGAGAAAATGCATGCGAGTGCTGGTTCTGGTGTTGGTTGTTTTGATGGCTTGTTCGTCAGCGGTTTGGGCCGCGAATGGGAAGAAAAAGAATCCTTTGGCCAATTGGAAATCTACAGTCGACATGTCAAACGCAAAATATGTGATGAAGGTTTCCAATGTCTCTCACCCTGTTATTGAAGGCGTGGCTGCCGGTTACCGGGTACGTAATGTTTTATGGGAACGCAGCAATGGACAGATTGCTATGAAATACTACCCTCTGTGCCAACTGGGTGGCGAAGTTGAAGTCCTCAATATGCTGAAAACCAATACGGTTCAGGGTATGCTCTGCTCATCCGTCGCGGTAACTAACCTAGCTCCGCGTATGGGTATTATCAATCTTCCTTTCCTGGTTGATTCCTTCGACAATCTTGATAAGTATATCGGCAGTGAATATTGGCAGTATTTCCTTGATGGTATGAAGCATCAGGGAATTATGGGTGTTGATATTACCGGTTATGGTAACTATGGTTGGGCTACTGTTGACCCGGTCAAAAGCCTGGCCGATGCCAAGGACGTGAAATTTCGTATCGCTGAGGCTGCAGTTCAAAATACTCTCTATAAAGAGTGGGGCCTGCATCCAGTAGTTATGCCTTGGCCTGATGTTCCGATTTCTTTAAAACAGAAAGTTATTACCGGCTTGGATCATACACCCATAGTCTGTAATATTACGAAAAAGTTTGAGATTTGCAAAAACTTTACCCGGATTAACTATGCACAAGGTCTTTTTATCTTTTTAGTAAACGAAAAATTCTATAATTCACTGCCGGCTGATCTGCAGAAAGTCTTGCTTGATGTCATTCACGAAGAGTGTGCCAAAACTCGGGTGCTGACTCGTAAGCAGGAAGGTGACCAGATTGTCAAGGCCAAAGCAGCCGGTGTTAGTTTCTATGATCTGCCGGAAAATGAGATGGAGACCCTGCGTGTTAAAGGCGACAAGGTTCATCAGGAGTGGGCTGATGAAATCGGGGCTGACTACCTGAAAAAAGTTCAGGATCTTTTGGGTTATAAACGGATTCTTGACTATTAATTTATGATTTGTGGCAGGAGCCGGGAGTGGAAGCTTCCGGCTCTTTTTTTGTGTGGGCTTTATTTTTGCAGGATTTGAGATTATGAATATCAGTTGGAGATTAAATCGTTGAAGTTTAGATTTAAAAGTTGAATTTTTGTAAAAATGTTTCATTTGTTTGAGGTCTTCCAGGGTTAGGATTATTATGGTTGCGAAAATATTTAAAGTTATTGACAAAATATTCACCTTTTTTGAAGAGTGGACAATTTTTATTGCAGTAATGGTGGGACTGATTTCGCTCTTTGTCAATGTTGTATTACGTTATACGATTCACTATTCACTGGCCTGGTCGGAAGAGCTTATTCGTGAAATTATAATTTTTACTACTTTTATCGGTTGTTCGGCGGCTTTGAAAAGTCGCTCGATGATCAGGATTGACGCACTTCCGCAGATTGTACCCACTATAAAAAAACCGCTCGATTATTTCAGTAATATCTGTACTTTAGGTTATAGTGGGCTGATTTTTTATCTTGGTTGGCAGATGGCGGCGTTACAGCTGGAGACTAATCAGTCAACTATTATCATCGGGGTTCCGTTGGTGTTACTATATGCAATCCTCCCGCTTATGGGAGGGATGATGATAATCAGAACGATTATGGTAATGTGGGAAGATTTCACCGGGCGGCAGGTGAATAATGGATAGTAGCTATTGGATTATTGTTTTCTGTCTACTCGGTTGTATGGGGGCAACGATCCCCGTCTTCATGTCACTCTTTTTTACCAGCATCTTAGGCTTTGTCTATTTTACCGATATGCCTATCATGATGCTGGCCCAGACCTTGTTCCGCAGTATGGATAACTTTGCCCTGGTTGTGGTACTCTTTTTTATCCTCTGCGGCAATATCATGACCTCGGGTTCAATCGTTGACAAGCTTATCAAGGTTGCCAATGCCGTGGTCGGTTTTTTCCCGGGTGGACTGGCTATGGCCGGAGTTCTGGCTTGTGGGATGTTTGGTGCAATTTCCGGCTCGACCGTTGCAACGGTGGTTGCGATCGGTGGCTTTATGATTCCGGCGTTGATGGATAATCAGTACGACGAAAAATTCAGCGTTGGGATTATGACCACAGCGCCGATCTTGGGGGTTATTATTCCGCCCAGTATTGCGATGATTCTCTATTCAATGGTCAGTAATGATTCTCTGGCCGCCCTCTTTATGACCGGTTTTATTCCCGGTTTCATGATTATTTTCGGAATGTCTCTCTACTCCTATTTCTACTGTCGGAACCGGAATTTTAAACGCTCTCCGGCACCGACCTTCAAAGAGGTGGTGGTAGTACTGCGAGAGGGTTTCTGGGCGTTGATGTTGCCGGTTATTATTTTTGGTGGGATTTTTTCCGGGGTTTTTACGGCCAATGAAGCCGCGGTTGTTGCTTGTGTCTACGCCTTTGTAGTGGAGCTCTTTATTCATAAGGATATGAAGCTGTCAAAGGTTAAGGATGTTGTCGTCTCTTCGGCTGTGACCTCAGCTACCCTCCTGATTATTGTTGCCGGGGCTACGGCTTTCGGTCGCTATCTGACTCTTGAGCAGATTCCGTCAATTTTAGCAGAGATGGTAGTTAGTCAGGTTCATTCGGCTTGGGCATTTCTGCTGATTGTCAACGTTATGCTGTTGATTGTCGGCATGTTCATGGATATTATTTCGGCTACCTTGATTCTGGCTCCGATTCTGTTGCCGATGCTGCCGGAATACGGTATCAATTCGCTTCATTTCGGTCTCTTGATGACGGTTAATCTGGGTATCGGTTATTGTACTCCGCCACTTGGGGTCAGTCTCTATATTACCGGAGCTCTGGTCAATCGTGGATTGATCTATGTGACCAAAGCGGTACTCCCTTTTCTGGCAATTCAGATTGTTATATTGTTGATTCTGACATACTGGGCGGACTTGGTACTCTTTTTGCCAAGAATTTTTTATGGCCTATGAGGGCAGAGTAAAAAATCCATCTGCTTTGTTTTTTTAAGTGTTACTGGTTTGGAGATGAAATATGACTGTACGAGTATTAGTTCCGGTTGATGATTCTGTTGCGGCGCATCGGACCCTGCAATATATTATCAAAATGAAAGATCAGATTCCGATGACGGTAACCCTGTTGATTGTTGTGCCCTTTTCTCAACTCGAATATCATGGTTTTCAGCAGGCTCAATTAGAATTGATTACAGCTCAATCGATTAGTCATTGCGAAAAAGTTGTTGAACGTCATCGTCAGAAGCTTGAGAAAGCCGGAGTTCTGGCTGATACCAGAGTCGAACGCGGTAATCCGTCCGAGGTGATTTGTCGAGTGGCTGCGAGTGAAGGGGTTGATTTTGTTTTTATCTCTCCCAATAGCACCGGGAAACTTTCCAATCTTATGTTTGGCTCGGTCGCTAATAAAGTAGTACAGGAGTGCCATGCACCGGTACTTCTGATCCGCTGAACTTTGTAGCGTTTTACCATTTTAAAAACAAAAGGGCCGGGTATTTTACCCGGCCCTTTTGTTTTTGGGTAGTTTCTTGAGAAGAGGTTACATTTAATCTTGCCGAAGCCCAGAAAATTTCATGTTCAATTCATCAGATCGGGTAAGAAGAGGGAGATTTGAGGGATGGCGATTAAGATGATAGTGCCGATAATTAATGCGACAAGAAAAGGTATGACCCCCTTGAAAATAGTCTCCAGCGGGATCTCTGGGGCAACTCCCTTGACGACGTAGACATTAATGCCGACGGGGGGAGAAATGACTCCCATCTGGGTGACCAGGACAATGATGACGCCAAACCAGATGGGATCGTAGTTAAGGGATAGGATAACCGGATAGAAGATAGGAACGGTCAAAAGGATCAGGGCCAGGGCATCGATGAAGCAGCCGCCGATCAGGTAGACTGCAATGATGACCAACATTACGACAAATCTAGGTAGAGGCAACCCTGCAACCCACCCCGCCAGATCGTACGGGATTCGGGTGACGGCCAGAAAATGACCGAAAATGACGGCTCCGGTAACGATGATCATGACCATGCAGGCAGTACGGGTGGTTTCGAAAAGTGATATTTTAAGTTTTTCAAAGGTCAGGTTGCGACCTATAATCGCGATCCCAAGACTGCATAAGGCGCCAATTGCACCAGCTTCGGTCGGTGTGAAAAAGCCGACGAAGAGACCACCTATGACCAGACTGAAGAGGAGCAGGGTTTCAGCTGTTCCTTTAAGGGACGAGATTTTACCTTGCCAGTTGGTTGGCGGTCCCGGGGGGCCCAGTTCCGGATTGCGACGGCAGGAGAAGGAGATCGCCAGACAGAAAAGGCCGGCGATAAGTAATCCTGGGAAAATGCCAGCCATGAAAAGTTTGCCGATCGACTGTTCGGTCATAATGCCGTAGACAATAAACACGACACTGGGTGGAATCAGCATACCGAGGCTGCCGCCGGATGCGACGGCCCCGGTGGCAAGCTCCATCGAATAATTATAACGTTTCATCTCTGGCAGGGCAACGGTGCCCATCGTTGCAGCGGTTGCCGGAGAGGAGCCGCAAATCGCGCCAAATGCAGTGCAGGCACCAACCGTTGCCATCGCCAAACCACCGGGACGGTGGCCAATGAAGGCATAGGCAGTATCGTAGAGTCGCCGGCTGATGCCAGCGTGAAAAGAGACCTGACCCATAAAGATAAAGAGCGGTATTACGGTCAGGCCGTAAGAGCTGAAAGTTGAAAATACATCTCGGGCCAGAAGCGAAAGGGCGGCGTCAAGGTTGACCAGTTGAACGAAACCGGTAAAACCCACGATTGCCATAGCAAAACCAACCGGGATCCGAGCAAAAAGGAGTAAAATTAGAGCCGCAAGGCCAATCAGGCCAATCGTGCAGGGACTCATGTCTCCAACCCCTCTTCTTGAGAGATTGTAAGCTCTCCGAAAAGCACTATGCAAACCAGCAGTGAAGCGGCAGAGATTGCGTAGACAATGGGATAGAAAGGCATCTGTAAACTCAGTGTGACCTCTCCAGTGCTTCTTAAGGTTTCAGCGTAGAGAAAAGATTGCCAGGCGATTAGGGCAAAGAGAGACAAGCTCATCAGGTTGGCGATGATTGAGAAGATTTTCTGGGCTGAATGGGGTAGCTTTTCGACCATAAAATCGACAGCGACATGTCCCTTGCTTAAGGTCGTGGCCGGGATAGCAAAGGCAATAGTCAGCGCACCGAATAGTCCGACGAGTTCGTAGGCACCTAGAATCGGGTGTTTGAAGAGGCGTAGAACGACATCAGCACAGGTCAGCAGCATCATCGCAATAATGCTTAAAGCTGCTAGATAATTCATTATATTCACAAGTTTCCGGCTGATTTTCAGCATACTTTTTAATTCTCTTTTGGGATGCTATGCAGAACGAGGGTAGTTTTGTCAGTATTTCAAACTACCCTCGTTCTGTATCCATTTTCGCAGACTTTTTGGTTTTAAGGGGGGCTTAGTTCAGTAATTCATTAATCCGAGCGACGACCTTGTCTCCCGGCAAACCTTTGCTGGTTGTGTTCTTGATATAGTCGTCCAGTATTGGTTTGACCTGTTCTTTCCACTTGGCACTTTCGGCATCTGAAAGAGCGTATACTTTATTGCCTCTCTCCAGGGTATAGGCGCGCCCGGCTGCATCAGCATCATCCCAGGCCTGGCCTTGAACTGCGACCCATTCGGCACTCACATCTTGAAAAATCTTTTTCATCTCACCTGGCAAAGCCTGCCACTTTTTCTTGTTCATGACAACAAACATTGAGGTTGTGTAACCGATACTCGGAATATCGGTACTGTATTTGATGACCTCACCCTGTTTCCAGCCTTTAAGAACTTCGATGGGCCCAATGGTTCCATCAACCGTGCCTTTCTGTAGAGCTTCATACGTATCTCCCTGGGGCATGGCGACCGGCAGGGCGCCCAGAGTTTTGACTATTTTAGCACTGAGGCCAGTCGAACGGATCTTCATCCCTTTAAGATCAGACAATTGTTGAACTGCTTTCTTTTTAGTGTGGAGGACGCCAGGGCCATGGGCGTGGACGTAGAGGACTTCTGTATCCTGAACCTCTTTGGGGTTGAACTCTTTAGTGATCGCCGTTGCGATTTTAGTGGCGGTTTTACCATCCGGATAGCCGACCGGTAGATCAATCCCTTCGAGCAGGGGAAACCTTCCCCGGGTGTAAGCAAAGCATGACATGCCGATATCGGAGATCCCGTTAACAACACCGTCATAGACCTGAGGAGCTTTGGTTAAGGTGCCACCAGGGTAGACCGTAATCTCAATCTGACCGTTACTTCTTTTTTCAATCTCTTTAGCCCAGGCCTCCCCGGCGATGCATTGAGCATGGCTGGGTGGAAAAAAGATGCTGTACGAAAGCCGAATCTTTTTCTCTTTGGCAATAGTGCTGGTGGGAAGGGTTAAGATAATTGCAGCAGCCATTAACAGTAGAAAGCAATAAAATTGGACCTCTCTTTTCATGGTACACCTCATCTTCAAAAATTAAAGTTTCTGCAATCTCCGATTGCTTGATTGAGGATAGTATCTTGTTTCTTAAAATACAAGTATAAACTGAAAGTTTTTGTTGTGTCAGGTTTGATGCCGAGAAGGTGGCAGAGCAGGAGGCATACCTAAAGAGCACTTCCTCGTAGAACTTAGGGCGTATTCTGACGGGTGCCGAAGTCTTCTGTATACGTTTAGATCAATAGAGATTTATGTTTTGGCTGAAGTGCATTTGGTAGCCGAATTTTTCTTGACAAAGCCCGGTGCTTTTGATAAAAGCGGCGCTCGATTGAGAAATTGATCGGGGCCGTTAGCTCAGTTGGTAGAGCATCTGACTTTTAATCAGAGGGTCGCAGGTTCGACCCCTGCACGGCTCACCAGAAAATTATTAATAAAGCCCGGTGGTTAATAGCTATCGGGCTTTATTGTTTTTTAGGTTGTTTTCTTTTACGTGGGCTTTTGACGCGGGGTTTTCTCAAAGAAGCTCTCTGAAAAAAGCCGTTCAGTGTCAAACTGTGGGCTTCTTTGCGTTAAAGTTGTTTTGGTGGTAATGGTTACTTTTGGTTTGTTTTTTACTGATTACAACCGTCTGGTAACTTTTTAAATTGTGGAGAATTGTAGTGTGAAGTCGTTGCACTCCTATATTAACCACCTGTCTCCATATATTATTGAGGTGAAAGGTGATGATCGGATAATGATTGCCGGGGCGACCAATGATTCGCGCAAGGTCAGGCCGGGTTGGCTTTTTGTGGCGGTAAGCGGGTCTTTGGATGATGGGCATCGTTATCTGGATCAGGCTTTGGCCGCCGGGGCCGTGGCGGTGGTCAGTGAAAGAGGGCTTGAGCTAGCTTCCGGTATCGCCTGCTTGCAGGTTTCTGATGCTTATGCGGCCGCCGCCGGAGCCGCCGAGGTAATGCATGATTTCCCGGCTCAAGATCTGGAACTGATTGGCATTACAGGTACTAACGGCAAGACGACAACCGCCTTTTTGTTGCGGGAGATCTTTTCGCGAATTGATGAAAAAATCGGTATGGTGGGAACCGTCGGTTATGACTGCGGCGGTACCTGGGAAGTGGCGGCTCGTACGACTCCCGACCCCTTTGTTTTGCAATCTCTATTTGCTCGGATGGTGAAAAACGGTTGTCGTCGGGCTCTGCTTGAAGTCTCAAGTCATGCCCTGGCGCAAAACCGTCTGGGAACGGCTCGTTTTGCCGGGGCGATTTTTACCAACTTAAGCGGTGATCATCTCGATTACCACCAGACTATGGAAAATTACTATCTTGCAAAACGTGTTCTTTTTCAGGGTTTGTTGCTTGATGATGCGGTGATCGTGGTTAATGGTGATGATCGCTATGGTCGTCGTTTACAAAGAGAGATTACCGGTCATCGGGTTATCTCTTGGGGGCGTTTGCGTCGGGATGTTGATTACCATTTAAGGGTAGTTCGGGAAGGCCTTTTCGGCCAGGTTTGTCAATTGACCGGCCGTTATGGGGCACGTCGCTGGCGAGCGCCGTTGATAGGGAGTTACAACGCTGATAATATGGCGGGGGCGTCCCTGCTGGCCCGAGGTCTGGGTGTTCCATGGGGAGAGGTGGCTGCCGCCCTGGCTTCGACATCCGGGGTGCCGGGGCGTCTGCAAGCGGTGGCCTTTTCCAATCAATCTCTGGCCCTGGTTGATTATGCGCATACAGATGATGCGTTGCTCAAGGTTTTGCAGACTCTTAAAAAGGTTCCGCATCGTCGTCTGATTGTCGTTTTTGGCTGCGGCGGCGATCGTGATCGTGATAAACGGCCACGTATGGGTCGGGTTGCGGCAGCCTATGCTGATCACGTCATTGTCACCAATGACAATCCCCGTTCTGAAGATCCGCAAGTGATTGCCGCTGAAATCGTCTCTGGCATTCCGGCGCGAAAATCTTTTGAGGCTATTCTCGAACGCCGTCGGGCTATAGAGACGGCCGTCATGATGATGAGAAGCCAAGACATTCTTTTGTTAGCCGGAAAAGGCCATGAAGATTATCAGGAAACTGCCGGGACAAAAGTTTTTTTTAATGACAGGGTTGAACTTTTACGTCTTCGCGAAGAAAATTTTAGCTAAAACAAAATTTGTAATTTGACATTTACAAATTCTATTAGCATTTATACGAAGTTATTGTTTTTAAATTGTTATCACCCTCTTTGGGGAAGAATTTCTATTGTCCCCTTTTCCCTTGTCCCAACCCGGTAAATGGGTTAAAAGACAGCTATGACTATTCTGGCAATTGAAACTTCCTGTGATGATACCTGTGCGGCGGTTCTTGGGGCTGAAAACCAAGTGCTTTCAAGTATTGTGTCGAGCCAGGTGGCGCTTCATGAACTCTATGGCGGCATTGTGCCGGAACTGGCTTCACGTCGTCATTGTGAAAATATCCGTTGGGTAGTAGAGCAGGCTTTATCCGAAGCCCGAGTTACTCTGGAGGAGATCGAAGCTGTTTGCGTGACCCGAGGTCCGGGTCTGGTAGGCTCTTTGTTGGTTGGCGTTGCCTATGCCAAATCTCTGGCTTTTGCCCGAAAAATAGCCCTGGTTGGGGTTAACCATGTTGAAGGCCATCTTCTTTCACCTTTATTGACTAATCCTGATTTGACCTTTCCCTTTATCGGTTTAGTGGTTTCCGGTGGGCATTCCAGTCTCTATCTGGCCCGAGACTGGCACGATTATGAACTTTTAGGGCGGACTATAGATGATGCCGCCGGTGAAGCTTTTGACAAGGTTGCCAGGATGCTGGAACTCGGTTTTCCCGGTGGTCCGGTAATCGAAAAGCGGGCTCGGCTTGGTGATCCCGGCGCTATAAAACTGCCTCGTGCTTGGCTCGGTCGGGAATCACTCGATTTTAGCTTCAGCGGTTTGAAAACATCGGTGCGGACGGTTTTAGGACGCCAGATAGAAATTTCCGAAGCTTTTATAAGTGATCTGGCCGCCTCTTTTCAGGAGGCGGTGGTCGATGTTCTGGTGCGCAAAACTTTGGTTGCGGCAGATCGTTATCAGATCAAAAAGGTGGCTCTGGCTGGTGGTGTCTCTTGTAATGGTTATCTGCGTCAGCGTATGGGCGACGCAGTCCAATCCCAAGGAATCGATTTTTTTCTCGCACCGCCGAAATTCTGTACCGATAATGCTGCGATGGTTGGTCTGGTCGGCAGCCGACGTTTGGCCGCTGGCCAGATTGATGATCTTACCCTTAATCCTAGTTCCCGCCTGCCGTTGTGAAAATTAACATCCCTAATTCATCTGCTTTTAAAATTTCAGCTCGTCAGGCCAAGAAACGTCTTGGTCAGCACTTTTTGCGGGATCGTCAAATAATCTCCCGTATTATTAATCTGGCGGCTCCGACGCCTGGTGAAAGTGTGCTCGAAATCGGCCCGGGTGAAGGGGTTTTGACCGCAGCGTTGCTTGAGAGCGGCGCTCGGGTGCTGGCGGTTGAGGCCGATCGCGATCTCTGGGATCCTTTGGAGAAACGTTTCAGTCCGATTTCAGAGGCAGAATTTAGCTTGCAGCGCGGTGATTTTCTCAAGACCGACCTTGAACAGATCTTTGCCGAAAGCCAGAATTTGTCAACTCCGGTTGCGGTCATAGCCAATATTCCCTACCAAATTACAACCCCGATACTTTTTCGACTGATCAAATTTAGGCACCTTTTTTCGCGAGCCATCCTGATGATGCAGGAAGAGGTCGCGGCCCGTCTCCTGGCGGAGCCGGGGAGCCGTGATTATGGTCGTTTGACGGTTAATGTCGGGCTCTATTGTGATATCGACTCCGGTTTTAAGGTCTCTCCGGCCGCCTTTGCCCCACGGCCCAAAGTTTGGTCCCGGGTTGTGCGCTTTGAATTTCTCGATCAACCCCGCTATCCGGTGGCTGACCCGGATCTTTTTGAACGGCTGGTGTATACTCTTTTCAGTCAGCGCCGCAAACAGATTATCAATCCTTTGAAAGGAATGCTGACAAATTTAAAGCGGGAAGAGTTGAGCAAAAAATTGGTCGCCGCCGGATTTTCACCTAGTGACCGTCCGGCGACCCTGGCTCCGGTCGAACTGGTACGCCTGGCTGATTGTCTGGCAGCGTGGCAAAAACAGCCATGATCATTTAGCCTCTAGAGATGTGCTCAAGAGGTCAAAAAGAACCGCAAATATTAATAGCTAATATCTGGTAGCTTTTTCAAAATTATGATTCGTAAAATTATTAAAATCTTTCTCTTGTTGGGTTTTCTTGGCATCTTCTTAGGGATTGGCTCAGTGGTTGGGGTCTTTTATTATTATGCCCGTGACTTGCCGAAAATTACATCTCTTAAAGATTATCATCCCTACACGGTAACCGAAGTCTTTGCCAATGACGGTGCACTGATCGGTCGTTTCGGCCTTGAGAAGAGAAAGATAGCGCCGATTGAGGAGATCCCGGAACTCTTAAAAAAGGCCTTTATCGCCAGTGAAGACAGTCGTTTTTATGAGCATCAAGGTCTTGATTTTTTTGGTATTGCGCGGGCCATGGTCAAGAATATTTCAGCTCGTCGGATTGTTCAGGGTGGTAGCACGATAACTCAGCAGGTAACCAAGTCGCTACTGTTAACCCCTGAGCGCAAGTTTAAAAGAAAGATCAAAGAGGCTATCCTCGCCTATCGCATTGAAAAATATCTCTCCAAGGATGAGATCCTTTTCATCTATCTCAATCAGATCTATCTGGGGCATGGCATGTATGGGGTCGAGATGGCGGCCCAGAGATATTTCGGCAAAAAAACCAGAGATTTAAACCTTGCTGAGATGACTATTATTGCCGGTATGCCGAAAGCCCCCAGTAATCTTTCGCCGATCACCCACCCCGAACGTTCGGCTGCGCGCCAGCGCTATGTTTTAGGCCAGATGCTGGAGCATAAATTTATTACCAGGGAACAGTTGCAAAAGGCGCTGCTGACCGAAGTTGTGCTGGTTTCCCGAGCTGATCCTTCGTCAAAAACTCCTTATTATACCGAGCATGTTCGTCGTTATCTGGAAAAAAAATATGGTTACGACCAGCTCTATAAGGAGGGTCTGCAGGTCTATACCGGGGTTGATGTCGCCTGGCAGCAGGCGGCCCGGATTGCTATCGATCAGGGTTTACGCGATCTTGCCAAAAGGCGGGGTTTCCGTGGCGCCCTTCAGCGTTTGATAAATGCCCAAGAGCGGGATGAGTTTATTTTAAAGTTGAAAAAAGAGCGGGAAAATCTTCCTGATGCAGGTTTGGTAGAAGATCTTTACAGTCAAGCTCTGGTACTTGAAATCGATGATAAGAAAAAAAATGTGATACTTGATCTTGGCGGTCATCAAGCTTTGCTCGATCTTAAAGATATGGAATGGGCCAGGCGCCCTGAAGCCGATGGCACTCGTTATCCCCGGGCCAAAATTAAAAAACCTTCCGCCGCCCTGGAAACCGGAGATGTCGTGTTGGTCAGGATTAAAAAGGTGAGTGGGGAGGTTGTTCCTGAAATTCAGGTGAGTTTGGAAGAGGCGCCCGAGGCTGAAGCCGCCTTGTTTGCACTGGAGCCGAAAAGCGGCCTGGTTAGAGCTATGGTTGGCGGCAAGGATTTTAAGGCCAGCGAATTTAACCGGGCGATTCAGTCGCGGCGTTCACCGGGCTCCGCTTTTAAACCGATCATCTACTCAGCCGGTCTCGATAATGGTTTGACTCCGGCCTCCATTTTCCTTGATAGTCCGATAGTCTACAAAGACGGCGGAGATGACTGGAGCTCAGCCTGGAAACCGTGTAATTATGAGCAGAAATTTTATGGCCCGACAACTGTTCGGCAGGCTTTGATCCATTCACGCAACCTTGTGACCATCAAAATGCTGCGCCAAGTCGGTATTAGAAAGGTGATCAATTATGCCAGAAAATTGGGTTTTACCTCGACCTTAAATGCCGACTTGACGTTGGCTTTGGGTTCATCCGGGGTGTCGTTGATGGAGCTGACTACAGCCTACGGGGTTTTCGCCAATCAGGGCCGTCTTTTAAAGCCGGTTTTTGTCAAGCGGGTTGAGGATCGGCATGGTGAAATCCTCGAAGAGCGTGAAGGAGTGGCTGTCGTCGGTCTAGAATTGTCGTCGCTATTGCCTCCCGACTCGGAACCAGTTATCTCACCCCAGACCGCTTACCTGCTGAGTAGTATGCTGGTTGATGTCGTAAAAAGGGGTACCGGTCGCCGTGCCGACCGCGCCCTGAAAAGACCTTTGGCCGGTAAAACCGGGACCACTAATGACTATTTTGATGCCTGGTTTATGGGCTATGCTCCGCAACTTGTGACCGGAGTCTGGGTCGGTTTTGATGATCTCAAACCCCTTGGTCGTCATGAAACCGGTTCTCGTACCGCCTGTCCCACCTGGATTGATTTTATGAAGGTCGCCCTGGCCGATCTGCCGCCGGAAAATTTTACGGTACCAGCCGGGATTGTTTTCGCCAACATCGATGAGAAAACCGGACTTCTGGCGGTGCCGGAGAGTGAAAAAACCATTTTTGAGTGTTTTAAAGAAGGCACGGTTCCAACGGAGCTCTCCCAGCCGGTGTCTCCGGAAGAGCTCGAAGAGAGTCTTTTTCAGGAAAACTGAGGTTGATATGGCTAAGATTGACGCATTACTGAAAATGATGATTGAGCATAAAGCTTCCGACCTTCATGTTACCTCCGGTTCGCCTCCACTTTTACGTATCAATGGTGAACTCGAACACATCGCCTACCATGAACTCAGCGATGAAGAGGTTAAATTGTTGGTCTATGAGATTATTTCACAGCCCGGGATTGACCATCTTGAAGCTGAATTTGATCTTGATTTTGCCTATGAAATTGAAGGTGTCGCTCGTTTTCGTGCCAATGTCTACTTTAAACATGGTGGTCTGGGCGCTGCTTTTCGCTTGATTCCAAATGATATTATGACCTTCAGCGAGCTTGGTCTGCCACCAGCGGTGCGTAAACTCTCCCGTCTGCGTAAAGGACTGGTGATTGTTACCGGTCCCACAGGCTGTGGTAAATCAACTACCCTGGCAGCTATGGTTGACCTCCTGAATAAAGAGCGCAAAGCCCATGTCATTACCCTCGAAGATCCATTAGAGTTTGTCCATGAAAACCAGACCTGTCTGATCATGCAACGCCAGGTCGGAGTTCACGTCGAGAGTTTTGCCAGTGGTCTCAAAGCTGCATTACGGGAAGATCCGAATGTCATTATGGTGGGTGAGATGCGGGATCTTGAAACTATCGCCTTGGCGATTACCGCCGCCGAAGTCGGCCTCCTTGTTTTTGGTACCCTGCACACCAGTAGCGCCCCCAAAACGGTTGACCGGATAATTGATGTTTTTCCCAAGGATCAGCAGGATCAGATCAGGACGATGCTCAGTGATTCATTGAAAGGGGTGATCGCCCAGCAGTTGCTCAGAAGAGCCGATGGTCAGGGGCGGATTGCCGCATTCGAAATCATGGTTGGTAATCAAGCGGTTGGCAACTTGATTCGGGAGGGTAAGACTTTTCAGCTTCCGTCAATTTTGCAGACCGGTAAAAAACTCGGTATGCAGACAATTGATCAGCACTTGAAAGAGCTGGTTACAGAGGGCCTGGTTACTTCCAAGGAAGCCTTTATTTACGCCGATGAGAAAGCCCTTTTTGCCGATTGAAAAATGGCCTTTAACCAGGATCAACTTTGCCGGAAGACTACCCATAAGTTATTCTTCACCTAATCCCGGCCATTCATCGTTTACCACTTCTCTTAAGTCGCGCAAATCTTCATCCATCAGGCGGCAACCCTCAAGTATTATCGCTTCAGTACTACCGAAAACATTACGTTCCGGTATTTGCTCAGGGGTGTTAACCTGAAAAAAACCACTTTTCCAGGTTAACAGTTCGTAAATGGCGGTCTCGCCTTCCAGACCACCACAGCGGGCATGGATGATCTCGCCTAGGTGAAGGTAGACATCGGCTGAATTATTCTCCTGGTTCTGTATAGTTATCAGGGCATCTTTTTCTCTGTTGGCAAGGATCTGGATGGTCTCCATAAAGCCCATCTCCACCAGGGAACCGGAAACTCCGCCGCTGGCTGTACTATTGTCTATACTGCGGTTTTGTTGGATTAGGCGGTTCAGTTTCAGAAAAACGACCTGGGTGCTGCTCTCCTTGGAGATGAAGTCGTCGGCACCGGCCAGCAATGCTCTGGAAATGAGATCTTCCCGGTTTTCCAAGCTGAAAAAGACAAATGGTAGATTCACATATTGTTTTTTGGTGGCCTCACAGAAAGCTATGCCGTCGTAATTTTCGTGAGCTATCTCACTGATAATCAGAATAGCCTGCGGCTGTTCCAGGTGGGTGCCGGCCTGGTCACCGCTCAGGGTGAAACAGACTTCATAATTTTCCTTAATAAGTCGGGAGTATAGATCACCCTGGTCGCGTTCAAAAGATGGGTCGATAACCAAGATGGTGCCACTGCTTTTTGCAAGCCCCGTAAGATGTTGCTCGTGACTGATGATTTGCAGTAACTCTTCTGCCAATTTGAGGTCTATCAGGCCCACGGGTTCTTTTTTGAGGTGTTGCCGAAACTCATCGGCAGTAATCTCCTTTGCATTCCTCGTCCCCAGCCCCCCCAGATTAATAAACCAAAGGAGCAAGGTGATGATTCTAGCTTCAAGTGGCGCCTTAGCGGCCGGCTGATTGATTTGGGCGATGATCTCCGAAAGTGCAAAACTGTCTTCGATCTCTTTCAGGATGGCGGCGGACTTTTCGTAAGGCAGTACTGGAATTAGAGAGAGGATGTTGTTTTCCTCGCCCTTGTTGGTGCGGTCGTCGTAGAGGCCGAGTTCTTTTAGGTAGACGGCCAGTAACAAAGCCTCCTGAGTTTTCCTTTTGAGGCCTAAAGAGGTTGCCATCAGTCGGGCATAATGGGCGGTGAGATGACAGGTTTTGATAATTTCCAAGTTGTCCCCGGCCAGGGCAGTGAAGAGGAGTTTGACAGTTGCCAGATAGTTTCGAAAAAGTTCCTCTGGCGAGAGTTCTTCACCGAGCATGATGCCGCCGAGATTGCCGAAATAACGGATTTCAGCCTGACGTTTATGCTCTTTGAGAAATGACTCAAGGCGGTGGGTCTGTGAGTGGAAAACCCGTCTTTTTAATATATAAACTGCATCTTTTTGGGATAGCTCCTTGATCGCTTCATTTTCATCGACCACCGCCGCAACCTGATATCCTTCATGTGACAGCAGGGTGGCGATGGCGTTGCGAATCATGTGGTCGGGTTCGATCAAGAGAATTCGTTTTCCCTCGGTTTGCGATCGGCTTACGGCCCCTATCCTTTTACCTGTGTTCTGGTCGGTTTTGGCGCCCTCACCATCAATTTCAAAATCAATTATTTTAAAGTCGAAAGGGATCTCAATTTCCCGTTTTTCCCGTTTGACTGGCTGCTTCAGATAGTGTCGGCTGATCGCATCATTGATCTCGATGTGGGAGGCAACCTGCCAGTCTACTTCAACTCCTCTTGTCAATTGGGTTACCTGGTTTTTACAGACCTCGTTTTCGGGTTGACAGCTGACGATGGAAAAATGTTGCTTTTTATTGTTACTAACCGGCAGGCACAAAAGATTCTGCACGATTTTGGTAGAAAAACGCTCTCTTACATCACTTTCTATGCCCTGGTGAAAGACTGGATAGTAGGGTAGCTGGAAATGTAAAGCATAAGCCTTGCCAAGCTTCGCATAATCAGCCAGCCCTAAAAAGATAAGACTTTCCTCAAGGCTCTCATCCTCGACATTTTTCTGCCGTTCCCGAGCGTTGCGCAGCTCTTTTTCAGAAAGCAGCCGGTTTTTTGTTAGAATTTCAGCCAGCAGGTCGTCAGTTAGCATTAGAATCCTCGTTGAGAGCGAACTCCTGAAAAAAGATCAATACAACACCTATCTATCTTCCATGTATAGCATACGTAAACTAACCATACGACCAAGTCAAGCATGCAAAGTAATTTTG
>JAGHAQ010000014.1 GCA_021161425.1 Candidatus Tharpella sp. | reverse complement strand
GCCAAAAACCATCCTACAGTTGGACGTATTGCGAATGGTGCCCTAGTCGAACGGGAACCGCCCTCGACGATGTTTATAGATGGAAAAATTGTTCTGACCCTCAATATGCCTGATTTTATGACGGTCTCCCGGGTTGCTAAAGCGGTTAATGAGACCTTTAATCAGAAAATTGCGATTCCGCTTGATGCCGGAACCATTGAAATTACGCCTCCGAGTCAGGAGAGGGGCATTCTGATCCCTTTTCTGGCAGTTATTGAAAATCTCCAGGTAACCCCTGATACCCGAGCTCGGGTAGTGATTGATGAGCGTACCGGTACCGTGGTGGTTGGTCGCAATGTCATGGTCGATGCCGTAGCTGTAGCCCACGGCGATTTGAGTATCCAGATTTCGGTAATGCCGATGGTCTCACAGCCGCCGTCCTTCTCGTTGGGAGAAACAGCGGTTGCAGTCGACAGGCAGGTTACGGTTGAAGAGGAGTCCGGCAAGCTGATAGTTGTACCACGCGGGGTTAATATCGATGAACTGGTCAAGGCCTTGAATTCGATCGGCGTCTCTCCCCGAGATTTGATTGCTATTTTTCAGGCCATCAAGGCCTCAGGAGCTCTGCACGCAGAGCTGGAAGTAATTTAAGCTATAAATTTATTGTTTTTTCTTCTGGTATGAGCTTTGCAAATTAACTACTAGGAGGATTTGCAGGAGGAATAAAATGCCTACCGGGATTCTCCCGACCGTTAGTCTGGTTTCAGCCGGTAATTTGGTGACTGATGTTAGACGGCAGGATTTGCAGAGTGAGCTTGAGGCTGTAACGTCTGGGAAAACCCAGACTGGTCGTGAAGCAAAACTGCAAAAAGCCTGTCAGGGTTTCGAAGCGATATTTATCAATACGATCTTGCAGGAGATGCGAAAAAGTATTCCCGATGACGGGCTCCTGCCGACCAGTAATGCCACACGCACATGGCAACAGCTCTTTGACAATCAATTAGCCGAAACCCTGGCTTCGCGACAGGAGATGGGGGTGGCGAAAATGCTCTATCAGCAGCTTCAGGAGATGGAGGGCGGAAAAAAATAAAAAAATTGCTAAAGTTTTATCTCGTATGGTCGATATACTCTGGTGAATGATAATTCCGTCGACTTCAGCGAGGTGCAGACTATGAGTATAAGTAATGTGGGTTCAGCCCTATACAGTGATGCTATAAAGGCTCTTGACACGACTCGGAAAGATGGGCCGTCAAAAAAGGGAGAGAGTTCAGCTGAAACTGCTAGTAGTGGAGAGCAAGGTGATAAAGTCACGATCTCCTCTAGGGGTAATGATTTGGGCCGCCTGGCTGAGTTGTCCAAGAATGCGCCCGAGATTCGCAGCGAAAAAGTTGCGGAGCTTAAAAGTGCATTAGAGGATGGTTCGCTGAAAGTTGATAGTCGCGAGCTGGCCGCAAAGATGTTTAAGGAGATGACCCTGGAATCCTGGGTCTAAAATCTATTTTTTTGTTATAGATGTGCCTGGATGTTGCACATTACTTTTTCGCAGGCCCTGGATTGTCGTAATCCCGGGCCTTTTTATTGGTTGATTGGTGTTTTTTTCAAATTGTCTCGATACGGGGACATACCTCCAGGCCGGGCTTTAGCCCGTGACGGGCTGAGTTGTGTCCCCCTCGAAGTGGGCGAAGCAATGTTCGCCGCTATCCATTGCGGCTTAACTTTTGAGGAAATATCATGCTACAGCATTATCAGGGTTTGTCCTGGTTACTGGAAAAAGAGGTTGTGGTCCTCGGTCAGGTGGCGGACTTCTATCAGGAGCTGGCCCAAAGTCTGGACTCAGGCCAATTGCCGGCTTTGCCCGAGCTTTTTGCCGGCGGGGCTCGTTCCTGTGATGACCTGGCAAAAATTGCCGAGGAAAAGCGTCAACTGCTAGCCGAGATCGGGGTTGCTTCGTTGCATCAGCTCTTGACCGCCGAGCGTCCCGCCAAAATTCGCCGTCTGGTTGGTCTGCGTGGCCATGAAGTAGCAAAACTACGGCGAAAAATTGAAGAGAGCGGGAGCGCAATCGGGCAAGCGCTGCAAGTCTTGCAGGTGGTCAACCAGAGATTTCGTGATTTCTTTCAGCAGCTTTGCCCATCGGCAATAAGTTACCAGGGCGGCGGAGTGATGGCTGATAACGGGATGTCATACAGTGGTGTTGCTCTCGACGGCCTGGTTTAATTGGTTATCTATTTTAATGGAGGCAGAAGATAATGGTAGTCGGTCTTTCCAATGCGTTAAATACCGCCAAGGCCGGAATGATGGCGAATATGACCTCGATCGATATCATCGGGCACAATATTGCCAACGCCAACAATCCGGATTATCGGCGCCAGGTGGGCTATCTTGAGACGACCAACCCAATTCCCAGTAATCTTGGTCCTCGGGGTACCGGGGTTCAGGTCAGTCGGATTGAGTCTTTATACGATCGTTTTCTTTTTCGTCAGGTTAGCTACGAGAACTCGAATCAGGGAATGTGGGAGTCTCTGGCCGACGGACTCGATAGTGTCGAGCGGGTTTTCAATGATCTTAATGATAATGGATTGGCCGCCCAAATGGCAGAGTTTTGGGGGGCCTGGGAAGATCTTGCCAATCAGCCGGCAGGCGGCATTGAACGGGCTACCCTGACCGGCAAGAGCCAGGTGTTGTCGGCAACCTTTAATTCAATGGGTGATGATCTCGATTTCCAGCGTCAGGTACTCAACGACTATTTTGACAAGGGGGTTTCTGATATCAATCAGCTGGCTGATAGTCTGAGCGCCATGAATCAGGGTATTTTGGAGACCGAGGTTAATGGCGGCCAAGCCAATGACCTCCGCGACAAGCGACTGGCCCTGATTTCGGAACTCTCAAACCTGGTTGATATCGACTATAATGAGGATAATAGCGGACAGCTCAATATTATGCTTCAGGGTGGTAAGCCTTTGGTTCTTGG
The DNA here is from genome assembly GCA_021161425.1 of Candidatus Tharpella sp. Taxonomy (GTDB): domain Bacteria; phylum Desulfobacterota; class Anaeroferrophillalia; order Anaeroferrophillales; family Tharpellaceae; genus Tharpella. Next base: position 10,258 of record JAGHAQ010000014.1, on the reverse strand, counting down.
TCAAGAGGTCTTCCATCTGCAGAGCAAGCTCGACGACCAGGGTGACTTTCATGCCTATTTCGGTTCTGAAGGGATTGCGATCGACGATCTTCTCGGTAGTGGCAAGATGAAGGGTTGGATCGATGCCCGGTCGGAACTTGTGCAGGCTCAGGATGATCTTAATCGGATGAGCAGTGCCCTGATCTTCGGGGTTAATCAGGCTCATTTTCAGGGTTATAATCTTGATGGTGAGACCGCTTTGACCTTCTTTGATCATCGTATTGGTTTGATGGCGGGGCAGGAAAATAGCGGTGATACGACTATCTCCTTTCATGCTGATTCGACCAGCGCTGAGGCCCCGGAAGGGATAGCCTGGGCGACGTTGGCTAACTATGACGATTTTGAGATTAGGTTTACCGAAGATTATGTCGATGGTAGTGCGGCTAAAAATTTTGTGATTGTCAACACGACGACCGGCGTTGAGCTCGATGAGGATTCATATTCTGTCGATGATGCCGTTATCCCCGATGGTCAATTGATTATTAATTTCAATGATACCAGTGATACCTCTCTGGCCGGTAAGGGTTATCATCTTGAACTTGATTTCGTCTCCGGTACGGCGCCTCAGGCTGGAGATACATTCACGCTCTCTTTCGGCGCGCATGCGGCCCGGACTGTGGTCGTTAATCAGGAGCTGGAAAATCCCGACAAGATCGCCATCTCAGATAACTATTTCGAGGTTCCCGGCAATAATAAAATAGCTCTGGAAATTGCCCAGCTCCAGCATCAGCAGGTGGTCAACGGGCGTTATACCTATAATGAATTCTACACCTCTTTGATTAGTCGGGTAGGTTCGGCATCGTATACGGCGCAGTCGCGCCAGAGTCAATCGAAAATGGTGCTGGAGCAGCTCAATATCCGTGAAGAGTCGGTCTCCGGGGTTTCGATTGATGAAGAGATGACTAACCTGATAAAATTTCAACAATCCTATCAGGCGACCGCCCGTATGGTGACAACTATTGACGAGCTAATGCAGATTTTAAATGATATGTTGTAATGACCCAGTTTTGAGGTTTTTATCATGATACGCACTACGACAAACCACTTTTACATGAGTGTTGACAGCAACCTCTCGCGGCTGGCTGAGGAACGTAATCGATACCTGCAGCAGGTTTCAACGGGCAAGAACTTCAGTCGGATCTCGGAGGATCCGGTCAGTGCGACGGCGGTTCTGACTTACAAGTCTGAGGATGTCAAGATCAGTCAACTGGGTCGCAATATGGTTCAGGGTGATAACCAGTTGGCCGTGGCCGGTACCGTGACCGATCAGGCCCATTCCGTGCTCTTTGATGCCAAGGGGGTGATGACGGCCTGGCCCAGCACCCAGGATTCTGCCATGCAGCAGACCATGATTCAGGAGATTAGCCAGTTTGAGGATCGTCTTTATGGTCTGGCTAATACCATCAATAATGGTGGTTCCCTGTTTTCCGGTTACCAGCGGCGTGAGACTGAGACCTACTCTAAAATCTCGACCACAGATTTTCATTTGGGTGCCGTTTATAACGGTGATGGCGGCAACATCTCAATGGAGGTCGGAGTTCTGCAAACCCTGCAGCTCAACGTCGTCGGCGGCGGTTCTACCCTTGATGGCCGTGAGATTGAAGGTTTTTTCAGTAAAGAAAAGAGCCAAGATAGTGATTCCCGCGATATCTTTGAACTCTTTTCCCGGATGCTGGATGGAATGGAAAATGGTACTAATGTGGGTTATAGTACTTCAACTGAATATCCGTTACCGACGATACGCAACCTGGTCGATAATGAACTCGAGTTGGTTTATTCCGATGGTACGACCCAGGCGATCGCGGCGACTTATTCCGGAGGGAATCCAATTGCTGATAATGCCGGGAACATTAATGACGTGGCAGCTCCCGGCGTAACCGCTTTGTTGCGGGCTGAAATTTCGGGAGCAGCTCTGCCCGATTTTGGGACTGTTGCCCAGACGATGGCTGCCGGTGATCTGAAAATTAACGATGTCGAAATCGGCGCCGTCGATTTTGTCGAAGTCCCGGCCGGCACCAGTGATGTTGCCGCCAATGCGGCCTTGAGTAATATCAGAGCCTTGGCCTCCGCCATCAACCGCGAGAGTGACGAGACTGGGGTTTGGGCTACATATGAACCGGAGTCTGTTGGATCAGATCCCTACGAATACAATTTGGTTCTGACCCGAACCGAAGCCGATGGCCAGCCGATTACTATTGGGTTGGCTAATACGGCCCATGCCCAGACTGGTCTGGGAACGGCAACCGGAATTACCGACTATCACCCCGGAGTTGATGGTGACAGCTACAATTCAGCCCTCGCCGTTGGCGGACACACGACAGTTTTTAACAGTAATAATGGGGCCGTAACCCTGGAATCCGACAATGGTTTTACCATCCGGGAAAGCAGTACTGGAGCTGGAGCCTTGAATGAAACCTTAGGGCTTTCTGTTAATAAAGGCCTTGATGGTCATGAAACAAAAAGTGTACTTGCTCAACAAGTCTCTCAGCTTGAAGAGTATCTTACCCATTTTACCGCCGAAAGAGCCTCGGTGGCGGCTCGTCGTAACCATATTGAAGCCAGCCAGGAGAGCCTTGATGTCCGTTCCCATAATTTGAAAGATGCGATTGACAACCTGGAAACAGTCGATATGGAAGAGGCTATTATGAAATACTACGCCGCCCAGAACTATTATGAGGCGACTCTGGCTTCCACCAGCCGGGTGATTACAACCTCTATCCTTAATTATTTACGTTAATTTATGGAGAAGTAAAGTTTTCTCTAAAGTTTTTGTTTGCCTAGTCGAAAAGAGGGTTAAAGAAACACAGAAAACAGATCTTTGAAATGCTCCATAAATAGATAATTAAATAAAGATAAGGAGGTATAAAAGAAAAATTGGCAAAGGGGTAAGGCACTAATCAACATGACAAACTAACTGATTTGACCTGGGCAAGAATTGCCGAGGTAAAAACCTAGAAAAGGAGAAACAAAATGGCAGATATTTCATTGACCGCGGGAATGCGGCAGAATCTTTACAGTATGCAGCAAACGAATCAATTGATGGATCGGACCGCCAGTCGTCTGAGTTCCGGCTTTAAGGTTCGGACCGCTCTGGATGACCCGATCAACTACTTTGCCGCTGAAGGTCATCGTCAACGGGCTGGCGATTTATCATCTCGTAAAGATGAAATGGGTGAAGCGATCCAGTTAGTTAAAGCCGGCAATACCGGTATCGAAGCGGTTACTGATTTAGTGGCAGCGGCCAAATCGATTGCGCAGTCAGCTCTTTCAGCCGAAGATGAAAATGAAATTGATTCTCTTGAAACTCAGTTCGATGCGCTTCTTACTCAGATTACTAATCTTGCCGAAGATTCTGGTTACAAAGGGGTCAATCTGTTGAGTGAAGATGATTTGGAAGTTTCTTTTGACGAAGAAGGAACCAACAAGGTTACTCTGGAAGGTTTTGATAGTTCCGCTACCGTCGGCCTTAGTGTTGCGGTGGCGTCGGCCCAGTGGAGTGGTGGTGCCGGAACAGTCACAACGGCCAACGTTAATACTTCGATTACGCAGCTGGATAAAGCTCGGACGACTCTGCGCTCCCAGGCCAAAACCATGGCTAACAACCTTTCGACAATTACTATCAGGCAGGATTTTACATCCAACATGATGAACACTCTCAATGACGGGGCCGATAATCTGACGCTTGCCGACATGAATGAGGAGGGGGCGAACATGTTGATGTTGCAGACTCGTCAGGGTCTGGGAACCTCATCTTTAAGCATGGCGTCTCAAGCGGCGCAGTCGGTACTGCGACTCTTTTAAAGACTAAATAGAATTATTTAGCTGACAGAGATGCAGCAAAGGGAAGTTTCTTCCCTTTGCTGCAGTCGCATGCCAGATGGAGGTTGTTATGATCAGTAATCAGATTGCCCAGAATTTTGGAGGTAGCCAAGGTTTGCAACGGCGAATGTCACCGACCGTTCTGGCTAGAGCTCCAAGTCAGGGGGAAACGGAAGGTGTTTCTGGCGAAATAAAACGTTCTGATAGCTTGTCTGTTAATAGTTCAGAACCGGGAGTTGTTCGTGACCGGGGGCTTGTTGGTCGAGTTGCGACGGTTGAGTGGCAACAGAGAATAAACCTCTCTTACAGTGTCGGGGTTGCCGACCGGGCTATGGGAGAGATTGATGAAAAAGTGAATGAAGCGAAACGTGATTTGGTCGAGATGACCAAGATGTTTCCGCCGTATCCACATGGTAGTGAAGAGCGTGTTGCGTTACTCAATAGTTATAGATCGTTGCGTATGCAGATAGATAAGCTGACTATTCCACCAGAGAGTGAGATAGCTGCCAAAATTCTAGGAGGCTCAGAATCCGTAGGTGAAGATGGATTGCCGGTTGAATTGCAGGGCTTCCAGGTTGATGCCGGGAAAGAGGGTCTTGATCTGTTGATTCCCTCGGTTCTGGTAAACGAAATGGAAGATGATGAGTTTGGTCCTGTGATTGACAATCTTAACCGGGCCGCCGCTCTCCTTCAAGAACGTCGAATGAGTTTGCACGATACAATTAGTGCAATATTTAACCAAGATGGTGGTGATGAAGCTCTTTATGTTAAGTTGAGTTTGGAACTTAAAGAACAGCTGAGTGCCTTTGATGCAACTATGGGCCGTGAAAAAACCGGGCTTCATAATGATTTTCCCTTGGATTAGGGCAAATAAGAATGGTTGATCGCTTATGGCGTTAAAAATTAGTTTGCGTCCCCATGAAAAAATTGTGATTGCCGGAGCGGTCATCACTAATGGCGAGAAACGCTCTGGATTGATCATAGAGAACAAGGTTCCCATCCTCAGGGAAAAAGATCTGATGCGCGAGGAGGAGGTTAATACCCCTTGTCGACGTATCTATTATGTTGTTCAATTAATGTATTTCGATGAAGAAAACTTAAAGAAGCATCATGAAAATTATTGGCGGTTGGTAAGAGATGTGCTTGGTGCCGCCCCCAGTATGACAGTTTATGTAGATCGCATAAGTGAGTGTTTGATTGGTAATCGTTATTATCAGGCTTTACGCTTTGCACGTGAATTGATTGAATATGAAAAGGAGGTATTGAGTCGTGCCACTGAATCCAATGAATGCCTATAAAAAAGTTGAGCAAGAGACCCTGTCCGGGCGTGAAGTAGAGTCTAAGGTGTTGGTGAAAGCCGCCAATAAGCTGAAAGAGTGTCAAGATAATTGGGAAAGTGCCGACCGAGATAAGAAGCTGGATGAATCGTTGAAATTCAATCAGTTGATCTGGAGTATTTTCCAGAGTGAGTTGGCGGCCGAGGATAACCCTCTTCCTAAAAATCTACGACTTAATCTGCTGCGCTTAAGTGCCTTTATTGATGGTCGTTCCCTTGAAACTTTGGCTTATCCCGCATCTGAAAAACTAACTATATTGATTAATATTAATCTTAATATTGCTGCCGGTTTGCGTGAGCACCTTAAGGCCGCATAGAATATGATGGTTTAAATACTTGACTTCAAGTTGTTTATCAAAAAAGCGACTGTCGGATGAATTTTTCCGGCAGTCGCTTTTTTATTGTTGCTGCCTGAGTATTTTTGAATTAATGATTCATAAATACGTTTGAATCGTGTTATAGATTGATGGTTTAAAAGAAGTCTGGAATTATTTTAGGTCGAAAACACGAGGGTAGAGAGGTTGAAAAGTTGGATATAGATGGTAAAGATATTCTGATAACCGGTGGAACTGGATCTTTTGGCAAAAAGTTTGTTGAATTTGTGCTTGCTAATTATAGTCCGCGTCGAATCGTCGTGTTTAGTCGTGATGAACTAAAGCAAGAAGAGATGCGGGAATATCTGCCGGATAAACCCGGTCACCCGATTCGTTATTTTATTGGTGATATTCGCGATAGGGAGAGGCTCTATAGAGCTTTCGACGGAGTTGACCTGGTGGTTCATGCTGCGGCCTTGAAACAGGTCCCAACGGCTGAATATAACCCTCTTGAAGTCATTAAGACAAACATTCTCGGGGCGGCGAATATTATTGATGCGGCAATTGATTGTAAGGTGAAAAGAGTAATTGCCTTAAGTAGTGATAAGGCGGTCAATCCGGTAAACCTCTATGGTGGTACCAAACTTTGTGCTGATAAGCTTTTTGTTGCCGCCGGTGTTTATTCCGGGTCTCGAGATTCACAGTTTAGTGTTGTTCGTTATGGTAATGTTGTGGGTAGTCGAGGAAGTGTTATCCCTAGTTTTTTGAAACAGCGGCAATCAGGTATCTTGAAGCTAACTGATGAACGAATGACTAGATTTTGGATAACCCTCGAACAGTCGGTAGCTTTCGTGGTAAAAAGTATTCAGGTGATGCAGGGAGGCGAAATTTTTGTTCCTAAATTGCCAAGTATGAAACTTGTGGATCTTGCTAAGGCGGTGGCGCCTGAATGCAGAATTGAATTTGTCGGTATCCGGCCCGGAGAAAAACTGCATGAGACCCTGATTAGCGAGGACGAAGCTCGAAGAACCCTTGAGTATGAAGACTATTTTGTGGTTCGGCCTCATTCTATGTATGGTTCTTTGGGCAAAGAGAGGCAGAACACTGATAACCAAGTTGTGCAGGATTTCCAATATGTTAGTCATAATAATACGCATTGGTTAACAATCGATGAATTGAGAATGATTGTTGCAAAGTTTGGTTTTTAAAAGATGACTGGAAAATTAATTCCCTATGGTCGGCATTTTATTGATGATTCTGATATCTCGTCGGTTGACGAGGTTTTACGTTCGGATTGGTTGACGACTGGGGATAAAGTTGATGAATTTGAAACTGCCGTTGCCAACTATGTCGGAGCGTCGCATGCGGTTGCCGTCAGCAGCGGAACCGCCGCACTCCATTGTGCTTTTGTCGCTGCAGGTATTGGTGTTGATGACGAAGTAATTATGCCGACCCTTACTTTTGTCGCTGATGCGAGCATGGTCGCATTCTTGGGTGGTCGGCCGATTTTAGTTGATGTGAGGCGTGATGATCTCTTAATCGATGTTGATGCGATTGAGGATATGATCACTCCTCGAACAAAAGCTATTTTGGTTGTTGATTATGCCGGCCAACCCTGTGACTATGCTTCCATACGTCAGTTGTCCGATCGTTATGGTCTTTGTTTGATTGCCGACGCCTGTCATTCGTTAGGTGCATCATATGGCGGCGCTCCGGTCGGGTCTTTGGCCGATCTGACTATTTTTAGCTTTCACCCGGTTAAACATATTACTACTGGCGAAGGTGGCATGGTGGTGACTGACAAGATTGAATTTGCGGAAAAAATCAGGAAATTTCGTAATCACGGAATTACCGTTGACCATCAACTCCGGGCTCAGACGGCAACTTGGACCTACGATGTGGAAGAGTTTGGCTGTAATTATCGGATTACTGATTTTCAATGTGCTTTAGGTATAAGTCAGTTTGCCAAATTACCGTCCTGGCTTTTAAGACGTCGGGAAATAGCTCATCGGTATGATCTGGCTTTTAAAGAGTCTCCATACATCTCCTCCTTATTTGTTAATAACCAGCTCAAACATGCCTACCATCTTTATGTGGTTCGTCTCAATCTTGATGATTTACAGATTGACAAGGCAGAAATCTTTAAAAAATTGCGCAATGCCGGTATTGGTGTCAATGTTCATTATAAGCCGCTTAACCTGATGACTGCGATGCAGAGAAAGTACGCTTATATGTCCGGAGACTTCCCGGTTGCCGAGAAGGCCTATGATGAGATTCTCTCGTTGCCGATCTATCCCGCCATGCGGGACAGCGATGTTCAAAAGGTGATTGATACCTGTTTGCACATTCTCTCCTCAGTGAACTAATTATGACGGTAAAATCTGTTCCTACCACTAAAAGCGAAAAAGTTGTTGCCTTTGTTGTAGCTCGCCTTTCATCATCCCGGTTGCCAGCTAAACATTTCAGAACAATCGGTTCTAAACCCCTGATCTCATGGATCATTGACCAATTGCGCCTTAGCCGGGAGGTTGATGAAATTGTCATTACAACGGTAGCGGAAGAGGCTAACCGGCCGTTGCAAAAATGGGCTACCGAAGAAAAATTGCCTTGCTTTTGGTATGAAGGCGAGGTCGATCATGTGACGACTCGTCTGAGAAAGGCAGCAGAACAATATGGAGCCGATATTTGTATTCTGGTTAGCGGTGATTGTCCACTTATCTATGCTCCACTGATTGATATGTTGGTGCGGGCTTTGAAAAATGATGCCGATACCGATATAGTGCGCCCGGTTCATGTTCGGCAAAAAAAACCTCTGGCTTTACATGGTATCAGTATGGCCCGAACCCGGGCCTGGCAGTTGGGTGATGATCTTTCGGGTCGCCCAGAATTAAAAGAACACCATTTCCCGATCTTTGGCCAGCGCCCTGATCTATTTAAAGTTTCAACAATTTCTCTGCCCTCTGAATTTTATGTTTCCGGCAAACGTTTTTCCGTCGATACTCTTGCCGATCTGGAGTTTATGAATACGGTCTGCGGAATTTTGTCGGAGCGTCATCAGACTTTTGATCTCTCTTCGGTTTTGCGCCTTTTGGCGGAAAAACCGGAACTTTGCTCTATTAATAATCATGTGCATCAGCGCCGGCTTATTGAAGATATTAAGAAAGTTCTCTTTGTCATTGATGCCGGGGGGCGTTTTGCTTATGGGCATCTGATGCGCAGTATTGAGCTGGCTTCTCAGATTACTGAACGTTTAAGTTGGCCGGTCGCTTTTATGGTCGATGATCAATATGCCTTCAACCTGCTCACAGAGCATGGTTTCAATGTCTTTGCCGGCGCTTTGGGGCGAACGGCCACTGCCTTAACTGGACAAAAAAACCATCATCTGAATGACTTGGTTATTGACTACGATCTCCTGGTCGTCGATATCTTCGATCAAAGAGGGCCTGAAAAAGGTTGGCGCAAGGAGCTTGCAAAAAAAATACCAATTGCTGCTTTTGATAACTTTCAACCCTGGTCGCAAGAGGTTAACCTCTTGTTGGTCCCCGGATTGATGTTGAAAAATATTGATCTCGATGACCCAGCTTTCCCAAAAATAATTTCCGGGTTGGACTACGTCATTCTTCGCCGTGAGATTCGCCGGCTGGCCCGGCCGCTGAGACCAAAAGATATAGATCTTTTGGTCTACCTTCATGATACGAACCAGCGTCATCAGCTTGAAACCCTTGCCGCTAAAACCGGTTACCGGATTAAGGTGCTTTCCTCTTTTGATAATAATTTTCCAGCCTTGTTGGCGCGCTCACGTTATTTCTTAAGCGGTTTCGGCTCCAGTTTTTATGAAGCTCTTCATCTCAACACCACTCCTCTTTGTTGGCCCGATTCCAAAGCGCATCTAAGTGATGTTCGGAGATTTTACGAGAAAATCGGATTGCCGGTTAAAGTATTACAATCTTCTGCCGATATAGAGAAGGTGCTCTTGCCCGTTTTGCAGAATGATAGTGTTATCAATCCCAAGATTCAAGACGGTACCCCACAAATAGTTAAAATTCTAGCCGAATTGGTTTGAAATTTCAAACTTGATGACATTTTGTGATTTCCCCAACGACGTCATTCCGGCGAAAGCCGGAATCCAGTAAAAACGAGCCTTTTTTTGCGTGAATATGGTTCAAAAAAAGTGGGTACTGAATTCTTCTTCCACCTACCAGTTATTTATTGCAATAGCGGTTACAGTAATGTGTGTTGCAATAGTCCGATATGGGTCAAGGGAGAGATATTATGAAATTTTATGATCGGTAAAATTACACGTTTTGCTGATCTCTTTGAATATCTCCTCCAGTTGGCGGAAAACAAAACTTTTACTCTTGCTATAGATGAATTCCAGGAGTTTTATTCGGTAAACCGTTCTTAAAAGAATCATGGTTGATCACCATCCTGATTACACACCAAAAGATCTTCTGATTTTTCACAAATCGGAACATATTGGGAAAGAGGGCATAAAAATGAGATCGACATTGTTGCGGTCAATGATCTTGATAAAAGAATTTTGTTTGCTGATGTTAAAATCAATAAAAATAGATTAAATTTGAAAATCGTTGAAGCAAAGTCCGAAAAACTTGTCCAAAAATTTAAAGGCTGGACAATAGAATATAAAGGCTTTTCCCTTGAAGATCTTCGTTAAACAATCACTGGAAGCAGGAGATGGCCCGCTTTGTGCCGCCTTGGTAAAGATTCTAATAGAAGATCAATTGGAGGT
>JAGHAQ010000026.1 GCA_021161425.1 Candidatus Tharpella sp. | reverse complement strand
TTTCAAATAAGCGCAGGCATATACCTAATATTCCGAGCATTATTTTTAAAAAATAACGAAGAGCTGGGGGGAAATGGCATTCTCGGGCAGCCTCCTAGGCAGGAGGCAACTGAACATGTACATGTATACAACTGATAGTGAAAACCGGGCTGGTTTATACTCGGACAGCAACATAGATATCCCTCTGCAATCAGTTAATGTTAAAACTGCTTTCAGCAATCTCTTTGGCAAAACAACCGTAACCCAGACCTATCTGAATTCCGAAAAGAAAGCGATCGAAGCAATTTACACCTTCCCCCTCTCTTCGCGGGCTGTTCTCCTCGGCCTGGAAGTCACTATTGGGACAAGAAAATTGCGAGGGCTTATTGTTGAAAAAAGCTCGGCTGAAGAACAATACGAAGAAGCCATCACGAAGGGGGACACCGCCATTATGCTTGAGCAACTGCAAACTGGCATGTACACGATGAACGTTGGCAATATTCTCGCCGACGAAGAGATTTCTATATCAATTACTTACGCCGAGCTCTACACCTGGCAAAAGGACTCGCTCCGCTACATCCTGCCGACCACCATTGCCCCGCGCTACGGCAACCCGGAGAAAGCCGGGCTGGAACCGCATCAGGTACCGGAATACGATATAATGGCAGAAAATCGATTTCAACTTGAGATAACCATTACTGGAACATTGGCAGAAGCTGAGTTTGAATGCCCGTCGCACAATATCTCAATCTCCAAATCTGACAAAGAAACAACCGTACACCTTGCCACCGGCGAAGCGTGTATGGATCGTGATTTCATTTTAAATATCTGCCAATCGCAAGAAAAAAAAGACAGCATTTTGGTTGAGCATGACCATGATGGCGGATATGTCGCATTAGCTTCTTTTGTTCCACGATTTTCCACACCAGAACAAGTTCCTCCAAAAAGTATCAAAATCGTAGTTGACTGTTCCGGATCGATGACCGGCGACTCTATCAGCCAAGCTCGGCAGGCCATCAGTGATATTCTGGGCCAACTCCGAGCCGAGGATTTTTTCAATCTCATAACTTTTGGAGACTACAGCAAAACCCTTTTCAGGCAACAGGTTTTGGCAAACAAAACCAACATTACAGTGGCCCGACGCTCCCTTCGCAGCATTGATGCAGATATGGGCGGTACCGATATTCAACAAGCTTTGGAGACAACGATTCAAATTCCAGGCTCCACTCTCCCCCAGGATATCCTCCTGATTACCGACGGTGAAGTCTGGGAAAGTGACGAGATAATCAACACCGCCAGCAAATCAGGCCACCGCTTTTTTACCATAGGGGTTGGTAGCTCGGTCTCGGAAAACTTTGTTCGACAGTTGGCAGATGAAACCGACGGCGCTTGCGAATTGGTCGCCCCGCGCGAGCAGATGGCTGACAAAATAGTTCGTCACTTCGAAAGAATCTATCTGCCACAAGCCCAAAAAATCACCATTCACTGGCCGACCCCACCTAAAAAGAATATCCCCATTGAAATCGGGTCAGTCTATAATGGCGACACTTTGCACGCCTTTGCCTTCTTCGATGAGATGCCAAAGGGAACCACAACCCTTGAGATAACCCTGGCAAACGGCCAGACTTTTTCCCAAAGTGCCGCCATTGTCACCCCAACAAGCCAAACATTAGACAGTCTCATTCCCGGCCCAATCACCCGTATGGCCATCCATCGTAGTCTGACTGAAATGGAAGAAGACGAAGCCGCCAAACTAGCCGTACTCTATCAACTTATCAGCCCATATACCAATTTTCTGGTTGTTGATGAACGAAGCGACCAGGAAAAAACCGGGGAGCTCCCGCTCCTTAGAAAGGTACCGCAGACCTTGGCCGCAGGTTGGGGTGGAACCGGAACCGTAATTTTGGAGAGCGTACAGGAGGATTACGATATCCCCAGCTTCTACAAAAGCTCACTGCAACCAGAACCCGATACTGAGATTCGTTTTTGCCGTAGACAAAGCCCTGAACAAGTCCATAAATTGCGACAGCAAACCACCCCGACTGAATTCATCCAAAAGTGCAACCAACTTCACACCAGGCGCTTTCGCCAGAAACTTGAGATTAAAAATTTCGATAATTTACTTGGTTGTAATCTACCCGAAAGAATTTTGGACGCAATCGAAGAAATAAGCAGTGAACTTGATTCACACCTAACCGAAAATGTGATCGTTCTGGCCTTCATGTTGGCGTTGAGTCAGACATCCGCAAACCGGATCTTCAGCCGCAAAACCTTAAAAGCCATCAGAAAAGCCGAAAAAAGCTCACCCGCAGACAAACGTCTGGTTGAATTATTCAACCATATTTTTGCCGAAATCAGTGAAGACGATTGGGGATCGAGTTTTGCCGAGGAAGATATCGAATAATGAAAAAGGAGCGCTAGCCAATGACCAACAAAAATGACGCTATAAAAATCTTACCCGACAGAAAGTTGATGCTGACCATCGGCTGCGACCATGAAGTGCCCTGGCCTGAAACATTGTCCGACGGCGACTTCGCCTGGCCTAAAGATTACCGTATGAACGATTTTCCAAAAACTCCCGAGGGAGAAATCTGGTACGATGCCCCCGACGATGAATATTTCTCCTGGCTGGCAGACTACCTGCCGGCGAACCTACCTCCGCTCACCGAAGAACAACAGAATTTTTTCGACAATCGGAACAAACATAAGCACCTCAGCGGCTTCTGGATTGGCTGGCATGCGGGCTGGCATGATTCGGAATCAACCTGTCGTCTAAATTATGAATTTCCCGTCGATTTTCAGCAAAGCGGCAACATGTCTGCCGTAACCGGTCGCGAGGATGCTTATACATATCAGGACTACGCCGAATCCAATGCTGACATCCTTGAGCCCCGAGAACGCCAGATGACACCCGAAGAGTTTATACTTGAGGATTTCGGCTGGCACCTGGTTCTGGAAGAGGAGAAAAAACAGTTCGACCATTACTGGCTGGAATTTGGCAAACTGGACGGAATCAATATTGTTCTTGGTATCAGCTCAGTATACAATGAGCCCGCCGACGCGGGTTGGCGCGTCTATCTGGGCATGGCCCTGCAACTGATAACAATTAAAAGCGACAGGATAAAAGAGATTAAAGCATTTTACCATGAGTGGAAAGATATGGTTTCCAAGTAAGGCAAAAATTCCCGACTTGAAAACAGAAAACAACATCTTGATTGAGGCTTACCATGACTCAGAAAAAACACCAAAGACCCGGGTAGAAAAACGCCTGCTTCATTATGAAGATTGCGCCGGCGCCATAGATCAGCTTTTCCGCTCGGCGCTCGCAAAAAAAGAGCCGGACGCATTTACTA
>JAGHAQ010000041.1 GCA_021161425.1 Candidatus Tharpella sp. | reverse complement strand
TCTCATTCCATTTGGTTCGGTCAATGAGAAGAAGTTGGGTGCTGCTGATAAGAATCAACCAGCGGGGAGGTTCACTGCGGCTGAAGATATTTTTGCTGATAATCTCGGTAAAAGGGAGATCAAGAACCTTCTCTGCTTCAACACCGTCTGGATATTGTTCAGGAACGAGCCGCAATTCCAGAGGATCAGCCTCCTCAGCAAAAATATCCAGGGCCTGAATAATCCACAGATCTGGCGAGCCATCGGCTTTATTGATACCGCCAATTAAAGGAATAACAGAACCATCATCCATAGTGACCAGTTCATTTTGCCATTCATAACCCAGAGCGGAGAGAAACCCGGCCAGTAAATCTTTTTGCAGCGCAAGCCGCTCACGGTTTTTTCGCTCTCGGCTGAGAAGGTCTTGGGTGACGAAAAAACTTTTTCGCAAACTTCTGAGAGTTACATAAGGTTGGACAACCCCATCCTTTTCATCCCGCCGTTTCCACTCCGCAAAGACATCCTTCAAATCATTTTCCAGGATAGCGGAGAGATAATGATGGGTGTAAAACTCGTTCTCGTTGTTGATGCCGGTAATATCGATGGCCATAATTTTCAACTATAAATAATTGATTCGCCCTGATTTTAAGGTATGAACAGGGCCAAAGGTTTAATCTCAGGTACGCTAAAGGGAAGATTCAAACTTTCTATATGCTGCTTGAGGGTATTTTCTGAGTTTTTAATAATACTATGTAATGCCTGTGATTCGAGACGATTTTCACTTTCAGAACTTGGTTTTTTTGACTTTAACAATTGATTTATCAGATCTATCAGCTGCCAATCCTGCAATATTTCATCTTTATTACCCTTAATGCCGATTATAACTTGTCGAACATTACCATCCTGGGACGTGACTCGGTCAAATATTTTAAAGATTACCAATGGCTCTTCTAGGTCGGAAAATTGTGTGAGGCAGGCATCGTATCCGCCGGCTTGCATTAAAGCTTGATCAAACACTTTATGTCCCACGCCGACAACTCGCAGAGCCGCATCTTTCCCTTTTAAGTCTCGAGAAAAAACCAAGTCTTCATAACGCCTTCTGACTCCGGCATCTTTCAACCATTCATCCGGGGTTTTAAATAACAAACCTGAATCCTCATGTAATACTCGCCGTTTGTTCAAAAGGAGCATGGTTTCAAAAAAAGGTTGGAGGTCTTCGAGGTCTTTTTTTGGGATTCTTTTGAGATCCTGGTAGTCGAATCGGGAACAGTTGCCAATCAGGTTCTGGACGGTTTCAATAGCATCATTTCCACCGAATGTTTTTGACTTGGTGTCAAACCAGTTGTCCAACCGGTCGGCCGGAACAGTTGCTCCATCTGTAAAAAGCTCTGTAAATAAAGAAGGGGACGCCATTCCTAAAACCAGTTGCAACAGATCTTCAGGTTCATCCATAGCACTGCCCAGGGCCTGCATGATGCTACTGATTTTTTCATTCAATTTGTCCCAGATACGGGATTCAACCGTGTCTGGATTACGCAAGTTAATGACTTCAACCGGATGTTTTTGACCATACCGGTTCAAACGGCCTACACGTTGATGAAGCCGCATCGGGTTCCATGGCAGATCAACATGAATAAGAGAAAAACATGATTCCTGAAGGTCAATACCTTCACCAGCGGCCTCAGTAGAGACCAGAAAACGAACCTTGCCATCATTGAAGAGATCGGCTGCGTCATTTCTTTTGAGAGAGATTGTCCGAAGTTTACCGTCAGAACCAGCTACATTCTCAGCTCTATGGTCACCGTTAATGAAAGTAACGCTATTATCGCCGAACTTTTGCATTAGTTCAGACATCAACAATGCCTGGGTTGCTTTATATTCTGTAAATAAAAGAACTGCGCGATTACGGTAGCGAGTTTCAAGTATTTCGATAATTTTCTTGATTTTTGTTTCGTATGTTATGTTGTCAGCTGCGTCTACTAATATTTCCAATAAGGGGATTTCATCTTTCATCAACGGCAGGGACGATGATAATCCGGCAACCAGTTCATCTTGTTTCTGCAATTCGTCGGTCAAAGATGAAACGGTTGATTCGTCAGCACGGGATAAAATTTCTCGGATAACCTGTTGTCGTTTCTGGGCCTGTTGCAAATTGTTACCCGCTTCTTTTAAGCGTGACAGGCGTCCGGTTAAAGCTTTTCTGATTGCGGCAACTGAACTTGAGGCAAGCTTTTGCATGGAGATTAAGACAAGCATAACCGCCCGCTGATCATTGCTGGAAAGGGAGGAAGCGTATGTTTTCCCTGAAGTGATGAAGTCTGTTAAAATATTATAAAAGGATGTTTCTTCTTCGGTGTAAGAATAGGTTTCAGAGCTTACCGTTATCGGTTTGAAAATCTTTTTACCTTCCATGTCCGTAACGTTCTGTTTATTATTGCGGATAATTACGTCACGAAGGTGGGGAAGTTGTTGATGTATTGGTTTGTTTGGAGAGAACCGATCAGGTCGCAATAATTTCAGAAGGGCAAAGAAACCGAAATCTTTGCCTTTATGGGGTGTGCCGGTGAAAAATATTCTGGATTTGGTCAGATTTTTTCGAACCAGATTATCTACCAGGCGATAACCCAGGGTAGCTCCGGAATCTTTGTCTGCATTTAGATGATGGGCCTCATCGACAATAAGCAGATCCCAGGGCTCGGCCTCAAGCAGGCGTTGATGACGGCCCTTGTGATCATCCCGCAGGGTTTGTAGAGAGACAACAATCTGGTTTTGAGTGTTCCAGAAATCTGAACGGGCGGTATCCGCCTCAGGAAGATAACGGGTTAGACGGATATCAAACATATCCCGTAATCTAAATTGCCACTGTTCGACCAGTGAGGCTGGGCTTATAACCAGAAGACGTTTGACCAGCCCTTTTGCCAACAAAGGCCATAAAATAAGGCCAGCTTCAATGGTTTTGCCAAGCCCGACGTCATCAGCAACCAGATAATGAGCCGGCCATTGCCGAAGAACTCGGTGACAAACCCAAAGCTGATGGGGAAGCAGGGCAATTCTTGATTTTGAAAAAACCCCCCAATTATCATTTACCGAAATAATAGCTTCAGCTAAAACGCGGGAGGCCGTTTCAGTAGGCGATGAAAGCTTCCCTCTGTCAATGTTTTCAGCAATATCTGACTTTATTTCCAGCGACCCGGCAATACACTCTTCCAAACCATGATCGAAGCGAACAATAACTGTTTCTTCTTTATTGAACTCAACATGTCCGGTACCGAATTGAGTATGAAAGACGGTTTGTCCGGCGGAAAATTTAAGCATAATTTCTCTCTAATTCAAAATTGATTTAAGGAGATCGGGGTCATTTGCTACAAATCGTAATGGTATATCGTAACAATCAAGGAATGTAGCTTGTTCATCTAAATGCTGGTAAAGAAAATCATAAATCTTTTTGGAATTATAAATTCCGCCATTTTCCGATAGCACGTTACAGCCAAGTAAGTTACAAAAATCCCGAATACTTTTGGTCGGGACATAGCAGTATGGGATAACCAGGTCATTATTAATGATTTTTTTTCTTTTTAGTTCACGCAGGACAAAACACACTCCGATTCCCAAACTTTTTTCATTGGGTGGGGCATTTATTCCGCCACCCTGAAATTGGGTATTTGTTTTTGGCCTTAATATCCCAGCGATTGTATTTGAATCTAAAGTGTCCATACGTTCGATACAAAGAAATGCCTCTTTATAGTCTTCCATCCACCGAGCAAATTTATAGATAGCTGGAAAATGATTCATCCAGAGTTCATACTCGCTTACATCAACCTGTTCATTGATATAATCTTCCAAAACCTTCATCCATTCATCAGATCTCTCATCTGGTTGCTCTTTAGAAAAAGTATCCCACCACCCCCTACTTATACACTTATCAATAAAACCTTTATGCTGTACGTCTCTCTGGCGACCAATTGTATGAAAGTGGGAGAGACTGAACAATGTCAACCATGATTTTCTGTCGATGCGGCCAACATCATCTTCTAAGAAGGTAATGGAGATATTTGCAGGATATGTTTTGCGTTCATATTTGAACAGATATTTACTTTTGTTGGCAGCCCACCAGCAATAAATTTTCTGTAAAACCTCTTTGGGGGCATATCCGCCTAATTCATTTTCGAGTAAAGAGTAATCTTCTTCATCCGAAAATTCAAATTGGCGAAGTTCATCTGTCGATTTGAGATCTCTGCAAATCAGATCAATACGATCATCTGCTGCCCAGTCTGCGAGAAGTGTTGATGTCGGACTTAGCTCGTCTAACCACGTACCACGTAAACCGCGTCCTCTCAAAGATTTTGCCGTACTTCTTCCATGTTCACCTTCCAGCAGATAGCTCAATCCTTTTTCTCTCTTTGTATCGTTCGAGGCGTCAAGCAACCAGGTTACCATTTCATCTGCCGGAATAGCGATCTTCTCGCGACAGATAAAAAAGAGATCCAGACAGTTGGCTTCATATTCAGGAGACAGAATATATCTGTCCGGGGCAAAGGCCGCCCGCTTTGCTTCATCGGGATTTGCCCGCTTATGAGTGTTTTGAAACAGAAGCTTACTGGATGGCTGCCGAGAACCGTCCAAGGCTTTGAAGGAAAAAGATCTTAACGCCCTGATGATTTGCTCTTTTTCCTTCTTAAATTCATCCTGATCTAAGCTTCTATGGTTGAGCGTTCCTCCAAGCACGGTTGCCGCTTCAGGTGTTAGTTCTCCGCCACTTGATGTGAAGTCATTAAGTAGATCATCAAGGTGTACGAAACGCCATTGATCAGTTGTTAGACCTATATCTGATGTAATCTTTCTTGCGACATTGTATGTATATTCAGAAATTGTAGAGCCTGGATCTGTCAGTATGTTTTTTAACGGTTCCCAGCTTGAAAGTCCTTTGAAAACTGTTTCCCGTTCCAAACAACCCTTGAGAACTGTCTTGATCTTTTTCGGATTGGTTAAGGCCTGAAATTTACCCCATAGCCCATTCGGCATTGCATCGGAATGTCTAAGTAGATAGCCGAGGCCACTTTCTTCAGTTAATACTTGCGTTATAACCAAGCGAACTGCTTCATTTCCCCCTGTGAAAGACAATCCCCTACCTAATACTTCCCATAAACTTGACCAGAAGAGGTAGGGAGTAAGATCTTTTTCTAAACGACATTTACCCTTTATACCTTCCCACTGATTTTGATCTTCGGTCAAGTTGTAGAGTTCCGAGAGCAGTTTTCCAAAAGATTGTCCAAGATTTTTAGCCATTTCCTGGTTGCCAGCACTGCTACTGGAAAGGTTGGCCCGCCCAGCATCAAGTTCAAAGGAACCATTAATGGAAAAACCAGG
Organism: Candidatus Tharpella sp.; assembly: GCA_021161425.1. GTDB lineage: Bacteria > Desulfobacterota > Anaeroferrophillalia > Anaeroferrophillales > Tharpellaceae > Tharpella. The sequence goes on along the minus strand of JAGHAQ010000041.1, from coordinate 44,707 downwards.
ACCTTGCCCCCCCGTTGGCGCAACCACCCACACCGCTGGTAATTCATTTGGAAGAGGTCGAAATCCTTTCGGCCCCAAAGCCACCAAGACCCCACTTTTGTCAATCCTGAAATAAAGTAACAATTCTTTTTGTCTTGAACTACCTGGCAGGCTCAATTCACCGATTTCAAGACAAGTTGTATCTGATAAAGGTATTATGTCAGGTATCCATTCCCAGGAATGGCTTTGCTTCCCATGAATATCAATTTGGCGAATCTGTTTAGCAAAGATGGTCATGATACCAGCCAGGTCAGGAAAAAACGCCATTACATCTAATGATGATGCTTCGGTTAATGGCATTTCTACAAGTGTGCCCTGATATTGTTTACTTGGTGAATGTTCATGTAACTTTTGGCGTAGCTCTCCTGTATTTTTAAGAAGTATCGGACAGAGACCAGCAATAATTTCTACTGACAAGCGACCACTAATCAATTTTGGTTTATCGCTAGCCAATAAAACACTTTTGAAACCCAAGCCAAATTTTCCGGTGACCCTGTTGTTTTCAGATTTATCAGAAGAAGATAGTACCAACATTTTTTCTAGATCATAATGGAATCCTCTTTTACGTCCTGGAAACCCGGCACCACCATCCGCATTGATAGCTCTTCCCCAATGGATGAAAGTCATTGATTTACCATCATCAAGGATCAAGAATCGTTTAACATTCCTTGGAACAGTATTTTGATGTGATTTTATTTCTACGAGTTCTGCCATAGAATCATCAGCATTTTGAAATAATTCAAAAGGAATGCTGGCAGGCGTATACTGAAAGTCTTTAATCTTTGCACGAACAGCATTCAAAACAATCTTTTGAGCCGCCCCATCATTTAGCAAAAGATCACGTATCTTTTGCAAATGCATCCTTTTTTCATCCTCATATTTTTGTCTTTTATTTGGTGAATCATAATATTCTTCTTGTCTACAACAGGCATCGTGCCATTGATGTAGTAGGTTCTGCAATATGGGGTGTTTATGTATTCCCAATTGTCTCAAATAAAATGGCATATGATTGAGAATGAGGCTTTGGGCTACTTTAATGTCAAGTTGCTCTGATTTATCCAATTTTTGCCATAGCAAATCAAGATTATAGTTTTCCTGTTTGAAAGCACCTTTCAAGATGATTTCAGCTGAAGATTTGAGAAGTTTTGTCAGTTCAGCACTCGTTTTCTCTCCAGGGTGAAAATTCCTTAAATTGAATTTTGAGACTCTATAACTTCCAGCAGAAAGACCGAAAACACAATTTATAAACAGTGAATCAATATTTTTACTTACAGGTAGCTCAATTTTATCACCACGTATTGAATATGTCTTAACAACTGTGTCATCGTGAATTTTAACGACGACTCTGTGTTTTGCAAATGCTTCCTGTTTGCTAATGCTCCAATAATTGCTTGGGTTCCAGGGGATTTCATGTCGTATCCAATCGACAGAATGCCTTCCTTGGTATTGTTTAGCCAGGGAGCAGATTTCCGTGTCATCTCCAAGCAGGGTAATGAATGCACAAATCACTTCATCAGCTACAAGTCCTTTCCAGAGAGAAAAGTACTGCTTAATGTGTTTTGGAGATTCTTTAGTGTCATCAATTCTGGCATTCAGTTGAATAACATTATTTTGGAAATGTTGATCACCTGAAAAAATAATTTTAGATAAAATTTTTCTTTGAACAGAATCCAACAAAAAGGCTTCCGAAACACCTTGGACCTCGACACAAAGTTGATTGGTTGGTTTCCATCTTTCTTCATGGTTCAACAAGTGAAATTGGAAAAGATCTTGATTGCTTCCACCCTCATTAACAAAGGCAGAAAGATATGCGTTAAAAGCAACTAAAACATTTTTCTTTTCACTTTGGCCGGTTCTGACGTGCTCATTTTGCAACCATTTTAATGTGTTGAAGATCTTCCCCATGCTGACTGTTTTTAACATTTCCGGCAAAAGGTGTTCTTCAATTATATCCAACGAGTAAATTTTAGAAGCATTGGATAGCAACGTCCACCCTGGAAGGTTCAGGTTCAAGGGAATACGGGAGCATACAGTGAGTACTCGTTTGAAATTATCCCCTTTGCCAAAGTTGCCGATATGATATTCTTCTGTTTCGCCCAACAGTAGACCAAATTGCTCAAGCCCCTCGTGATCTTTTGCAAAATAGGATTCCTTAAGCATTGCAAAGGATGGGTGGTTTTGCACTTTTTTGTGCAGTTTGCTGGGTGACCAGAAAATGTTACGAGCAGCCACCAACAATCTGTCTACCTCATCCTGCATACTTTCAAGATAGATTACCTCTGATGGCTTTACAGGATTGTAATTGACGTCGGGTATCCAAGCGGCATTACGCAACAAATAGTTTAGGTCGGCGTCCAAACTGGGGTGCTCAAGGTTGTCCATTATCAGTTGCCAGAAATTTACAGCCTGATCATATTTTAAAGCCGTTTTGATTACGTCTTGCTTGGAAAGAGGGATAAGCCAATCACGTTGTTGTCTACTGATGGTAAAGTCATCTGAAGGTTTGATTATGTTGACATGGTCTTGCAATTCATCGGGCAGGTAAATACCTGTTTCGAGATAAGACTTTTCTGTTATGCTGACCAAGCATCCGCTTACCGTTTCATGAAACGGTAACTGTTTCCAAAGCTGCTCATCACTGATAAGTTCTTTTAGAACAGCATTACGCTCGTCCAGGTTGAAAAGATTACCTGTTAAAACATCTGTACCCTTATTTCTAAGCTCACCCAGAATTCCTTCAGGTTTGATTTCTCGGATTGATAGATCTGTCCATTTATCTGATGGAATTTTACCGACCAGTGTTCTCTCCAGTAAATTCCAGTTATCTTTTTCGGTTTCTTTAACCTGTTGCCAGAGTTTTATCCAAACAGGACTTTGTTCATGTCCGGAAACCCATAGTGTAGAACAATCGTAAAATCGGTCTTCAGTACCGTGGAGAAGGTACCGCAATCCTCGTACACGTTGTTCTGATAGAAGATCAGCACCGGCAACATCTGCCAGTAAATTTAGCCGGTTTTCTATTGATTGCAATCGTTGTTCTCGCGATCCAAGACAATTAAGTATACTGTTTGAATGACAAGGTAATAAACTATGGTTTGAACCAAAAAGTAATTTGCCCGTTTCGCTAGGAATCAGTAAAACTCGACCTTTGACTACTTTTTGTAACTTTGGTGCCAGTCCATGTTTTTGCCGGTCATTTATACCCGAGGAGTAAATAAATAATAAACCATCATTCATACATTTCCGAATTTCCTCGGCAGAAAGAGACTTAAGGGTGTCGTTTTGGCAATCGTACCCTTCTAATAATTTTAAAGTGGTTGCCGAACTATTAAGCAGTCTATGGCGATCTTCCTCTTTGATGGATTGCAATATTTTCCGAATGATCACTCGGCATGAATTTACAATTTCTTGATCTTCAGTATTGCTGTATTTGAGAATTAAATCGTTTAGTTGATGAAAAAGTTTTAGACTGTCTTCGTAAGAGAGATCAGCTTTGCCAGGATTTTCCGTTGCATCAAAATAGTTATTCAGGACAAGACAATCAGTTCGACTTTTTTGGAGTTGGCAAAATATTTTCTGGTCAACATTATTAATAACATATCTTCTTTCCGGTAGAATTAGAGAAACATATTGATGAATCTTTTGACGATATTGACGGAGGTCATCACCAAATTCGATGAAAGCCTGTCGGAGAAGTTCCTGTAGTTTGTTTTGTAAAGATGGTAGTTTAAGAAAAGGTCTAACGCCGTTACTGAACAAAAAATCTAACATATATTCCAAACGGCCCTGGTCGTTGAAATTTTTTACAACAGTAGAATCAAGAAATATTTCAAGGTCGGTTTCATCCCATTGAGGTAAACGAGAGCACATCAAATGCGGTACATTAGTTAAAATAAAGACAACATCATTGTCTAAGTGTTGAAGTTTTGTAAATGTTTGCCATGGTCTCTCAGATACTGATTTAGGAGGTGTTGGCAAAGGAAGGATTTTTTTGTCTCTGGGGACAAGTTTCCACACTTGTTTGGTGGGCGTAATAGTACACAGCCACTGATATGAATTGCAAATAAGCTCTCTTTTTTCGCAAAAAAGATTTGTTTCTTTAAGTGCTGTGCAGAGATTATAGATTTCAAGAAAGGAAAGTCTCGATTTTCTTGTAAATTCGCCCAAGGCTGGCAAAATCAACCTTAAGATACCTTTTTCGGCCAAATAGATATTCCAAGTTTTACGAAGATCAGCTTCGTTTTTTAGCTGGCCGTTTAAAGTTATTGATGATGAATTATCTTGTAATCCGTCAATATCCGTCCTGCCTGCATCAACAAAAAAATAGCCGTGTAAAAACAAACGAAAAGAAATATCACCTTTACACTGAATATTTTCTTCTCCCGCTTTGACCGGCAGGAAAACGGCCCAGCGTAGTCTTAATTCACTTTTCTGTATGGTTGGTGAACGCGAAAAAAATACGGCGCAATGGGGCTTGGCTTTGTCGGGGGCTTCTTGGCTAATACCATTTTCGTCACGCACGTAGCTTTTGGGCCATAAGTCGGATTTTTTAAGTGAGGAGAGGGTTTTAGATTGTAAAAAACTCTCTTTACCGTGATATGATTGCAACGATGGCTTGTCGTTGCCAACAAAATATTCGACTTCACCGCTAAAAGAGAAACTGCAGTTTTCCTCTTTAAAACCTTTAATCCGTGCGGAATAATCTTTTAGAAGAATGTGAAAGGCCGGTTCAAGATCGCCAGTTTCTTGTTCACGCCAATATCTTATACCTTCCAGGCAACGTAGTAAAGGGAGCAGGGCAGCAAGTTTTTGTGGTAATATATTTTCATCCAGAAAAGCTAGTTGGCGGGCATCATCACCGGGAAATTCTGAAACAATACTACCAACTTCAGTTTCATCAACTTGGAGATGCTTTCTCATACGTAGTGGAAGCCATATTAGAAAGTAGGATTCTCGCTTTTCTTCCAAGTTATCAAAAACTCGGGTCAAGCGATTTCTTATCAGCTCAGCATCACTCTTCGTAAACCCTTCCCAATCTTCATGCACTGATTTAAAATCATCACTTCCCGACCAAGGGTTGAGAATATTTGAATAAGATTTATTATTATCTTGCGCCAAGAAGAAAAAGGCTTCGCAGAAGTGAAAAACACTCTTCATGCCTAAGCCAAATTTTCCAATAGAGGCTGCATCCTCTGCTTTTTGGTTCAGACCGAATGAACGTATAGCTTTTTCATCAGAATCAGAGAACGTACCATCATTAAGAAAGAATAGAGCTGGTCCTTGGAGAAGTGGGTGCTCAGCGGAGGATAAACCGTTGACAATACCATATTCTAAGTGGATATTTAGGTTGCCTTTCCCTGCATCATCAGCATTTTGAATGATTTCCTTTAAAACTTGAAATCTGCTGTAACGATCGCGGAGATTGTCAGAGATAAGATTGATTATTGAGATCGGATCTTGAAGGAAACCGGCCATTATTGAGCCCCCTGCAAAACGGCAACAACCTGAATAAAGGGCTTGTCTTCAGTCGTCATGGTCTCTTCAACCCAATCGATGAATTCATCAAATTTGCGCTCGATTTCGCGCTTTTCCTGCTCTTTCTTGTTGATTTGCTTTTTCTCCATATAGAAGAGTTCAAGCTGTTTGTATTGTTTGCCTTTAAGTCGCTCTAATTTATCAAGCTGTTCCTGGAGTTTGGGGTTGATCATATCTTCAAAGGTTTGCCGTTGCTCACTCATATAGATTTTGGCCTGCTGTACAGCTTCGGGCAAAAGACGTCGCAGAGAATCAAGGTCAAGTTGGGTCTCTTTGCTGGGGAATCGATTTTTGCCGAGACCGGTTCTATTTAGCAGAGGTTTGAACTTTTCAATTTGCTGGAAATCATCTTGCTTAACTGTGACGCCAAACCAGCGATGAACCAGAGGGTGGCCTTTGCGGTTAGGGATCAGGGCGGAAATAATGAAGACTGTTTCGCCCTGAGCCAAAGTACTGAAAAGAGTTAATACTGGTGCTTCATGCCGACCGAATTCAGCAACAACCTTATCGTTAATCCAGGCAAGGATCGGGTTGTGCTGCCAGAGGTAGTGGATGTTTGGCCATGCATTTTCATCCTTACGACTGCGTTTGATCTCTTTCTGAATCACATCAGGATCGGCAGATAGAACAAAGATTTCGTCATCCGGCCAGACCTCGCTGGGCAAAGTGAATTTAAGTCGATGTTTAAGGTCTTTGGTGGCGGTTAGGGATATCTGTTGTAGGTCGTCATCAAAATCGGCCTGTAAGGGTCTCCGCTTGCCTTAAGTGCTCAATGGCTTCTTTAAGGTAGGAGAAATCATCATTGTAGAGGGTGGGCATGGAGCTTAAACGGTTTTCGGCTGCTGGTGGTTTGTTGTCGGACTCATTCCCACCCATTAAAAGGGCGAGCGGGTCGAAAGCCTCATCACTATTTTGGTTTAATTTCTGTTCAAAAGCCAAGCTGCTGATACCGGTTTCAATGGCTTTGGCAGTTATCCGCTCCTCTTCATCAATGTCATAGACACCCATGAGGGCGGAGGGGTCGCCGATATTTTTTACGGCCTCTTCATCCTTGGCGATGAGGAGCTCAAGAATACGCATGTCGCCTTTGATTTTGTCGTTTACGCTTTGGTTAACTAGATAGAGAATATAGGGAGTGTGCTCCTGACCATAACGATCAACCCGTCCATTTCGTTGCTGAAAAACCATGAGTGACCAGGGGATGTCAAAATGAATAAGTCGATGACTTAAGTAATGTAGGTTGATACCCTCAGAAGCGACATCAGAAGCAATTAGCAGGCGCACCGGGGCCTCTTCCTTGCCGAAATCCTCGACGATTTTTTGTTGTTCCACATCAGGCATGGTACCATGCAGGATAGCGACTTGATTATTTTTCAATTTGAGGTCTTTGGTAAGATGCATTTCCAGAAAACGTAAGGTTTCGATGCGTTCAGTGAAAATGACGAGACGGTCATGCTTATATTTTCCGGTCCAGCCATAGCCATGTTTTTTGTCGGAGATAACGAAGAGAAGTTTCTGATATTTGGAAAAATTGACAGGGGTGATGTCGAATACTGCTACGGCAAGTTCCGAAAGGCGTTCAATATCTTGTAAGGCTTCCGGGGAATCATCTTTTTTAAGACGCTGGATCCGGTTAGAAATTGTTAAAAGACAGGCCGCAGGACTGGAGAACAACGCTTTTTCCAGGGTAGTTTTAAAGAGTTGTCCGGCACCTTTGTGTTGGTCCAACTTGGCAAATTGCATTTCAGACAGAATATCATATGCAACCTCTTCGACATTGGTCGCCTGACAGTAGGCCTTGCTGATCTCTCTGGCTTTAAAGGCGCTCTGCACCTGATCCTGAATATCCTTTTTAAAACGGCGGATACATAAACCTTTGATATCCTCCGGCCCATAGTTGTCCGGGTTGGCGATGGCTGTGGGATCAAGCATATTCATTAAACTGGCAAAACTTCGCGCCCGGCCGTCATGCGGGGTTGCTGATAGCATGATCAAAGTATCGGATCGTCCGGAGAGAAGTTTGGCCAGTTTGGCGCGTTGCGAAGAACCTTTGCCACGCTGGGCGACATTGTGAGCTTCATCGATAACGATGATGTCCCAATAGGCGTTTTCCAGATAGTTGCGATATTCGGTGTCTTGCTTCAGCGTGTCGATAGAGACAATGGTTTTGTCGTAATAGTAAAAAGGGTTGTGATTGGTGGGGATTTTGGAACGAACCCGATGAATGCCGACCGAATCAAGGCGAACTAGAGGAATGGTGAAGCGCGACCACATTTCTTTCTGGAACTGGGTCAGCATGCTTTTTACAGCCAGTACCAGAATACGCTTACCTTTGCCTCGGCGAATCAACTCGCTGACCAGAATGCCGCAGGCCAAAGTCTTACCAAGGCCAACGGCATCGGCAATTAATATGCGTTGTCGGGGTTGCTCCAAGGCTTGAATTGCCGGGTCAAGCTGATAGGGTACGTGATCCATGGCGGCTTTATGGCCGACGTAGAGTTTTTCGTCTGTTGGAGGAATTTGTCGCAACAGGCTTTCCATGTAAAGTAGAGAACCCTGATAGGAGCTGGAGGTGTCGGGCACCAGTTTGGTATCTACGGGATCAAGAACCTCGATATTTGTGTCAATCTCATCAAGAAAAATTGCCTCTTTATCCTTAACCAGTTCCGAAATGCCGACCACAGTCAGGGCAAATCCGCCGGTTGAGGTCCTGTCCATCTTCCGCACCAGCCATTCGGCATCCCGAATTACGACCCTGGCACCCGGCGCTATGGTATTAACTGTATTCACTCGATCCCCCGGACAATATAATCTACTAATTTCTTACAGAATAGTTTTAAATAGGATGCGTTGTCAACAGAAACATCATGGTTGTTCAAACCACAAATGATTAACACCGGATATAAGTCAAAAAATAATAGTAAACCGGGTTAAATAAGCCGACATCGCTGAAATTTATGGGGAAATAGCCTAGACCAAACTGAAAAGTTACTTTAAAACTTGACATTCTTTTTTGCCAAGTCTAAACAGAAGGTCGTCTTTACCAACAACAGATATATCTATAAATTAATATTCAACAAGCAACTATTTATTATGCAGGAGATTCGTTTTCATGGCCGCGGCGGCCAGGGTGCCGTTATCGCATCCCGAATTCTGGCCCAGGCGCTCTTTCTTGAAGGTCGTTACGCCCAGTCTTTTCCAACCTTCGGAGCTGAACGACGGGGAGCACCGGTGGCCGCCTTCGTGCGGGCCGACGACACTTTTATCAACATCCGCAGCCGCGTTACTAAACCCGACTATGTGATCGTCATGGCGGCCCGCCTGATTGAGTCCGTGGCGGTCACCGACGGCCTCAAAAAGGGCGGTCTCATCCTCATCAACAGCGACCAGCCGGCCGATAGTTTCAATCTCGGTTCGGCAACTCAATCCAAATCGCCGCCACCATATCAAATTATCACCATAAATCTCAATCGTATTGCTCTGGAACACAAACTGGGCAATAAAATCATGCCCTTGATCAACGCCCCGGTGCTTGGAGCTTTGGCTAAAGTCAGCGGCCTGGTCAAACCGGAGAGTCTGATCCAGGCTCTTCCCAGCTTCATCCCCGCCCGCCTTGCTGACAATGAGAAAGCATTGCGCCAAGCCTACGAAACCGTTATCAACCCATAAATTGATTATGACCAAACTAAAACACGTAAAAGCCATTCAAAACGGTGATTTCAGAGGTCTGCCGATATCGGCAACCTCAACTGCGATCAACCTGACCGGAAACTGGAAATTTTTTCGCCCCCACCTGGTTGCCAAAGACTCCCCTTGTCGTCAGGCTTGTCCTTTAAATATTCCAATTGCCACCTACCTTGACAAACTCTCTTCCGGCAAACCTTTGGAAGCTCTGGATCTCTTGCGCGACACCAACCCGATGCCGGCCGTCACCGGCCGCGTCTGCCCGCATTTCTGTCAGAGCGCCTGCAATCGCCAAGAATTTGATGAAGCGGTTTTAATCGGTGACTTGGAACGCTATCTCGGAGATCTGGGGCTAGAGTATCCACATCCCGCAAGCGCCGAAAAAAAAACTGAAAAGATCGCCATCATCGGTGCCGGACCGGCGGGTTTAAGCGCTGCTTTTTTTCTCGCCCGCCAAGGTCTCAAGGTAACTATCTTCGAAAAAGCCCCGACGGCTGGTGGACTTTTACGTTACGGTATCCCCGCCTACCGTTTGCCGCGCTCTATTCTTGATCAGGAGATAGACAATCTACTCACAAGCTTCAATATTGATTTGCAGTGCAATCGCAATATTGAAGCATCAGAACTGCTGCAACTTAAAAAAGAGTATCATAACATTATCTGGGCTCCGGGCCTGCAACACTCCAGCCTGCCGACCCCGTGGCGCACTATCCCACAAATAAAAGGTGCTCTGGAAATACTGGCGGCAATCAACCGGGGCGAAAATATTGACGGTCAGCGTTTCATTGTTGTCGGCGGTGGCAATGCAGCCCTCGATACAGCCCGCTCTCTCTTGCGGCTGGGCAAACAGGTCGAAATCGTTTACCGACGGACAATTGCCGAAATGCCGGCTTATGAAGAGGAAAAAAAGCAAGCCCTTGAAGAGGGGCTGTTAATCAATGAAGAGGAAGTCGTTGAAAAGATAGAGACCGTTGCCAACACTTTGCAACTCAACATCCACCAGACCCAAAACAACGCCGGCCGGATCAATGCCGGAACTTTTCTAAAGACGATTGAAACCGACTACTTGATCGCGGCCATCGGCCAGGAAAGCGATCTTGCCTTTGATAATAATGATTCGGTCATCAAGGCGGGAGATTTTGACCATGGTGCAGCCTCGGTAGCCGAAGCTCTAGCTTCCGGGCGCCGGGCGGCCGAAAATATCCTTAAGCAATTAGAGATAACTCCATCGATAGATGTCAACGAAGGTTCGGAAAACCCGGTCATTGTCGAGAATGATCAACTTCATCTCGAATACTACAGCAAAAAACCGGCCGTCAGCGTCCCGGAACTCGACAGCCGAATCAGAAAAGAGAATTTTTCCGAGATTCGACAAGCCTTAAGTGAAGAGCAGATGAAAAGCGAGATTGAACGCTGTTTTCATTGCGGTAGCTGTACCGCCTGCGGCATCTGCTGGTTCTTCTGTCCTGACGTTGCAATTGCTATCGACCTAGAGGAAAGTAACCCTGACAAAAGGGTACTCTTTGATTATGATCACTGTAAAGGCTGTGGTCAGTGTGCCGCGATCTGTCCGCGTGGGGTGATTGAGATGGAGGAGGATCATTAACATGCACAAACAAGCCATCCTACTGGGCAGCGATGCGATCGCGCATGGAGTCAGGCTGAGCCGTCCGGAAGTAATCTCAGCCTATCCTATAACCCCCCAGACCCATATTATCGAGACCCTCTCCGAGATGGTCGACAGCGGCGAACTAAAAAGTCAATATATCAAAGTCGAGTCGGAGATGTCGGCAATTGCTGCGGTTTTAGGCTCGGTTTCGACCGGCAGCCGCTCTTTTACAGCCAGCAGTTCACAGGGTCTGGCAATGATGCATGAGATCCTGCACTGGGTTGCCGGAGCTCGCTTGCCCTTGGTTCTGGTCAATGCCAACCGCGCCTTAGGCGCTCCCTGGAATATCTGGAGTGACCAAAGTGACAGTTTTTCCCAGCGCGACACCGGTTGGCTACAGATCTATTGCGAAACCTCACAAGAGGCTCTCGATACGATCATCATAGCCTACAAAGCCAGCGAGCAGTTGATGCTACCGATCATGGTGATGATTGACGGCTTTATCCTCTCTCACACGATGGAACGACTTCTGGTTCCCGACCAGCAGATAGTCGATGACTATCTGCCGGCCTACAAAGCACCGTACCGGCTCGATCCCGACAATTCGTTGACCTTTGGTGCCGCAGCCCATCCCGATCTCTTCTATGAGCTGAAAAAAACATTCTCCGAAACCATGACCGAAGCCCTAACGGTTCTTGACCAATGTCAAGAAGAGTTTGCGCAAAAATTTGGTCGTTGCTACCAGCCGGTTATGCGTTGTCCAGAGGGAGATGAGAAGAGCAACACAGCGTTGCTTTGCTGTGGAGCGATGACCGGAACCGTTCGCGTAGCGGTTGCCGAATTGAACAAGAACGGTACTCCGACAGACCTCATTAAATTACGTCTTCTGCGCCCCTTTCCCAATCGGGAACTGTGTGAAGCGTTAAAAGATAAAAAACAGGTTATAGTCTTGAACCGGGCCTGCTCCTACGGGGTCGGCGGAACCCTGAGCCAGGAGGTTCGCGCCGCCCTCTACAATCTGCCGCAAAGACCTCTGATTAATGATGTCATGATCAGTCTTGGCGGCAAAGAGGTCTTTCCCGAGACTATCACAGAAGTGGTTGAAAACCGGGAACAACTGTCAAGTGTTGAGTGTAACTGGCTTGACAGCTAACGTAAAAAAGAGACAAGCATGAACAATACAAATATATCTCCAACTGAAAATAGCTTCAGCAAGAATACAGCTTGGCAAATCACCAAGGCTGAATATATGGAGAGCGGCCACATGGCCTGCCCTGGTTGTGGTGCCGCCTTAAGTATGCGCCACACCTTGAAGATCTTGGGGCCGCAAACCATAGTTGTCATGCCGGCCTGCTGCTGGGCGATTATTGCCGGCGGCCAACCGACCACAGCCCTCTCGGTTCCCCTTCTCCACACCCCGTTTGCAGTGGCGGCGGCGGCAGCCAGCGGCGTTCGGCGATCTCTGACCGCCCAAGGAAAAACGGGTGTCGAAGTTCTCGCCTGGGCCGGTGACGGCGGCACTTTTGATATCGGCCTTCAAGGCATTTCCGGAGCGGCTGAACGGCATGAAGATATAATCTATATTTGCTACGACAACGAAGCCTACATGAACACCGGAATCCAACAATCATCGGCGACCCCGCATGGTGCCTGGACGACGACCACGCCGGGCGGCAAAGAGTTCCAGTACGCCAAAAAAGATATTATGGCGATCATCAAAGCCCATAACCCGAGTTATCTGGCCAGTGCGACGATCGCCTATCCGGAAGATTTCTATTTAAAACTCAAAAAAGCCAAAGCCGCCTCCGGTTTCCGATTTATACATCTGCTGGCAGCCTGCCCTTCGGGCTGGAAAATCGATTCCCAAGATGCCCTCAAGATTACCCGAATGGCCGTCGACAGCGGGGTTTTCCCGCTCCTCGAGATGGATGATAACGGCCTGCTTCGACAAACCTTGAAACCAGAAAATTCAATCCCGGTCAAAGATTACCTGAAAGCCCAGGGACGTTTCAAAAAAATGCCTGATTTAGAGATTGAAGCCTGGCAAAAAGAGATTGGTTGATTCTCTTCTAACCCGGCATGGCCTGAACCAAACAGGCTGACAAAATACAGCAAAAGTTTTTTCGCGCTTTTTGCATATTTTGTAAACTAAAAAAATATTTCGGCTACTTTGATTTCGACATCATTAATCAACGGGTAAAAATTCTATCAACAGAGGACAAACAACATTGAATTTTCTTAAAAAAATCTCTCAGTTCATTGAACTCATTACTATGATGTCTGGATACCAAAAAGACGGGCTGCATTACCTCCACAGATCATTTCACTCTGCTTCTCATCAAGCTGGGCCTCGGCAATATCCTTAAAATAACGGCGCGGACGCAGTAAAGGAAAATCACTGCCAAAGAGAATCCGGTCAAAACCAGCCATCTCTCCGCCCAGACGATAGATATCATTTTTAAAGAGGTATGGGGTTGCGGCTGTATCATAATAAAGATTTTGCACAACCTCGGAAAACTCTTTTTTCAACAGGTGATAGAAAGGGAACCCCCCTCCCCAGTGAGCGAAAATGGTCGGCACATCGCCATACAGTTTAAGAAATCGGTAAAGATTACGAAGCTTGACATCACTCTTTCCCGGATAATTATGACCTACCGGTTCGTTGGTATGTAGATTCAGAACTTTCTTGTAATGACGCAAAACCTCAATAACCGGAACAAATTGATCCACCACCTTTTCACTAAAGCCTTCAACATAAAAAGCAAGTTCACCAACTCCATGCAGACCTTGACTAAGACACCTATCACTCTCTAAAGCAGCCACTTCAGGATCAGCAAAGCCAAAACAGGCAAGTCCCAAAAGATGTTCAGGATGGTTTTTGACCTGTTCGATCACATAATCATTGCAAAGCCTGGAGATCCCGGCATCACGCCAGGGAAACCCAAAAACGACAGAACGGTCAACCCCATCCTCAACCATCGTTGCCAGCAACTCTTCGGCACCCACGAGACGAGATTTGGGTGAAGCATAGAGAAGTTCAAAATCAGGTTCACCAACAAAAAATTTCTCTCGCCGCTCTCTGATTTCCGGAGGAAAGATATGGACATGCGCATCAATTTTCATAAAAGCTCCCCAACCCAGATGAACCGGGACCAAATTAATTGGATTAAATATTTTGACCTTTTTGAATAAATGAAATTATACGGGGTGAAGAAAAGAGCCGGAGTTAGTTATTTGTCAATAAAGTATCACGCAAAAAAGCACCTGCTTGCTTTCGGTCAAACCGGGTTAGAGTTTATCGAAGACGGCGAAAGTTTTGCGGTGGTGCGGCAAAGGCCGTGAACTCGTCCTCCAGAACCCTAAGTGATTGGCCACTGAATAGCGAAATCAATCTTAGCTGAGCTTTACTACGGCCATTCTGAATAATCACAAAAGGTTGTAAAACCAACCCGTAACGTCCCTCATTGCGACATTTCTGCTTTAAAAAATCGATTGTTTTCTGATTGGAGGCGGGCAGGCTGAAAACCTGCAGACCTGAAAAAGTGCTGAGCAGGCTGCTTACAGCGCGGGTAGCCTGACCGGTAAAATACGGGTTGGGAGTCAGGTTTTTTACTGGAGTAACATATAAAAGTACCGGTGAGGGCAAAAAAACCTGATCGCCCTCGATAAACTGGTCTCGCCCTTCGTCAGCTATGGCACAATTAAGGTGTCCGGCCGACTCACTGACAGTTACTGAACCACGATAGACCTTAACCGAGCGATTCTCACCTCCGCCCTCAGAACTTTCCTGAGAAGCTTCAGCCGACTCACCAAAAACCAACAATTCAGCCCCATATGACGGAACCAGATCCCCGGAGAACTCAATAATTACCTCATTCTTCTCCGGCAGGAGGGCCACCACCTCTCCGTTTGCTGAGATATTGGCATTTAGTTTTTCAAAAAGGATCGCAAAAGCACTATCTAAAGTGGCCGCATGAGCCGTGCAAACTCCGAAAAACAATAGACATAAGATAAGAGTCAGGGGTAAAACAGCCCATTGTCCGGCTGCATATTCCTTTATAAAACGTATGTTTTTCATTCCCCTCAACTAACCTTAACGATAATGTTACTAAACACTCAAAACCTTGACAATCCGCTCGCCGGCCTCATTAAGACGCTCTTCGGAAACCGTCAAAGAGATCCGAAAATAGCCTTCTCCGGCATCACCGAAACCATTACCGGGGGTCACGACAACACCGGCTTTTTCGAGAAACATTGAGGAAACCTCAGCCGAGGTCATCCCTGCGGGATTATTAATCCAGAGATAAAAGGTCGCCTTGGGAGATACAAGAGTAAAACCGGCTTTAGTCAGGAAAGAGACCATCAGATCACGACGTTTGCGGTAGATATTACACATCTCCCTAACACATTGTTGATCTGCGGCCAACGCTGTAATCGCCGCCTCCTGAATAGCCTGAAAGACTCCGGAATCGATATTGGTCTTGACTTTGCCAAGTCCGGCGACCAGCTCTCGGTTACCGATCGCAAAACCGATCCGCCACCCAGTCATATTATATGTTTTGGAAAGTGAATGAAACTCTATACCAACATCTTTTGCCCCGGGAACTTCAAGAAAACTTAAAGGCTTATAGCCATCATAAGCCATCTCGGTATAGGCGGCATCGTGACAAACAACGATATTGTGACGGGCCGCAAATTCAACTACTTTAAGATAGAAGTCGGAGTCAGCAACAGCGCCAGTAGGATTATTGGGATAGTTGATAAACATCAACTTAGCTTTTTCAGCGACCTCTTCAGGAATAGAGTCAAGATCAGGCAAAAAACCATTCTCTGCCTTAAGCGGCATCATGTACGGCACCCCACCGGCAAAGCTTGTGGCAATGGCGTAAACCGGATAACCGGGATCGGGAACCAGAACATAATCTCCGGGATCGACAAAGGCCAGCGGCATATGAGCAATCCCCTCTTTTGATCCGATCAGCGAAACCACCTCGCTAACCGGATCAAAAGTGACCCCAAAACGACGCGCAAACCAATCCGCTGCAGCCTGTCGATACGAAAGCATACCAACATACGACGGGTATTGATGATTCTCACCTTTAGCTGCCGCAATCTGCAAAGATTGAACAATATGAGCCGGGGTAGGCATATCCGGATCACCGACACCAAGATCGATCACATCGATCCCCTGAGCCTGAACCTCCGCCTTTTTCGCATCGATGGCGGCAAAAAGGTAGGGCGGTAACTGTTTTATTCTCTCAGCATACTCGATGTTAAGTTTTTTGCTCAATTTTTTCTCCTGAAACAAACTGCCAGCCAGTAAAAGAAGTCAACCGACCGAAATACTAAACTTTCACAAGAACAGCAATAATCGTAAAAAGGGACACCGCCAAAACAGTGTCCCCACGAGTTATAACAATTGCAATCATTTAAATCAAAATTGATAGATCTCAGCGCCGTAGGTTTTAATCCACTGGCTGCGCAATATCTCTTTGGCCTTCTGAATCTCGTCAACTTCTATGATCAAAATTGCATCATCACCTTTCAAGGTGATAAAAGGATAAAGGGTTTCAACATTAACCCGAGCTTCCTTTAAAGCCCGTAAAACAACATTAAGTCCCCCCGGATGATCCGGTGCCCCGACCGCAATTACCTCTTTGTTATGAACGGCAAAACCATTGGCCATCAGCACATTATAGGCCTGTTCCGGGGTGTCGACAATAACCTTAAAACGATGCGGATCAAGCTCAGAACAAGCCATAAAACCTTTGATATTAATCTGCTCTTTTTCTAAAATTTCACAGATCTGATTGAGACGACCAGGCGTATCATCAATAGCAATTGAGAGTTGCGTTACAGACATAAAAAACTCCAACTAAAGATATATTAATTTTTTTTATACTACCGTACTCCCAGAAAAAATCTAGGAGAAATATTCAGCACCTTTAATGACAGCCTGACTACTTAATTCGACAAGCGCTTTCTTCTTCCCCATAAGATATTCCAAACTGGCAAATATGGCCTCATGACTAGGAACTCCCGCCAACTTGGCAAAAGCCCCCAGCATAACCATATTAGCCGACCGAACACTACCCAATTCAATCGCCATGTCACTAGCCGGAATCGAAAAAACATCGACATCAAGGCGCTCAGGAATCTCCTCGGCAACCGAGGAATCATAAATCATCTTACCACCAGGCACCAGGCGATTAATAAACGCTACCGCTGACGGTTGATTGAGGGCAACCACTATATCGGGAGCGGAAGCCACCGGTGAAGCGATCTCTTCGTCAGCAATTGTAAGCGTACAGTTTGCAGTACCACCCCGCATGGCCGCACCATAAGCGGGCAGATAGGTAGCGTGAAAACCCTGAATCATAGCTGCGTTGCCCATAATATTAGCGAGGGTCATAACCCCCTGGCCGCCGGCACCGGCGCAAAGCGTTTTTACTAACATGCTCTATCCTTCCTTCTCTCTTCACGCTTATCGGTCAATAATCCCGGTTTATACTCTTTCACCATCTCCTCTTCAATCCATTTACAAGACTGTACAGGAGTCATTTTCCAATTGGTTGGACAGGGTGAAAGAACCTCAACAATCGAATATCCCAAGCCGTCAACCTGGGTCTGAAAAGCGTTACGAATTGCTTTTTTGGTCTTTTTGATAGCGGCCGGGCTCGCGACCGTAACCCGTTCAGCATAGGCAACCCCGGGGAAATTCGCGACCACATCGGTTATATGCAGCGGATAACCGTCAACTTCTGGATTTCGACCATCCGGTGAGGTCGTCGTACTCTGACCGAGGATAGAGGTCGGTGCCATCTGTCCGCCGGTCATCCCGTAAACTGCATTATTAATAAAAACAACACTTATATTCTCGCCCCGATTGGCCGAATGGATGGTCTCCGCCGTACCAATTGCCGACAGGTCACCATCCCCCTGATAACTGATAACAAAGAGTTCCGGTTTAGCCCGTTTGGCACCGGTCGCAATTGCTGTTCCCCGACCATGGGCCGACTCGATAACATCAAAATCGAAATAGTGATAAGCCAACACTGCGCAACCGGCCGGGCAAACCAGATAAGCCTGTTTGCCAAGATCCATCTCTTCAAGCAGCTCAGCGATGATACGGTGGACAATCCCATGACCACACCCAGGACAGTAGTGGGTAACGACATCTTTTTTATAATATTTCGGCCAATTATTAATAAGTTCCATACAAAATACCTGTTAAAAAAGTGACAATCAGCAAGTTTAAGATCTGCCAACACCCTGAGGCGGAAGATCTATGTGCTGAACCATGATTACTTATGCATCCGCCGGTAATAACGATGAATAACCCGGGAAAACTCTATCGGTGTAGGGATAACTCCACCGGGACGGCCGTGAAAAGAGACTTCGACCTGCGACTCACAAAGTGCCAGTCTCACATCTTCGACCATCTGTCCGGTACTCATCTCAAAAACCAGGAAACTTTTAACCTGATGAGCGACTTTCTGTAAGATTTTATCAGGAAAAGGAAAGAGGGTAACAGGTCGCACCAAACCGACTTTTAGTCCCTCTTTACGAGCTCGTTTGATGGCCCCTTTAGCAATCCTGGCAGTAGTACCATAGGCGACAACAGCAAAATCGGCATCATCCATCATATAGAGTTCACAAAGAGTCTCTTTCTCCGCCATCTCCTTATATTTACGCACCAATTTCCAGTTGTGACGCTCCATTGCCAAACCATCGAGAATCAGAGAGGCTTGATAACGGCTCGCACCATCGCCACGCCCTTTCAAAGCCCACGGTTTCTCAGGTAACTCGGAAAGCGGTTCGGGAAAAACCACCGGCTCTTTCATCTGGCCCATCATCCCGTCACCAAGTAACAGAATCGGGGTTCGATACTCGTCCGCCAAGGCAAAGGCTTTGACCGTCAAATCGGCAAGTTCCTGCACCGATGCCGGCGCTAGAACCGGAGTCCGGTAGTCACCATGACCACCACCTCGAGTGGATTGGAAATAGTCACCTTGAGCCGGAGCTATATTACCAAGACCGGGGCCACCACGCATCATATTGACAATCACCGCCGGGAACTCGAAACCGGCAAGAAAAGAGAGACCTTCTTGCTTAAGACTGATCCCGGGACTGGAAGATGAGGTCATCACCCGGGTACCGACAGAGGCTGCGCCAATCACCATATTGATCGCCGCCGTCTCACTTTCCGATTGTAAAAAGACACCACCGACCTTGCGTATATTTGCCGCCATATACTCGCCTAATTCATTCTGGGGAGTAATTGGATAACCAAAATAACATCTGCAGCCCGCCCGTATCGCCGCCTCTGCGATACAATGGTTACCGCTCATAAAGACTTTATCCACTATACACCTCTATCGCCAGATCTGGACACACCTGGGTACACATCATACAACCGATGCAAGCCTCGGGCTTAACCGGCTCGGCCGGATTATAACCCATACGATTTAGCTTTGCAGAGGTCCCTAAGACCTCTTTTTTACAAAACTCTATACATAAACCGCAACCCTTACAGAAATCACGGCGCACCTTAACTGTAAAAACCTTATCTTTTTTACTCATCCGAATATTACACTCTCAGACCCAAAACCGAAAGAAGCATTCCAGCAAAAATTTCAACAAAAATATTTACCAACAAAGAATGTGGAGACAGTTAACAAATGAGATAGAAAAACTCAAGCTTTATTTATTCCGATACATGAATAAAAGATCGCCATCACACTCGGCTCAGTAATAGTCCGCTAAGCAACCATCTATTCCGACACACGACTAACAAAAAAAACCGAGCCGGAAAAGCTCGGTTTTTTTTGTTAGTATCATAACAGGAGCCAGCAACTTCTGCCGACTGACGACATTAAACTACATTTTCACGAATCCAGTTAATCGTCTCATCAACCGGACTGCCGGGCGTAAAGACCGCTTTGATCCCGGCTTTCAGCAATACAGGAATATCATCTTCGGGAATGATACCGCCGCCAAACACCGGAATATCATCAGCTCCCTTTTCAACCAAGAGCTCAATAATTCTGGGGAAAAGATACATATGGGCACCAGCCAGACTGCTGACCCCGATAACATCGACATCTTCCTGAATCGAAGTTGCAACTATCTCTTCGGGAGTCTGATGCAGTCCAGTGTAAACCACCTCAAACCCTGCATCCCGCAATCCGCGGGCGATAATCTTGGCTCCACGATCGTGACCATCAAGACCGGGCTTGGCAATCAATACTTTAATTTTTTTATCGCTCATTGGTCAAATCCTTTATCTCATTAAAACTTGATTTTTTCGTAAAATTAAAACATGCCAGGGTCAGTGTAGCGGCCATAAACCTTACGCCAACAGTCACAAATCTCCTGGACACTGACATAAGATTTTACGGCTTCAATAAGGTGCGGCATCAGATTATCGGTGCCCCGTGAGGCATTCTCAATAGCCTTGAGACAGGCTTCAACCTTGGCCGCATCACGGGTCTCCTTAATCTTGGCAAGGCGCTGATGCTGGCGCCGCTCAACCACCGGATCGATAGTCAGCAGATCGACCTTCAAGGTCTCATCCATCTGGTACTTATTGACCCCAACAATGGTCTTTTCACCTTCATCTACCTGACGCTGATAGTTATAGGCGGCATCGGCGATCTCTTTTTGCGGAAAACCGACATCAATGGCTTTGAGTATGCCACCCATATCATCTATTTTCTGAATATAATCAAGGGCTTTACTCTCCATCTCATTGGTCAACGACTCAATAAAATAGGAACCAGCCAAAGGATCGATGGTATTGGTAACACCAATTTCCTCACCGATAATCTGCTGGGTCCGCAAGGCGATGGTCACAGCATGCTCAGTCGGCAGAGAGAGCGTTTCATCAAGAGAGTTAGTGTGTAACGATTGAGTCCCGCCAAGAACCGAAGAGAGGGCCTGAAAAGAGGTCCTGACAACATTGTTGTAGGGCTGCTGGGCGGTCAGGGAACAACCCGCTGTCTGGGTATGAAAACGCAAAAGCAAGGATTTGGGATTCTTGGCCCCGAAGCGATCACGCATTATACGAGCCCACATCCGACGAGCCGCCCGATATTTGGCAATCTCTTCAAAGAAATCAACATGCGCGTTAAAAAAATAGGAGAGGCGCGGAGCAAAATCATCAACATCCATCCCGCGATCAACACAGGCCTGGACATAACCGACACCATCAGCTATCGTAAAAGCAAGTTCCTGGACTGCCGTCGAACCGGCTTCACGAATATGATAACCACTGATACTGATCGAATTCCAGCGTGGTACCTCTTTAGTACAGAACTCAACCGTATCGACAATAATCCGCATTGAAGGTTCAGGCGGCAACATGAAGGTCTTCTGGGCAATAAACTCCTTGAGCATATCGTTCTGGATGGTCCCACCGATCTTATCACGACCCACCCCTTTCTTCTCAGCGACGGCGATATACATGGCCAGAAGAATTGCGGCTGGAGGATTGATCGTCATCGAGGTTGTAACCTTATCCATGGGGATACCTTCAAAAAGGATCTCCATGTCAGCTAAGGTATCAATCGCGACGCCGCACTTCCCGACTTCGCCCAGAGATATCGGGTTATCAGAATCATAACCCATCAAGGTCGGCATATCAAATGCCGTGCTTAAACCGGTCTCGCCATGATCCATCAGATAATGGAAACGGGCATTGGTCTCTTCAGCCCCACCCATACCGGCAAACTGGCGCATCGTCCAGAGGCGACCCCGATGCATACTCGCCTGCACGCCTCGGGTATAGGGAAACTGGCCGGGGAAACCAAGGTCTTTATCATAATCGAGTTCATCAACATCTTCCGGGGTATAAATATTTTTAATCTCTTCATCGGAGATCGTGGAAAAACGCTCAAGGCGTTCCGGAGCTTTCGCCAAGCTTTTCGCCAAGAGTTTTTCCCACTCCTGATGGCGTTCCGCGACCCTTTCTACAGTTTCTTTTGTAAACATCTAATCTCTCCCTGAACCGGTTTAACCGGTAATAAAGTCGTGGTCAATAAAAAACACTGGCAGCTGACCACTGACAACTACAATCGACCCAATATCTGCTGGGCAATAACCAGGCGTTGAATCTCTGAAGTACCTTCATAGATAGTTGTAACCCGCACATCGCGATAAAGTCTTTCGACCGGATACTCAGCCGTATAACCATTACCACCCAAAACCTGAACCGCTTGATAACAGGCTCGGTTGGCAGCCTCGGAGGCATAGAGTTTAGCCATTGAAGCCTCAGTCGTAAAAGGCTTTTTCTGCTGTTTCAGAAAAGCCGCCTGCATGACCAGCAAACGAGCCGCTTCAAGTTCGGTATAGGTATCGGCAAAGCGCCATTGCAGACCTTGAAAAGTAGCAATTGGACGACCGAATTGCTCCCTCTCTTTGGCATATTCAGCAGCATAATCGATAGCTTCCAGGCCAACCCCCAAGGCCAGAGATGCGATCCCGATGCGGCCGCCGTCAAGAGCCATAAAAGCAATCTTCAGCCCGAAGCCCTCTTCACCAAGAAGATTCTCGGACGGAATCAGACAATCCTCAAAAACTATCTCGTTGGTACATGAACCGCACTGACCCATTTTTTCTTCGGCCTTACTGACAGTAAAGCCCGGGGTACCCTTCTCAACCAGAAAAGCACTGATCCGCTGACTGCGGGGTGCCTCTTTGTCGGTCACCGCCCAGACCACAAAAACACCAGCATATTCAGCACTGGTAATAAAAATTTTACTGCCGTTGAGACGATAATGATCACCCTCTCTAACCGCTGTCGTCTTCATGCCGCCAGGGTCGGAACCCGCCATCGATTCGGTCAAACCAAAAGCTCCGGCCGAATATTCACCACTGCAGATTCGAGGGACATATTTTTGTTTCTGCTCTTCATTACCAAAAGCACAAATAACCTCGGCCACCATATTGGTCACCGACATGGTTACCGCAGTCGCCGCACAAGCTCGGGCAACCTCTATCATGCCAAGACTGTATGGTAAAACTCCGACCTCTGCCCCACCATAGGTTTCCGAGATATTCATACCCATAAAACCCAGATCGGCCATTTTCTTAAGATTGCCGAGGTCCATCCGGTGTTCTTTGTCCAGAATAGCAGCGTTGGGCTTGAGCTCGCTCTGAGCAAAATCCCGGACCACTTCCTGAATCATCAATTCATCGTTATTAAGAAAAAAATCCATTTTCCCCACCAATTCCCTGACCCGGCGATGCCGGAAGCAAACAAAAACTTTTAATCAAACAAACCCAAGAGCATATAAATCCATAGACGAAACGTGGTCTTGCGTACACCAAATCATATTTCTTGTCAACTAAAAACAGTTAACGTGAGCTGGCAAAAAGGGCTTAATGTCAACAAATAAAGGCATAAAAAACCCCCGCAGCAGCCATTTGGCAGACAACGGGGGGCAATTGATCTTCACTTTTAAAAACAGGTTTTACTTACTGCAGTTCTTTGAGTTTCTCAATCAGAGCCGGGATCACTTTATTGAGATCACCTTCAATACCGTAGTCGGCGACATTAAAGATATTGGCTTCACCATCCTTATTGATGCCAACAATAACCTTGGAAGAGCCCATACCGGCCAGATGCTGAATCGCACCGGAGATACCAGAAGCAACATAAAGATTGGGGCTTACCACTTTCCCGGTCTGTCCAACCTGAGCGGCATGCTCACGCCAACCGGCATCAACTGCGGCACGAGACGAACCCACGGCAGCTCCCAAAACATCAGCTAAACCTTCGATCAACGCAAACCCTTCCGGGCCGCCAAGTCCACGACCACCGGAACAGATAATATCAGCTTCGGTCAACTCCGGACGATCAGAGGACGCCATATCAACACCGGTAATAGTAACTTTCGCGGCTGGAATTTCCGGAGCGAAGTCAACTACAGCACCAGCCCCTTCACTTTCAGCCACAGCAAAAACATTGGGGCGCAGGGTCGCCATGCGTACCGGCCCGACAACCTTGTAACTACCAATCGCTTTACCGGCATATACCGGATGACTGAAGAGATAGTCGCCATCAGCAAAGGTTACAGCAAGACAATCACTGACCAGACCACAGTCAACCTTGGCCGCAGTCCGCGGTGCCAGCTCTTTACCCACAGCACTATGACCAAACAAAACCAAGGCTGGATTTTCCTGGGCTATGTAGGCGGCCAGGACAGCGGCATAAACGTCAGAGGTATAAGCGGCCAGGGCTTCGTTGTCGACCACGGCAACCTCATCGACGCCATATTTTTTCAATTCATCGGCCAGACCAGCAATCCCGCTACCAATCAACAGAGCTTTCAAAGTTTCACCGGAAGCTGTAGCCAGGCGCTTGCCTTCACTCAAAGCTTCAAAGGTGATCTTGCGCAATTTTCCATCGCGCTGTTCAACGCATACTACAATACTCATTTTAATAATCTCCCCTTAGATAACTTTGGCTTCATCTTGTAACAACTGAACCAATTTGGCAACCACTTCATCAACCTCACCGGTCAAGCGCTGTCCGGCTTTACGGGCCGGCGGCAATTCGGCTGCTACCAACTCAACTTTAGAGGCGACATCGTCAACACTCAATCCCAAATCGCCAAGAGCAAGAACCTCAAGCGGTTTGCGTTTGGCTTTCATAATACCGGGCAGAGAGGGATAACGAACCTCATTGAGACCTTTCTGGGCACTGATCAGAGCCGGCAGCACAAGTTCTAAGGTTTCACTGCCACCATCAATTTCACGGGTTGCTGTCGCTTTACCGTCACTTAATTCGAAAGCGGTCACAACATTGGCCTGAGCCAAGTCTAATTTTTCTGCGAGCCGGGAAGGAACTTGGCCCACACCATCATCAACCGACTCTTTACCTGTAAAGATGATGTCAAAACCGGCTTCCTTTTCGCTCAACAATTTTGCCAAGGCGACAGAAACCGCACGGCTATCAGCTCCGGCCAGAGCCGGATCATTAATCAGAACAGCACGGTCAGCACCCATAGCCAGACAATAACGCAGGGCTTCCTGAGCCTTATCTCCACCGACAGTTACAACCACGACCTCACCACCATCTTTCTCTTTGGTCCGGATCGCCTCTTCGACGGCATACTCGTCGTAAGGATTAACGATCAGGTTAACCCCTTCATCAGAGATCTGACCATCACCACCAACGACAATCTTGGCTTCGGTGTCAAAAGTCTGTTTGATACAGGCAACAATCTTCACAATACTTCCCTCCTAATAAAAATTAACATCTATCAACTACTTTAAAATATTAGTTGCAATAACCAACCGCATAATTTCACTGGTACCTTCGTAGATTTCGGTAATCTTGGCATCCCGGAAATAGCGTTCCAACGGATAATCCGTAGTATAGCCATAACCACCGAGAATCTGAATCCCCTGAGTGGCGGCTTTCATGGCGGTTTCGGCTGCCATCAATTTTGCCATAGCCGCTTCTTTACCAAAAGGCTGGCCCTGATCTTTAAGATAAGCGGCTCGGTGAGTAAGCAATCTGGCGGCTTCATAATGAGTCGAAAGATCAGCCAGCATCCACTGAATCGCCTGCAGTTTGGCAATCGGCTTGCCGAACTGAACCCTCTCCTTGGCGTAGGCTGCAGCATCTTCAATCGAAGCCCGGGCGATTCCCAAAGCTTGTGAAGCGATCCCGATACGACCGCCATCGAGCGTTGTCAAGGCAACCTTAAAACCCTTTCCAACCTCACCGAGAAGATTCTCCTTAGGTATGCGGCAATCTTCAAAAACCAACTCTGCAGTTGAGCTGCCTCTAATTCCAAGCTTGTCTTCCAATGTACCGACGCTGAATCCGGGGTTATCGAGATCGACAATAAAGGCGCTGATACCTCGATGTCCTTGACTCTTATCAGTTGCAGCGATAAGCACACAGTAGTCAGCTTCATTACCATTGGTAATAAATATTTTACGGCCATTAATGATCCACTCATCACCATCAAGAACGGCGGTGGTGGCAAGATTAGCAGCATCGGATCCGGCATTGGATTCGGTCAATCCCAAACAACCCAATTTTCGGCCACTGGCCATATCGGCCAGATATTTCTTTTTCTGCTCTTCGTTACCAAAAATCTTTACGGGATCACAAGCCAGAGAGTTATTCACCGACATAATAACCCCAGTTGAAGCACAGTGACGAGAGATCTCTTCCATGGCAATGGCATAGCAGATATTGCTCATCCCGGAACCTTCATAATCAACCGGGACACTGACTCCCATCAGACCGAGTTCACCCATCTTTTTAACGTTATCGGCTGGGAACTTATGCTCTTTATCAACCTCTTTGGCTATCGGTTTCACCTCTTTTTCGGCAAAATTCCGGGCCATCTGTAACATCATTCTCTCTTCATCAGTATATACAAATTCCATAATTCTTCTCCCTCAAATCTATTAACTGTAATCGTAGAACCCACGACCGCTCTTGCGCCCAAAAAAACCGGCATCGACATATTTTTTCAACAAAGGACAGGGACGATATTTGGAATCGCCTAAGCCCTCATGCAGAACATTCATAATCGCCAAGCAGGTATCAAGCCCGATCAGATCGGCCAGGGCCAGGGGCCCCATCGGATGATTCATGCCAAGTTTCATTACGTTATCAATATCTTCCGGCTTACCGACCCCTTCAAAGAGGCAATAGACGGCTTCATTGATCATCGGCAAAAGAATACGATTGGCAATAAAGCCTGGAAAATCATTGGCTTGACAAGGGATTTTACCAAGTTTTTTCGAGAGTTCGACAACCGTGTCATAGGTTTCATCATTAGTCGCCAACCCTTTGATCACTTCAACCAGTTTCATAACCGGAACCGGATTCATGAAATGCATACCGATCATCTTTTCCGGACGCTTGGTTGCCGCTGCAATCTTAGTAATCGAAATAGAAGAAGTGTTGGAGGCCAAAATGGCATCTTTAGGACAAATTGCATCAAGCTGAGCAAAGATATCGAGTTTAATTTTCTCATTCTCGGTTGCCGCTTCGACAACGATATCAACATCCTTCATGGCGGCCAGCTCAGTCGTTGTCGTAATTCGACCGAGAACCGCGTCCATATCAGCCTGTTCCATCCGACCCTTATCAACCGAACGCTGCAAATTTTTCTTAATTACCGACATACCGTACTCAACAAACTTCTCGGCGATATCGTGCATTACCACCTGCAAACCGGCTTGTGCTGCAACCTGAGCAATCCCGTTACCCATCTGACCGGCACCAACCACTCCGAATTTTTTGATCTCCATAATCATCGATCTCCTAACTAATTAAATAATGATAATACTACCGTCTTTCAATAACCATTGCCGCACCCTGACCACCACCGATACAGAGAGAGGCAAGACCACGTTCGGCATCATTTTGTTCCAATACGTTCAGCAGGGTAACCAGAATCCGGGCTCCAGAACATCCGATAGGATGTCCTAAAGAGATACCGCTACCATAAATATTGGTACGCTCCATATCAATTTTCAATTCCCGCACACAGGCGATAGCCTGCGAGGCAAAAGCTTCATTTAATTCAAAATAGTCAATTGCATTAAGCCCCATATCAAGACGCTTAAGCAATCGTTTAATGGATGGAATCGGTCCTAACCCCATATAAGCCGGGTCAAGTCCCCCCGCCTGGAAACCTTTGATGACAGCTTTTACTTTAAGTCCCATAGCCGCCGCTTTTTCCGGCGTCATAAGCAACAGAGCTGCGGCCGCATCATTAATACCGGAAGCGTTACCAGCGGTTACAGTTCCATCTTTTTTGAAAGCCGGACGTAATTTCCCCATCTTTTCGACCGACGTATCCATCGGCCGTTCATCAATCGCAAAAGCGATCGGATCTTTTTTACGCTGGGGAATCATGACCGGGACAATTTCTTTGGCAAATATGCCATCAGCAATCGCCTTGCGGGCGCGCTGATGACTCAAAGCTCCGAGTTCATCCTGTTCAAGCCGGGAAATACCATAAAGGTCGGCAATATTTTCAGCTGTCAAACCCATATGATAACCATAGAAGATTTCCCAGAGCCCATCATGAACCATCAGATCGACCACATCGACATTACCCATACGAGCACCCCAACGCGCCGACGACATCGCATAGGGAACCCGACTCATATTCTCCATGCCCCCGGCGATCATCACTTCGGCTTCACCAAGGGCAATTGATTGAGCTGCCAAGGCCACCGCTTTCATACCTGATGCACAAACCTTATTTATGGTGTAACCACCGGCCTCACGCGGAATACCGGCATGAATCATCGCCTGTCGAGCCACATTCTGCCCTTGACCAGCCCCGACGACATTTCCCATAACCACTTCATCAACCTGAAGTTCGGTCAGGGAGCTGTCCCAATTGCTGTATTTCTCCTCGACCGGACATCCTTTATCCTTAAGAGCTTCAGGACCGGCAGCGACGACTGCTTTGTTCATTACCGGCCGACAACCAGCTCTTTCCATTACATTGCGAATTACCGTGGCGCCCATTTCAACCACCGGGATATCCTTTAAACTTCCACCATAGGTCCCAATTGCGGTCCGGGTGGCACTGACAATAGCTACTTCACGCATGTTCCTCTCCTTAAAGTATAGACTGAAATAATATTATTCTTCTCTTAACCTAAGCCAGGCTCTCAATAATCATTGAAACCGCTTCACCACCGCCAAGACAGAGTGAAGCCATACCGTAACGTTTGTCCTGACGACGCAGAGCATAGATCAAAGTCGTCAACACCCGGGCTCCGGAACAACCAATCGGATGACCAAGAGCCACAGCTCCACCGTTCAGATTAACCCTTTCCGGATCAATCCCAAGCTCCTTGATAATAGCCACACTAGAGGTTGCAAAAGCTTCATTAATCTCATGCAGATCGATATCATTTATCTTTAAACCGGCTTTGGCCAAGACTTTCGGAATCGAGTCTATCGGCGCTACCAGCACATCTTCAAGAGCCACACCGGCCGCCCCCTGAGCCACAATCCTGGCCAAAGGCTCAAGTTTAAGTTCGGCAGCTCTAGCTGCCGACATCACCAACAGACAACTGGCACCATCACTGATTTTTGAAGCATTACCGGCGGTCACAATACCATTCCGGTCAAAAGCCGGCCGCAATTTGGCCAATGCCTCCATGGTGGCAGCTCGGGGCCCTTCATCAACCTTAAAATCATAAGGATCACCCCGCCGTGGGGTTATAGATACCGGCATAATCTCATCGGCGAAATAATCATTTTCGATCGCGGCCAGAGCTTTTTCATTGGAAGCAACGGAAAAGCGATCCATCACTTCGCGGGTAATAGAGAATTTTTTGCTGACCAATTCGGCCGTATAACCCATATGGTAATCGTTAACCACATCCCAGAGTCCGTCATGTACCATACCGTCAACCATCGGGCCGTTGCCCATGCGCATACCACCTCGGGCACCAGGCATGTAGTAAGGAACATTGCTCATGCTTTCCATACCGCCGGCAACAATGATCTCAGCATCACCGGATTTTATCGCCTGTTCCGCCAACATCACCGTTTTAAGTCCGGATCCACAAACCTTGTTAACGGTTATAGCCCCGACGGCCATCGGCAAACCGGCCTTAATCATGGCTTGACGGCCGGGATTCTGACCCAAACCGATGGGCAACACATTACCCATAAGCACTTCATCGACCATAGCTTTGTCGATGCCCGCCCTCTCGATCGCTCCGTTGATTGCCAGACCACCAAGTTCAGTAGCCGTAAGAGAGGAGAGACCTCCCTGAAAATTACCAATTGCAGTTCGCAAAGCACTGACTATTACAACTTCTTTACACATAAGCTCCATCCTTAATCCAGCGTAGCCGGAAGCAAGCGGGTTATCAAAACTTTTCCAGACTTTTCTTTTAAACTACGAAAGAGGTAAAAGACGCTAAAGGTTTTTTCGCGTCTTTCGTAATTTAATAAATATTTACGGTTCTTTCGAATTAAATTTTTTTCAAATCACTCCACGCTCTCGCAGGTCCGAAATTGTATTCTGATCATACCCCAAATCATTAAGTATCTGGTCGGTATGCTGACCAAGTTTTGGTGCAGCCCGATGCTGAGTCGGTTTATTCTCATCTACCATAACCGCACAGTTAGTCTGCAGAAGATCACCGCCATTTTCAAGAGGCAGTCGCCAGAACATGCCACGCTCCTGAAAATGAGGATCAGCGTGGACTTCAGTCATATTTCTAAGCACTTCACAACAGGTATCGTGACCAGCCAGCAGAGTCGGCCACTGATCAGCATCACGAGCCGCAAAAATTACCGCAAGCTCTTTTTTAAGTTCATCCTGGCGGGCCAGATCATGATGATCGCCGTTAAGAAGATCATCACGTTCAACAACTCGACAGAAATTCTGCCAGAATTTCTTCTCAAGAGCACCTAAAGCAATCTCCCGACCATCGCGAGTCCGATAGATATGGTAACAGGCCAACTGACCATTGAACATCGTCGTATCGGGACCGGGTTCCAAACCCAGAGTATAGTGATAGGCCGAAAGCAGGGGCAACATACTAACCAAACCATCAGTCATCGAAATATCAAGACAGGCCCCCCGTCCCCCTTTCAAGACCTTGACATAGGCTGCCAGTACGGCGCTGACAGCATAAAGAGCGCCGCCTGCCACATCGGCGACCTGGATCCCGGAAATAGCTGAAATCTCACGACTTGAGGTCGTATTTAAAACCCCGGATTCGGCCATATAGTTAATATCATGACCGGCCTTTAAGGCCTGGGGCCCGGATTGCCCATAACCGCTGATTGAGCAATAGATCAGATTTGGTTTGAGCGCCGCAAGCTCTTGATAACCACAACCAAGCCGCTCCATAACTCCCGGACGGAAACTTTCAAGAACGACATCATACTCAAGCAGAAGTTTTTTAAAAAGTTCCCGCCCCTCTTCCTCTTTGAGGTTAAGGGTCAAAGAACGTTTATTACGGTTAACAGCCAGAAAAAAAGCGCTGACCCCATCAACCAGAGGGGCCCAACTACGCAGATAGTCACCTTCTCCCGGAGCTTCGATCTTTAAAATCTCAGCCCCGTAATCAGCCAGCACCATACTGCAAAAAGGCCCTGGTAACAGACGGCTAAGATCCAACACCTTAAGGCCTTTCAGGAGATCATATTGTTGATTTTTCAACATCTGACTACGTTCCTGCTCAATCAGTTAACGTCAACTGTTAAATACCTCTTAAAAAACGGGGCCATGCAATCACACGACCCCGTCGCCCTACTAGTTATCAGTTATTTTTTCAAGTACTTTTTCTTCTTCAATTTTTTCAAGTACTTTTTCTTCCTCTACCAACTTGACAAAATGACACAACTCACAACGATCCTCTTTGATGTCGGCTTTGTGACATTCGCCTAAGAAACAGCCCTGCATTCGCGGCCGATTGGTTTCAATCGCATATTTGTCATGAGCAAGAGAATTATGACAGACCATGCAATCATCAATTTTCACCTTCTCGGATTTATAGTGTTTTTCATGTGATATTTTGACTATTCGAGTGTTCTTAACCTCTTTAAACTTAGGAATATCTTCGTGGCAACGAAGACAATTTCCATTTAGTACTTTCCTGCCACTGTTAAAATTTTCCGGAATGATCTTGTCTCGATAGTGAATATACAAACTCTCTCCAGCCTCTGGAAAGGCTTCTATGTATTTAGTATGACACTCATAGCATGTCACCTTGTCAGATGGGTGGGTTTTTGACGTTTGCCACATTTCATGAATGCTAGGATGACATGATCGGCAAAGGGCATCATCCT
Source organism: Candidatus Tharpella sp. (assembly GCA_021161425.1). GTDB lineage: Bacteria > Desulfobacterota > Anaeroferrophillalia > Anaeroferrophillales > Tharpellaceae > Tharpella. The sequence goes on along the minus strand of JAGHAQ010000041.1, from coordinate 13,028 downwards.
TGTCAGTGTAGCGGGCAAACGCAAAAAAACCGACGAGCACTGAAATAGTAATACCGATCACCAGACTTGTTTTCAGCCAGCCAGGCAGATCCTTAATAAAATTAAAGTCTATCTTCATACCCATTCACCTTAAAATAAAAATTCTTTCAGACCTTCTGCAACCGCACAGTAGTATCAATATTAGATATACCGGCGTTTTGGGTATCTGCGGTCGCTTTAAATATACGTCTTATATCTACACCATTGCCCTGTTCATGCCACCAAACCGGTTCCTTAGGATCCCATGAATTTAACCGCAAAGAAAAAGGAGTGAAGTAAAACAGATTGTGGAAAAGCAACGACCTAGTCATTGGATCACTTTTAGCAATTGTTTGAGCTTTGGCAACCCGACCCAATCCAGTATGTCCGAACCCTAAAGCAATGGCCACACATTGAGGATGAACAGCTTCGGTAATCCAGGCTTTAGCCGTCACCGAGCCTACGGCTGTCTCTATCCGTACCTTATCACCTTCTTTAATGCCGAGTCGCAAAGCTCTCCCAGGATGAATCCAGAGCGGATTATCATGCCTGAATTCAGCTAAATATTTGCTGTTGGCGGTCAGATTATCAAGAGTATGTAATCTATATGGCACCAGAGTAAACGAATCATGAGCAGGAACCGCTGATTTTTCATTTAATGGAGCAAAATTTGCGCAGGTTACCGAAAATTTTAATCTCGAACTGTCTGATGATTTTTTATAGATTTGGAAACCATCTTTTTGCAACTTCTGCCAGCTGATACCAGCCTTAACAAAAGTAGATCCAGCAATTTTAGCTTTAAGCCAAGTGCTGACCCGAGACGCAGAATCCGGAGTCTTGCCAGCCAATAGCTGTTGCAGTTCTAAAACTATCTGATTGAAATCACGTGACTCAGATGCCGGTTCACGCTTAGTTGCAAAAAGGTCTAAGTTCTTCGCCTTGGCCTTACGCAGAAGAAAAATTTCATCAACAAGCCCTGAAACAGGTTGTCTTAAGGAGATCACACTATGTCCATCGGCTAACTGAGCATCAGCAAGAGCAAAGGTCTCAAGCTCGGTTGCTGCCGGCAAAATCAGGTCAGCATAAATAGAGGTTTCACTAAAATATGTATCAATCGCCAGATGGAACGGAATTTTATGAGACTTCTGCCAGATTGAATGAGGATAAGGGCCACTAAAAGTCGTAAATACCGGATTTGCAGCATAATTTATCACCGCACTCCGGTTACCACTATCAGCAAGCCAGTTTGCAAACCAATCCAAGGTAACCCGCTGACGCCCTTTTTGGCTGTCAAGTAAAGTTGCTACGTCAGCCAGAGCACCATCTTCACTATAGTAATAGACTCCACCGGGATGCCCGATTGCGCCTAAAAGCAAATTTAACAACTCGACTGCAGCCGCGCTCTGATAACCATCGGGTGCTAAAATCAACTCATCATCATAGACTGCCAAAGCTTGCGGACGACGTACCATATCCGAGGCAATTTTCCTGATCGTTTCAGGGTCAACCCCAATCTCTTTGGCAACCTTTTCAGGTGCATATTTCTGCAACAAAGCTTTTAATTCAACAACCTTTAAACCTTGCTCTGACAAAGCACTTTTACTGTAAAGTCCAGAGTCTAAAATAAAGTATGAGAGAGACCTTGCAAAGGTACCATAATCGGCCGGCGCCACAGGTATCCATGAATCACTGCGTCCCGCTGTATTATTTAACCGGGCCGCGACCGTTACCAGGCGGGCACCATTCTCAATTCGGCCTTTTATCAATTCGCGCATGTCAGATAACAGATCCTCACCTTTAATGTAGGGGTCTGCAGCAAAATTCAAGACATAACGACTGTTGGCAAAATCGCGTCGACATCCGGTAACACCATAAAGTTTCCGACGTAGACTATTAACTTTCAGAGCAAACCCATCCTCAACCGCAAGAGATTCAGGAAAAAGTTCTAAAAGGGAATCGCTGAGTAATTCTTGACGACCCTGTATAATGGTCAGGCCGGCTCCCTGTTTTTCAACATAAGGAGCAAGTTTTTCGGCGATAATTTCATAGGCCTTAGCCCAACTGATATCCTGCCACTTACCACTACCACGTTCACCGTCTCGAAGCTTTGGCGTAAGAATCCGGTCAGGATCATAAAGCCGGTCAAGCTGACCATAAGCCCGAGCGCAAAGTTTGCCCTGATTTACAGGATGATCCGGATTACCGTGTAACATTACGATGCGATCACCATCCCGATAAGAGATCAGCCCGCAATGGTTTTCACATAAACCACAGGTCGTTGGTATAGGGTTATGAAATTTTCTTAAAGTTCGAGCCTGTTGCCGGTTCCATGGCTTACGTTTTTTTTTGGCTAACTTCATCGGATCCGGCAAAGCCAAAGCCCCACTGCTAACGGCTCCTAATTTTATAAAATTTCTACGATCTAGTTTCATCTTTATAGTCCTTTTGCAAAGCCGATCTACATCAAGGGTAAGGCCTGACCACCGTAAACTGTAACTATTCGCATCGCCAGGATACCAACCATATTCATCAGTGACGCCACTATCAGCCAGAAATAACTACGACGCAACCCCGGAATAAAAACGATAATCATCGGGATCACTTTACCAACCAGATTTTCGACTATCACAAACCAGAACGACATTTTGCCAAAAAGCATAAAATGCGCAACTTCCTGACCTTCAAGTTTGGAGTAAAGCAAAATTGAGTAATCACAAAAAACCAGGAAGAGGTCAACCACCAACAACCAACCTAATATCTTGGCAAGACTGCGAATGAGATCATCATTAATAACTTTTTCTTTTGTAAAGAAACGGTCACGGATCATAATAAAAAGGATCATCATTGAGATCCCGGAGACCATGGCCGAAAAGAGGAACACGATCGGCATCAAACCGGTATTCCAATAATCCCGAGCCACGCCTAAAGCAAGTATCCAACCGGTATATCCATGTACAGCTAAAGCCAAGGGGATACCAATAAGTCCAAAAAGCTTGGTCCACTTTTTATTCTCCTTAAACATAAACACACCATAGATAATGGAGTTTAATGGGTAGAGAATCAAAAGAAAAGAACCGTAGGAGATGGCTGAGATCGGATTAAGAAAGAGAAAATTGTGCCAGAGAGATTTCACCGGCCAAGCTACCTGCATCAAGAGACACTGTGGTGCTATAAGAAGCAACAAAACCGCAGCAACAACTCCCATTTTACTGGCTGGCTTAAATTTTTCCAAGCCAAAACCATATGAGAGAGTGGAGATCATAAAAGATCCGGCACTTAACCCCGTAAAATAGAAATAGTACGAAATCAGAAAGGCCAGCGTCGTCTGATAATGAACATCAAAAACTACTTTTCCCATACCAGTTTAGCCTCCCGCCTAATCTCCAAAGTCGCAACATCGAGACCGATATAATAGACTCTCGGCTCCGTACCCATCTCAGGCTTCAATGTTGAAACCGGCTTGGTCGCCACAAGTCTGGCCACTTCACTTTTTGAATCGTTAAGATCACCAAAGATTCGGGCACTAGTTGGACAGGCCTCAACACAACTCGGTTGAAGACCGGCATCTACCCGAGCACTACAAAAATCACATTTATCAATCATCCCTTTTTGGGGGTGAATATATCTGACCTCGTAAGGACAGGCCGACATACAGTAACGGCAACCAACACAAAGGTGTGGATTAACCATAACTATTCCATCCTCACGCTGCCAAGCGGCACTGACCGGACACACCTTGACACAAATAGGATTTTCACAATGATTACAAAGGGTCGGCCTGAAGGCCCGCACAACATTGGGGTATTTACCCTTTTCAATCTCTTTGACCCAACTACGCCAGATCCCTAAAGGAACATCATTCTCATTCTTGCAGGCAATCTCACAGGTGTGACAACCAACACAGCGATTGAGATCGATGACCATCCCCCAACGAGGCAGATCTTTATTTTTAGTTTTATGCGGATTGGACATAGCCCTACTCACTCGCCCCCTTCTTTACGATAATGATCAGCGGAGCGTCTCATAATATAGAGAAAGAGAACACATCCCGCTCCGACCAATAGGAGTAACACTAATACCCCGTAAAAATTGCGCAGACACCAAACCGAATACTGATTTTCATAATTCGGATAGAGGTGAAACGGCCCTAAACCAACCAAGGCAACACCTTTAACTTTAATTTTCGTATCATGACAACGGGCGCAAGGAGCCTCGTTGACTTTAAGACCATGCACAGCTTCACCCTGATGACAGTCGATACAATTACCACGGTCATAATCGAAACTCATGTCACCCTTACGGTGAGCTTCAAGACGAAAAGTCGTCACATGCTCAAGCAGGGTCGAAATCTGACGTTCCTTATGACAACTACCACAGGTCTCGGTCAAATTGGCACGATTGACCGTTGCCTGCTTATATTTGGCCCCGAACACATAGTGTCGGGTATGGCAATGGTAGCAATTGGGGGCGTTATCCTTACCCTCAAGCAAAGCTTTACCATGTTTACTCTTATAATAGCTGTCACCAACCATCTTTCTTTTTGGAATCCTGATATTCTTTTTTTTCAATCGCTCGTGGGCACCGAAAGGAAAAAGATTTTCAATTTTCGAGTGACAGGCGAGGCAATTGACTTTCTGAAAACCACTACGACAATGGCGGGCTGAGGCGGCATCTTCATGACAGTCGATACACTCCAGTTTCATACCGTGCAAAGTCTTTTTATAGGGTTCAAGCTCAACCTGCAGTACCGCCAGAGAGCCATCGAGACGCCCGGAAGTCAAGTGCGGCTCTTTATGACACTTCATACACTCTTCATTGGTTCGCGGTTTCGGCACTTCGACCGGAATCGGTAGCAAACCGTCGGTGGTGGTAACAGCCGGAATCACCGGAACCACCGTCGTGGTTACGGCACCAGGGGTTACATTTTCAGGAATAGTCGCCTGAACGTCACCAACGAAAATCAGAAACCCGACCCCCAACAACAGGCAGAACATCCATCTCCCGCAGAAACGCCGAACCAACGCGGAAAAAACTTGTTTTTCAGACATCCTAGACATCCCCAACCTCCAGGGCTTCAGCAACCAGTTCAACCACATCCTTGACTTTAACATCACTTTCCCGATTATGAAATTTAAGACCATCCTCAAACATAACCATACAGAAAGGACAAGCCGTAACCGCAATTTCGGGCTCTTTCTCAAGCGCCTGTGCGACCCGATTGTCATTAATCTTAGTACCTATGTCCTCCTCCATCCACATCCGGCCGCCACCGGCTCCGCAGCAGAAACCACGTTTATGATGACGCTCCATCTCGACCAGCTCAAGCCCCGGTATTTCATTTAAGATCGCCCGAGGCTGGTCGTAAATTTCATTGTAACGACCGAGATAACAGGAATCATGATAGACGGCTTTAGCGACCAGAGGACGCTTTAAGTTAATCCGGCCATCGGCTATGAGCTGGGCCAGATACTCGGTATGGTGCATGACATTGTAGTTACCACCCAACTGCTGATAGTCTTTTTTTAAAGTATTGTAACCATGCGGACACATGACGACAATATTTTTGACGCCGTAGCCATTCAGGGTCTCAATGTTCTCCATGGCCAACGTCTGATAGAGATACTCGTTACCCAGCTTGCGCGCCGAATCGCCGCAACACTTTTCCTCCTTACCCAAAATTGAGAAAGAGACCCCAGCTGCTTTAAGAACCTTGACAAAAGAGGTTGAAACCTTCTTGTAACGATCATCAAAGGAACCTGAACAACCGATCCAGAGCAGGAGTTCGACATCGCTATTTTCAGCCATGGTTGTAACCCCTAAATCATTGGCCCAGTTACCACGATCAGCCCAACCCAGCCCCCAGGGATTACTGTTATTTTCAAAATTTTTAAAGACAAGCTGGACTTCAGACGGAAAGCTACTCTCCATGAGAACCAGATTACGCCGCAAATCAACGATCTTGTCAACATGCTCGACGTACATTGGGCAAACCTCCATGCATGCACGACAGGTAGTACAAGCCCAAATCTCATCCTCAGCCAAGTAGCCGCCGAACAAAGGTTTCTCCTCATCAGGAAGACCCCAAGTAATATCTTCACCCTCGGCCTTGCATTTGGCGATGATCGCACTCTTGTCATAAAGACACTCGCGGATATCCTGAACCATCTTTTTAGGGGTCAAAGGTTTACCTGTAAGATAGGCTGGACAATTATCCTGACAGCGACCACAACGAATACAAGCATCGCTGTCCATCAGCTGTTTCCAGGTAAATTGATGAACATGAGCAACCCCGAAGGTCTCGGAGTTTTCGATATCGAGCAGGTTGACCACCCCTTTGGGGTTGGTCGAACGATAATAGTTATTAAGAGTGCCGGAAATAACATGAAAGAGTTTGTTATAAGGCATGGTCCCGACCAACAACAGGATGGCGTAAAAGTGCAGGCGCCAGACCCAACGAATAACTTGAGCATCAATTTCGGGACTTAATGGAGCCAGAGCAAAAGCAACCAGTGAACCCAAGGGGGCAAACCAAGTGCCTTCGGGAGTCGTTACCGCCAAACGCAATCCTTCAACGACAAAACCGCTTAAGAAGATAAAGAGCAGCCAGACCAAAAGCAAACCATCCTCTCTACCACGCTCATCAAGACGTTCAGGCTCAACCACATAACGACGGCAGATAGCTATCATAAGCCCGACCAGAGCAAAACCACCGATCAGATCGAGAACCAAAGAAATACCACCGGCGGCGGCCGGAGTCAAAGTCACGATATGAAGTTGGGCAAAAACGACAAAGACAAAGGGGGTAAGAAAACCAAAGAAGAGGAAGATGTGCATATAACCAGGCCAAGCCTCTTCAAGAATCCGATCGTGCCCGACAACCGACGCAAACATTGAGGCAAAGCGTTTGCCGGCATCGCCACTCCTAACTTCGGGTTCACCGACCCGCCAACGCGCAATTTTTCTGAAACTCCCATAGAGCAGAAGTGCCAAACTTAAGCCTATGATCAGTACATCAAGTGAATTCAGCATAGCCTTTCATTCCCCTACCCCGGCAAGAACCGGGAACCTGACAAGTACAGAAGTGTTGGGACGGTAACCATCAACGGCAAAAGACCACCCCTACACAATTCAACAATAAACTATAAAAACAACAACTTACAACTAACTAAAAACTCTCGGCCGGGATACCCTTAAAGGTCCGACAAAAGTGAATAACCGCTCACATTAAGTGAACTCGCTGAGCTTGTTAACATAAGCACGAGACCTTTGTCAAGCGACAAACTGTATACTTCATACGAAGAAACATTAAACTTTGACAACGGCCCAAAGATCACAAAAAAAAGGCAGGCCTCAGGCCTGCCTTTTTTTATATTTCATTCTCTAATAAACTCCCTTACCATTAAAAAACGAACCGCATTTGCGGTCGACGCCTTTATAAAGCTCGTTGACAAAATCGACGAGCCGGTGATGTTGGTTGTCAAATTCACTGACACCGTTCTCAAAACTGGATGTCCAGAGCATCAAGTCGCCAACCTCAGGACCCGAATAAACCAAGGTCGAAGGGGACGAGTCCGCCTTCTTACTCTAGTTTAAAACGCAAAACAATACTCTTTAAGCGCTCACTAAGCCCACCAAGATCACCGGCATTATTATTGACCTGCGAACTACTGTCACTAAGTTCACCGGCGATAGCACTGACCTCGGAGATATCAGCTGAAATCTCACCTGCCACAGCCGAACTCTGGGAAATATTTTCATTGATCTCAGAAATCCCCTGAGAAGCTTGAGCAACACTGCCGGCAATTTCTCTGGTAGTCGCCGACTGCTCTTCAATGGCGGCGGCCACCGTCGTAATCAACTCACTAACCTCTTCAATAACCGAGGTAACTTCGCGGACCTCCTCAACCGTCGCCCCGGTCGATGCCTGAATCTCCTCAATAATCTGGCGAATATCCTGAGTCGCTTCAGCCGTCTGGCGGGCCAGTTCCTTAATCTCATTGGCAACCACGGCAAAACCTTTACCGGCTTCACCAGCTCGGGCCGCCTCGATAGTGGCATTCAAAGCCAAAAGATTGGTCTGCTCAGAGATCTCGTTGATAACTGCCGTCACTTTCCCAACCTCTTGCGCGGCCCGACCGAGTTCATCGATTTTTTCCGACGCCTGGCGCGTCCGTTCCACCGCAGCTAAGCTGATGGCGCGGGTTTTTTCCGTATTTTGTGCAATCTCGCCTACCGTCGAGGTCATCTCTTCGGCTGCGGCTGCCACCATATTGACATTCTCGGCGGTACCCTCGGAAGCCGTTGAAACCGAGTTCATATTGACACTCATCTCCTCAGCCGCTGCAGCCACAGTATTACTTTTACCCGAGGCATTACCGGCAGCATCACCTAGTCGTTCGGAAACTGCGGCAAGCTCAGCCGATGCAAGGGTCAAAGATTCAACCCCGCTGAAAATATCTCCGGCAATTGAGACCAACCCCTGCTTGGTCTCACCCAGCGCTGCCAACATACTGCCCGGCCGAGCCCCGGCATCAATAGCGACCGTCAAATCGCCATCGGCGATTTTTTTAAGGATATCGTTCATATCTTCGGGTTCGCCACCCATTATCCGAGAGAAACTGGCCCGCACCCAGAAGATAACCACTAGACCAACCAGAACACCCAATAGAGCCACCACCATAACTAAGGTTTCAGTTTGCGAAACCTTGGCCTCTGCCACTTGTTCTGCCACCATCTCAATCTCGGACAAAGCCCCTTCGAGTTCATGAAAAACCTTTAGCACCTCGACCAAAGCCAGTCGCGTGACCGCATTGTAATCACCCTTGGCCCCTTCTAGATCTTCGGCCTCACTCAAATTAAGATTGACATCCTTAATCGACTCATGCAACGCATGATGCGGAACCTCGAATTTTTTCAGGATCGGCACCAGTTGGGGATAACGGATTTCCAGAGCTTTACGCGATGGGCTATAAAACCACTTACCAAAACCACTCTTACGATCATCCGTTTCAACCTCAACCAACAATCCCGGGGTATAGTCTCGTAAAAGTGTCTGCTCCACCTTCTCGGCCCATTCATGATAATCGATCTCCATCTTCTGCAATTCGACGACCAGATTTTTCGCAGACACAGCCTCTTCGATCTTTTTATTCATAGTATCAATGCCGAAGTGCGAAACCAGACCTAAAACCACGAGCAGGGATCCAATCACAGTAAACCCTAAAAAAATCTGCCGACTGAGTTTCAAACGCATTTTACATCCTCCTCAAAAATTTCGGGTACAGTAAATTCAGTTACAACCGACCCCGACTCAGCTGAAAAAAATTCCCCAGCCTACCGATAGCTCTGTTTTTCGTTAACATAACATACCGATCAACTGATTTCCAGTTTTTAAAGTTCAAAAAAACACAACCTTATTTTGGAGGGGTCATCGTAAGCGATCTGATTTCAAGTTGACAAGCGCCTCTGAATCGGTTAAAGGGGCCGATGAAATTTCATTTTTTGCCCCACATCCGACAGTTAACGTTAAGTGGTAAAAAATGAAGTATTCAGGTAAAAACATAGACTGCCACAAAATATTTTCAACCATCTACAAGATCTAGGGAGAGACAACCATGAAGACACCACTCTGGCAACCCTCCGCCGAGCGTATCAAAAACTCCAACTTAAGTTGTCTAATGGCTCAATTGAAAGAGAAAAAAGGCCTTGAATTTGCCTCTTATGACGAACTCTACAAATGGTCGGTTGATGATCGGGCGGCTTTCTGGGAGAGTGTCTGGGAATACGGCGGAATCATCGCCAGCAAGGGTTACGATGAAATAATGGTTGATGGCGACAAGATGCCGGGAGCCAAATGGTTCACTGGGGCCCGCCTCAATTTCGCCGAAAATCTTTTACGTTTTCGCGACGATCGCGAAGCCCTGGTCTTCAAGGGCGAAGATCAGGACGCAACCCGTATCAGTTACGCTGAATTATATGATCAGGTTGCCCGTCTGGCGGCGGCTTTACGCGAGACCGGAGTTCAATGCGGCGACCGGGTTGCCGGTTTTGTTCCCAATATGATTGAAACCGTGGTCGCCATGCTGGCGGCAACCAGTATCGGCGCTATCTGGTCATCCTGTTCGCCTGATTTCGGCATCAAGGGCGTTCTTGATCGTTTTGGCCAGATCGAACCCAAAATTCTCTTTACCGCCAATGGCTACTCCTACAACGGCAAAAAATTCAGCTCCCTTGAAAAAATCGGTGAAATTTTAGGCTCGCTGCCTTCTATCGAGAAAGTCGTGGTGATTCCCTACACCGAAGAAAAAGCTGATATCAGCGCCATCGGCAACGCTGTTCATTACCAGGATTTTCTCAAAAAAGATGATAATCTCGAGATTGAATTTGAACAGCTTCCCTTTGATCATCCGCTCTACATCATGTACTCATCAGGCACCACCGGCACTCCGAAGTGCATTGTCCACGGCACCGGCGGCACCCTGATTCAGCATTTAAAAGAACATCTCTTCCATGTTGATTTGAAACGCGAAGACCGCATCTACTACTTTACAACCTGCGGCTGGATGATGTGGAACTGGCTCGTCAGTGCTCTGGCGGTTGGCGCAACCACCATCCTTTTTGACGGCTCCCCCTTCTACCCCGACGGCGGCGCTACTTTTAAACTGGCTCAGGATGAGAAAATCTCAGTCTACGGTACCAGCGCCAAATTTATTGCTGCAGTTCAGCAGTCAGGCCTTAAACCGGGCACCGCTTTTGATTTAAGTGCGATTAAAGCGATCTGTTCGACCGGTTCTCCCCTGTCAGCCGAAAGCTTTGAGTATGTCTACCGCGACATCAAAAAAGATGTCGATCTCGCTTCGATCTCTGGAGGCACCGACATTGTCTCTTGTTTCGCTCTCGGCAACCCAATTCTGCCAGTCTATATTGAAGAACTGCAGTGCCGGGGCTTAGGAATGAGTGTTGAAGCCTTTGATGATTTTGGTCAGCCGGTTTACGGTGAGAAGGGTGAACTCGTCTGCACAACCGCTTTCCCCTCAATGCCGATCTATTTCTGGAATGATCCTGATAACCAGAAATACCATGATGCCTATTTCGATCGTTACAACAATATCTGGTGCCACGGTGACTATATCATGATCACCGAAACCGGTGGCGTCATTATTTATGGCCGGTCTGATGCTACCTTGAACCCCGGTGGCGTCCGTATCGGTACCGCCGAAATCTACCGCCAGGTTGAAACCATCTCGGGCATCAAAGACAGTGTCGTCATCGGCCAGGATTGGGAAGATAGCGACGTTCGCGTTGTCCTTTTCGTGGTTCTCGATGATGGAGTCGAGCTAACCCCGGAATTCGAAAAACAGATAAAAACTACTATTCGTAAAAACACAACCCCGCGTCACGTCCCGGCCAAAATCATTGCGGTTAACGATATTCCTTATACAATCAGCGGCAAAAAGGTTGAACTCGCAGTCAAACGCATGGTTCACAACCTACCGATCACCAACCGCGATGCCCTGGCCAACCCTGAAGCCCTGGAAAACTTTAAGGATCTTGAAGCCCTGAAAAGTTAATAAAATATCATCAAAAAAATACTGTCGACTTCAGTAAACAAAAAAAAGCCCCGCTTTTGTAAGCGGGGCTTTTTTTGTTTACTGTTAAAGTATTATTTGCCTGGGAAAACCACTAAAACAAAGCCTCACCCATGACCAGGCGCGGAACCGCAAAGGTCGGCAATGAGCTATCAATCCACTCGCCGGTTGTAACCTTTTCCCAAGCCTCAGTTTTAGTAAGTACGGCTTGAACCAGCTTATGGTTCAAAGCATGGCCGGTCTTATTGGCTTCCAGCACCCCGATCAGCGGCATACCCAAGAGACTGATATCACCAAAACAATCCAGAATCTTATGGCGGGCAAACTCATCGGCAAAACGCAGTCCATCATCGTTGAGAACAGAAAATTCATCAAGGACAATAGCATTATCCAAGGATCCACCCAAAGCCAGGTTGTTGGCTTTCATCCATTCAACTTCATGGAGAAAACCAAAGGTACGGGCCCGGCTGATCTGACGGTCGTAGGAGATATCGGCAAAAGAGAAGTTAAAACTCTGGGAACCGATCATGGGATGATCAAAATCGATATGACTGATAATTGAGAGGGAAGCGTTTGAAGAGGGAGGTTGTGGCCCCAGGCGAGCCCATTTGTCACCATCATTAACGGTCACAGTGCCGGTCATACGCATATAGCATTTGGCTTCGACCTGTCGTTTAATACCTGCCGTCTTTATAAGGTAGACAAAAGGGTTGGCACTGCCATCCATAATCGGAACTTCAGGCCCGTGAACTTCAATCAGAGCATTATCGACCCCGAGACCGGAAAAAGCAGAGAGCAGATGCTCCACAGTTCCGATGACAAAACCGTCACACCCCAGGGTCGTAGCCAGTGAGGTATCAACAACAAAATCGGAGGAGGCCGGGATTGTTGTCATAACCCGGCCCTCGTCGATACGCTGTAGCTTGATACCGTGGCCGGCTGGGGCCGGTTTCAAAACAAGCTTTACCTTGATTCCCGAATGCAGGCCTATGCCAACACATGAAATCTCTTTTTTTAATGTTCTTTGAAAAAACATAGTTTGCGGAAAACACCTCTGACTATAATTAACGGCTTACTACTGGTACCGTTAAGCTTTTGCTTTAATTTTCATAATGCTTAATTCGACGATATATTACTGCATTATTCGGGCCAACACTAAAACTTATACAATATCAACAATCTGCAAATAAAAACATACAGTTACGCAATCTAAAACGTACTCAAGAGAAAAAAACAGCAGTAACCGAGACAAAACCGTCTCAAAAGGTGGGACGGACTGGTCACACCTCATCTCAATAACTTAAAGTTATCGTTTCAGCCTATCTTCTCTTTGAGCAGGCGGTTGACCACCTGGGGATTGGCCTGACCCTTGGTCTTTTTCATCACCTGTCCGACAAAGAAACTAAAAAGTTTGACCTTACC
>JAGHAQ010000021.1 GCA_021161425.1 Candidatus Tharpella sp. | reverse complement strand
GTGTTTCATTTCGGGCTTATAGGGGTTGGCGATGTCAAAGACTACCTTCGCGGCCGAGGCATACAAGTTCACTGACTCAGTGCTGGAAAGCCCATTCAAACTTGACTGCGGTATATTTTTTCAAGAATAAGAGATGAAATCATCGCAAAATAAAGTCACCACCATTGCGGCTGCCATTGCATTACTGGTAAAAGATAATTGCCACTTGAGCATTGGCGGGTTTACGATAAACCGCAACCCGATGGCGGCGGTTTATGAGATTATCCGGCAGCAGAAAAGAGGGTTGCATCTCTATGCTCACTCCAACGGCCAGGGAGTTGATGAGCTGGTTGGTGCCGGTTGTGTCACCCGGCTTGAGATCGCCTATGCCGGCAATGGTCGTTTCGCCCCAACCTGTGTCCGTTTCCGCCGGGCCGTGGAAAAGGGTGAAATAATCGTCGAAGATTACTCCAACTACCAGATGACCTTGCGTTTCATGGCTGGAGCCATGGGCCTGCCTTTTCTGCCGACGCGCTCAGGGCTGGGCACTGACATAATCAAAAACTGGGGTTTTTCAAAGGAGTTACGCAAGAATGATGAAACCTTACCGGATCATAAACTGGTAACCATCGACAATCCCTTCGACAGCTGGTGCGATTCGCCGAAGCTGGTACTGGTGCCGGCCATCAACCCCGATGTCACAATTATCCATGTCCAGCAGGCTGACCGGCGCGGCAATGCCCGAATTCAGGGTTTGACCTTTGCTGACGTTGAGCAGGCAAAAGCCGCCCGCCACCTGATCATCACCTGTGAAGAGCTGGTTGAGGAAGAGTTTCTTAAACGTGATCCAGACCGCAACCAGATTCCATTTCTCCATGTCGATACCGTAGTTCCGATCGCCTGGGGAGCCTACCCCACAGCCTGTTACCGATATTACGATTATGATCCCCGCTACCTGAACAATTATCGCCAGGCAGCAGAGGATGAGAACGACTACCAGTCCTACCTTGACAAAAAGATTATGGGGCCCGCCAACCACCTGGAATTTCTCGCGTTAAGCAACGAAAAACATCTAGAAAGCTTGGTCGCCGACCCTGAAACCGGCTATGCCACCGGCCTTGAAAGAAGATGATTCTTTTAATGCAATTAATCTGTTTAGTTCCGACTCATCCGGTTTGAGATAATGGGGAAAAAAGAGGAAAAAGAGAACGGCTACAGCCGTCGCGAGATGATGACAATTGCCGCCGCCCGCGAGATCAACGACGGAGAGATTGTCTTTTGCGGGACCGGAATCTCGATGCTGGCAGCGATGGCGGCCAAAAATATCAGCGCCCCGCAAAGTACGATCTTTTTTGAGACCGGAGCCATCGACTCTCGGCTCGAGGAGGTGCCACTGGCAGTCGCCGATTCGCGTGTCATGCATGCCACTGCCGTCAATGGCGGCCTCGCCGAAGCTTTTGCGACGATGCAGAACCGTTTTACCGGCAACCGGGTAGTCGGAATCTTAGGAGCCGCCCAGATCGATATCTACGGCAATCTCAACTCAACCGCCATCGGCGATTACCATAATCCCGATGTCCGATTCTCAGGCAGCGGTGGAGCCTGTGATGTCGCCAGTTTTGTCAACCGGACAATCATCTTTATGCAGCATGAAAAACGTAAATTTGTGGAAAAGCTCGACTATTTGACCAGCCCCGGCTGGATCGACGGACCCGGCGGCCGGGAGCGGATCGGTTTGGGGCCGGGAGGCCCGGAGACGGTGATCACCGATCTCGGAGTCTTGCGTTTTGCTAGAGAGAGCAAAAAAATGTACTTGGCCGCCTGTTACCCCGGCGTCACTCCCGAAGAGATTCAACTTAATACCGGCTTTGCCCTTGATCTGAAACAGGCCGAAGTCTTTCCACCGCCAACCAACAACGAGCTCGAGATCCTGCGCGAGCGCTGTGACCCCCAACGCCTGATCCTGGGTTAGTGAGCAATCGACAAAGTTTACTGCCTTTCGACCTCACAGGTATCGGATTTGGGGATATCCCAGTCCTTATTGTCAATCCGAGTAATCATAACCGGACAGGGAGCATGACGCATCACTTTCTCAGCAACGCTACCAAGCAGGATATGAGAAAGCCCGGTATGACCATGGGTTGCCATAACAATCAGGTCGACATCAATCTCCTTGGCATAATTGATAATCTCTTCATAGGGCACGCCGTGACGAATCTCACCATCACAGGCAATCCCAGAGGTCTCACAATAACCGGAACAGCTGACAATCTCACTCCTAATCGTCTCCTGAATTTTGAGCATAAATTCACTGCCGACCTCGAGGGTGGCATAGGCGGGCATATCCTCAATCACCGATAGGAGATGGAGAGATGCCTCAAAATTGCGGCGGATCTCAACGGCATAACGTAAAGCGCTACGACTGTTTTGCGAACCATCGGTCAAAACCAAAACTTTTTTTATCAGCATCACACCCTCCCTTAAATAAGATTGCAATCAAAACGTCGGCTTATATTATAGCCCGACAAAGCCGGAACCAACTCTGTGTTTACAACCATCTCTGATTCTCATTAAAGCTGACAGAAACACGGTTGTCAAGTCGGATTGTACCCCGGAACTCTTTTTAAAATATCCCTTTTCAATTACCCTGCTCAAGCCGTTTTATCATCTCCCGATAATGAAAGAACCGTTGCCAATCAAGTAGGCCGGCCAAGGCGCGCAAAGTAATACGATGACCATTCTCCTCCAAAATAGCCGCCGGATTCAAACCGCCGATAACCACGGCTCCAAAACTGCCTTCATTGACCGGGATATCAAGCAGCGACTGACCCGGCCAACCCAAAGCCATGAAGCCGCCCAGGCCGATAGCATCAAGCCTTGCAGCCAGATTCTCGACCAAGCCCCGACTGTCGGCCGGAAATTCACGAAAACTGGCCCCGATTCTGCCGTTTCCAGTGGCGATTGCCCCCCGGTAATCAGTCATACCACTTCTGATAAAGACCTCAAGAGGATCAAGACTGGTACCGTCATAGTTGATGATCTCGACAAAACGAACCGCCTCTCTGCCCTGCAACTCAAGCAGCCCCCCAAAACGGGAGTTCGTGGGAATCCCGTTTTGCAGCAGAACCCCGTTCAGAGTTATTGAACAG
>JAGHAQ010000101.1 GCA_021161425.1 Candidatus Tharpella sp. | reverse complement strand
TTTGTTCTAAGTCAGCTGGGCGGGGAGCAAAAGCTTTCTGATCTTGGAGAGGGTTCGGACACGACAAAAGTCCATCTCAATGTGCTATTTGAGATGGACTTTTTTGCTACTAAGCTATTTAATTTCTGGGTATGGCCAGCATCCTTTCGAGGGCCAGGCGGGCTCGGTCAGCCGTCTCTTTTTCAACCCTGATGATCGGTTCCAGGTTTTCAAGGGCCTTGTGGATATCTTGAAGTGAGATCAGTTTCATGTCAGGGCAGATCATTGCATTTTCAGAGACAGTGTGGAAAATCCAGTCGGGATGGGCATTTCTTAGGGGGTAGATCATGCCCTCTTCGGTTGCCACAATAAATTCCTTGGTTTTTGCTTTTTCGACAAAGTCGAACATGCCGCCGGTACTGCAGACGCCGTCGGCATGTTTGGTGACTTCGGGGCGGCATTCCGGGTGGACGATGAGAAGGGCTTTAGGGTGGGCTTTTTTGGCTTTTAATATATCTGCGGCCTGGATTGCATCATGGATCGGGCAAGCGCCGTCCCATAAGGTCATCCGGCGACCGGTTTGCTCTTGGACGTAGGCCCCGAGATTGCGGTCCGGAACAAAGATGATCTCCTGGTCATCCGGTATCGATCTGATGACATTGACGGCATTGCCTGAGGTGCAGCAGATATCGCTTTCGGCTTTGACCTCGGCTGAAGAGTTGACATAGGTGACGACCACGGCACGGGGTTTCTCCTGGCGCATTTTCCGAAGGGCATTGGCATCGGCCATATCAGCCAGGCCGCAACCACATTCTAAACGTGGCAGGATCACTTTTTTTTCAGGCGCCAGGATGGCGGCACTTTCGGCCATGAAGCGGACCCCGCAAAAAACGATCACCGGATTGTCAAGTCGGGCTGCGTCGACACTCAAGCCCAGGGAGTCACCGGTTATGTCGGCAATGTCCTGGATCTCCGGAGGCTCATAGTTATGGGCCAGAATGATTGCCTGACGCTCTTTTTTTAGTCGATTGATACTATTTATTAAATTATGCATGAGTTTTAGATTCTTTCGAGTTATTTATATTTTTGATAGTTCAACTTTTAGTTGCCTAATTCCTGTGAACGTTGGCAGGCACTTTTTAGCGCTTCATTAAAGGCATGGCGCAGGCCGTTTTTCTCGAGCTCGGCAAGGCCGGCAATCGTAGTGCCGCCGGGGGAGGTAACCATATCTTTTAATTCCATCGGATGCTTGCCGCTCTCTTTGAGCAGTTCGGTCGAGCCGAGAACGGTCTCGATTACCAGTTTTCGGGCCAGATCCCGAGCCATGCCGAGGCCGACGGCGGCATCGAGCAGGGCCTCAATAACAAGGAAAACATAGGCCGGTCCGCTACCGGAGACCGCAGTGACCATATCCATTGCACTCTCTGGAACTAAGGTCGTTTCACCCAGGCAAGAAAAGATGTTTTGGGTTATCTCGAGATGTTTATCATTGGCATGGCTGCCGGCCGCAATCGCCGAGATGCCCCGGTTGATCAGGGCCGGGGTGTTGGGCATGATCCGGACCGTCGGCACCGGAGCCGGTAACGCATTTTCAAGACGTTTGCACGGTACTCCGGCAGCGATCGAGATGAGCAGTTTCTCCTCTGTCAGGGAGTCTGCGATCTCGGTCATAACCGGGTCTATGACTTGCGGTTTGACAGCCAGAATAATAATGTCACTGTTTAAAACCAGCTCACGGTTATCTTGTGGAACCTTGACCCGTAAATCCTCTTTGAGCAATTTGCGGTTGTCGCTAAGTGCATCCCAGGCTGTAATGGTCGGGCTCTGCTTGGCGACTTGCAGTCCCTTGATAATGGCCTTACCCATATTGCCGCTGCCAATAATACCGATACGGTAAGTTGCTAGATCCATAACTATTTTCCTTTCACTCATTTTCCAACTGGGCCAGAATCCCGGCAACCAGCAGGGGAAACATGATCTCATGGTGGCCGATGAGCTGGTAGCCTTGGCCGCTGCCGAGGGTTGGGCGCTTGACGACATTTTCAAAAGATCGATAGTGGCGGTTGAAGTCCATATTGACGGTGGTCAGGTTATCTACTTGATGGCCGAGGTTGCGGACCAGTGAAATCGCTTTGAGAAAAACCTCGGGTAGAACCACTGCTGAACCGAGATTGATATAGACACCGTCTTCAAGCTGTGCGACCAGAGCGCAGAACCTGTCAAAATCTTTGAAGCTGGTGCGACCGATTGCGGCCCCGTCAGCGGCCGCATGCATATGGATGATGTCGGTGCCGATGGCGACGTGGACGGTGACCGGGATCTGCATTCGGTAACATTGTCCGAGCAGGCTCATTTCACGATGCGGTAGTTTTTCTTCCCAGATCATCCGGCCGACGGCGGATCCTAAGCCGAGACCCTCCCGGTCTCCCTGCAAGATTGCCCGGTTTAAGAGCTCTCCGGTCTCCTGGGCCATGCCGAAATTACCGCCGGTGATGCCGTCGGCGACATCTTCGGAGGTGTGGCCGGCATAAGCGAGTTCAAAATCATGAATAATTCCGGCCCCATTTAAGGCGACACCACTAAGTACCCCTTTTTCAACCAATTGTAGAATTAGTGGCGTCAGGCCAACCTTGATGACGTGGGCTCCCATGCCGAGCAGGATAGGTCGTTGTTGTCGGTGGGCTGAGATTATGGCGTTAATAATGTTTTTAAGATCATCGGCCGCGAGAAAACCGGGTAGCTTGTCAAGTAGGCCGGCAACGCTTTCTTCTCCGGTCAGCTTTCTGGCAAAATGGTTTATGCTGACTTTACTCGGGCGTGACGCCAGAGGGTAGGTGGTCAGTTTCCTTTTGTTCAGTTCTATATTTTCCATTTTACGAAGCCATCTCTTTTTCCACCAGACCGCAGAGTAGATGACCCAGAAGGAGATGAATCTCTTGGATACGGGCCGTATCGGTCGCCGGTACCAGCAGGGCGACATCGCAGAGCTCAAGGCAGTTACCGCCGTCACGGCCGAGCAGGCCGATAGTCGTCATTTTTAGTTCCCGGGCCCGTTTCAATCCGGCAATAATGTTTTCTGAAGTCCCGCTGGTGGTTAGTGCTACCGCAATATCACCGGCCCGACCAAGACCTTCAAGCTGGCGGACAAAAAGTTCGGCAAAGGAGTAGTCGTTGCTGATTGAGGTGGTGACCGCGGAGTCGGAAGTCAGAGCCAGGGCGGCCATTGGTCGTCGGTCAATCAGGAAACGGTTGATCAGTTCAGCTGCTAGATGCTGGGCTTGGGTGGCGCTGCCGCCGTTGCCGAAAAAGAGAATTTTGTTTCCTTGGCGCAAGGCTGTACAGCAGCTTTTGACAGTTTCTTCCAGGGCCGGGCCGCAGTTACTGCAAACCGTTGTCAATAACTCCTGTAACTGGGTTGAGGCTTCAACTAATGGGGCAAATGTTTGTTTATTATCCATTCTTTTTATGTATCCTAAAACAGTTTTGAAAGCAAGTTACTTGTCCAGGGAAGCCGGGTTTGGGAAGAAATCAAGTTTGGGAATCTTGGCGATCAATCCGAGATTCTTGGCGATACGGTAAAACAGGTCAAGTCCTTCAAGAGCTTGTTTGTCAAGCCTATAGGAGATCGCCTGACACCAGTAAGCGAGTAGTTGAGAGGGGTTGATTGCGGTGTTTTCCCCCATTGTTAAAAGAGCTGGTTCGGTCAGATCGGCGAGTTTTCCGGGTAATCTTGTAACAATCTCAGTTAGGTTTCGGTGTAGATCTATGAGTGCTTGACTCTTCTTCTTGAGGGTCGGTTTGCGTCCGATCCAGAGGGCGTAGACGAAAGGCCGGCCGGTGAACTGATGCCAAAGGTGTCCTAGATCGTAGACTTTGAAACCGGGCGGCGGGTTATGGTAGATCCCTAAAGCCTGATCACCGAT
Organism: Candidatus Tharpella sp.; assembly: GCA_021161425.1. Classification (GTDB taxonomy): domain Bacteria; phylum Desulfobacterota; class Anaeroferrophillalia; order Anaeroferrophillales; family Tharpellaceae; genus Tharpella. The sequence goes on along the minus strand of JAGHAQ010000101.1, from coordinate 16,624 downwards.
TATCAGAGCGGCCTCCCGGGTTTGGTGGGGGGTGAATTCTTCTGTGGTAAAGGTGATTTTCTCCGGGTTAAGCCCCTGAAAATGGAAGAGGATGATCTTTAAAAGAAAAATGGAGGTTAATGAGTGACTGGTCAGAGAGATGTCACAATCGTTGAGTTCAGACAAGGGGCGGCGGCTTAAGAGGAGGACACTGCGGACTTCGGTTAGCGAGGAGATGGCAATGTCGGGCATCACGAAATAATCACTTTTCGGGCTTACGGCCAGAAGCATTGAGGATGAGGGACTTATATCGATCTCACCGTTTTCGAGTTTTTGATTGAGTTGGGCTGGATGGCCGGATCTTAAGGTGAAACGGTTATCGTTTGGAATCTCTTGTAGCTGATGATAGAGAGGCCAGCAGTTTAAATAGTTGATCTGGCCGAGATTGAGCTGCGACCGCATCATTTATGCTCCTTGGTTTGGCTTTTCTTCGGGGTTTGGTTTTCGTCTGGGCCGACAGCCTGTTTTCTTTCAGGTTTTTTGAAAAGGGTACCGTAGTCCAGACCCCGGGCCTCGCTATTGCGGTTTAAACGGTTCCTCTGTTGGCCCCAGAAAGAGAAGTGCGAAGGTTGTGGCGTTACCTCTCGGGTTATGACGGCATAAAAAAAGAGGGCGGCGAAGAAATTTTCTCTTTTGAGTAGTTGGTTGATGCGTTTATCACCGCGGCTCAGGCGGTAGAGCAAGGTGAAGATATCCTTAATGGCATGTCTCTGGAAACGGGGCAGACTGAAACGTTGACTTAAGGGCTTTAAATTTTCTTCAACTTTTTCCTGGATCAGATTGAGGCGGATCCCATCGGCAAGTGGGTAATCTTTGAGAATGCCGGGCAGAAGCAATGCGGTGAACGTCAATTTTTCGAGTTCATTGTTATTGTTGTCAGAAAGTGGAAAAAATTCTTCAATCTGTTTTAAAATGGGGATTGCTTTAAGTGTGTTGTCGGCAATTTGTTCAGGCAGCCAATGGTGGTTGATTTGGTAATGATCGCCAAGAGACAATAGGGCGGCGGTTACTCTTTTGGTGTAGAGCCCCTTTAATTCTTCGCGTAAACGGCTGGCTGGTACGGTGGCGAGGGCGGGGGCTCCCGCCTTAAGGCCTTTGCCGGTTTCATCTTCAATTGTAAAACCGAGCCGGCAGGCAAATTCAAGAGCCCGTAAAACCCGGACTGGATCTTCAGCAAAACGTTTGTCCGGGTCGCCGATAATACGAATGATGCCATCTTCAAGATCCTGCAGGCCGTTGACATTGTCAATGACGGAAAAATCGGCAATATTGTAGAAGAGGGCATTGATGGTGAAATCTCGGCGCTGGGCATCTTCTTCTGGAGATCCGAAGAGGTTGTTGGCCAGTTCCGGTTGCTCCTTGATGAGTTCGAGATCGTCATGTTCTGAGGTGACCTGCCGACGAAAGGTAGCGGTCTCGAAAATCTGCGGGGTTGAACGGCTGTTTCCATGGAAGAAGATATGAACCAGGCGGAAGCGCCGGCCGATAATGCGCGAGTTGCGGAATAGCCTTTTAATCTGCTTGGGATTGGCATCGGTGACAATGTCGAAGTCGATGGGCGTTTGCCCTAAAAGCAGGTCTCGTACAGCGCCGCCGGCGAGGTAGGCGGTAAAGCCGCTATTTTTGAGTCGGTAGAGGATTTTTATTGCATTATGGGCGATCTTTTTACGGGAGATCGGATGCTCTGAACGAGGGATGATAACTGGTTCAGGGACTACGTTTTGTTGGTCACTTGTCGACGCGTTAGTGGAGGTCATAAGGTGGGTTTCTGGTAAAATATTTGCCGGGCCGTTTTTACGGGTTGAGTTTTTGTCTTCCTTACAGTATGGAAAGAGGTTCGGGCTATAGCAGAGATAGACTGTTTAGGTAAAGTCTTTTATAGAGTCCATCATTAAACTCAGGCGGGATAGCGATGTTTCATACAAAGAGTACAAGTACGGGGATCTTAAACGATGGCCGAAAAGAGCGTTGAGCGGAGTCGGGCTCAATTGGAAAAAGAGCTGATTCAGGCCCGCGAAGAGATTCGGGTCTTGAAGGATCAGTTAAATTGCATACTCTCCGAACAGAGTGACCGCAGTGCTGCCGAAATTCTGCGGGAAGCGGCTTTTCAGCAGGCCATTCTGATTGCCGAGCTGCGTGAGAAAGAGGAGATCTTAAGTAAGCTGGTAATTACCGATGGTTTGACCTGTCTCTATAATCATCGTCATTTTCAACAGCGTTTACGGGAGGAGTTCGACCGGATTCAACGCTATTCCGGAGCCCTCTCCCTGATCATGATCGATATCGACAATTTCAAGCATTATAATGATACCCATGGTCATCCGGCTGGTGACAAGGTGCTCCTGAAGGTTGCTAAGATTTTGTTGGACAACGCCCGGCACAGTGATATCGTGGCCCGTTATGGTGGCGAAGAGTTTGCGGTTCTCTGTCACGGAGGGATTGAGGATACGGCCGGTGTGGCTGAACGTTTTCGGCTAGAGATCGAGAAAGCTGAGATCCCCGGTCGAGAGCAGCAGCCCTTGCTGGAGGGTCAGACAGAGGGGCGTTTAACAATTTGTCTCGGAGTGGCTGCCTACGATGCTTCAATGGCTGAACCGGGCATGCTGGTTGAGCTGGCTGATAAAAAACTCTATCAGGCCAAAAAAGCGGGGAGGAACCGGGTTGTTTTCTAATCTTTTCTCCCGTTTAAGGGTAACATTTTTTATAAAACTTCTGATCGCTTTGAATGTTGTTGCGGTCTTGGGACTTCTCCTTTTCCCGGCTTCGGTTTCATCCTCAGGCTTATCCTTGGCTCTCCATATTTTTATGGCCGTTGCCCTCTTGTGGTTTCTGATGAAAGTTGTCTGGCCGGTTAGGGCCAACCTTGATAAACTGGTCTTTTTGATAGGAAAACATAAGCTCGATGGTAAGGGAGAAAACCGGCAAATCTCAGAGATTCTTATGGGTAGCTACCATGGCATTCTGGATGACACAATCAAGCTTCTGGAAGATCAGTACGAAGAGCTCTTTTCCCGTAGTCGGCAACAGGAAAACTTTTCCCGGGTTCTGGAAAAAAAGAATCGCAAGATCAACGAAAGCCGGTTGCGATATCGGCGCACCCTTGATGCCCTCGAGGATGGCCTCTATCTGGTGGATGACAATTACATTATTAAGTCTATTAACCGAGCTGAGGCGGCTTATTATGAGGCCACGCCGAAAGAGTTGGTTGGCAAATATTGTTATCAGGTTTTTCGCCATCGTGAAAGTCCGTGCCCCGATTGCCAGCCGCGTGAATGTATGGCGGATGGTCAAAGCCGTAACCGTTTGCGGGTTGAAAGGCGTCGGGCCGGGCGTGAGTATGTCAATCTCTTTTGCTATCCGATTTTTCATGGGGGTGAGAGCCAAAGCCATGAGGCGGTGATCTATCTCCAGGATGCCAGCTCCCTGGTGATGATGGAGGATCAGGTTATAAGAACCGAAAAGATGGCCAGTATCGGTCAGATGGCTGCTGGAATTGCTCATGACCTAAACAATTATCTGGCTGCTATCTACGGGGTCGTGCAGCTTTTGCAGATGCGTTTTGAAGCTGTTTCTGAAGGGCGTGAGAAGGAGCTGAGTCTGCTTTGCCGACTCAAGGAACAGGTTGAAGCCCTGAATTTGATGGCTGGTAATTTGATGGTTTTTTCTCATCCCGAGCGCAAAGAGATGTTTCCGCTCTCTTTAAACCAAGTGATTGAGGATGCTCTCTCCTTCAGCCGTTATGAATTGGAACGGGAACAGGTCAGTGTGGTCAGGGATTTTCAGGAAGGGCTGGTTTCTGTTCGGATGGAAAAGGGCCAGATTCAGCAGGTCTTGTTGAATTTGATGCTCAATGCCGCGCAGGCGATTCGAGAGCGGAAAGGCCTGCTTGAGGTTGCTGATGATTATAACGGCCGGGTAGTGGTGAGTACTGGACAAGAGGGTGAAAACCAAGTTTATTTCTCGGTTAGTGATAATGGTGCCGGTATCAGTCCGGAGTGCCAAAAACATCTATTTGACCCCTTTTTTTCGACCAAAGAAGTTAACGTCGAGGGCGGTGCGACCGGACTTGGTCTGTTTACGGCCCAAACGATTGTGGCTCAGCATCATGGTGCGATTAGTTTCAGCAGTGAAACGGCTAAAGGGAGCTGTTTCAAGGTTGTTCTCCCACTGCGACAGGAATAGGGTTTTCGGGTTTCGTAGTTCCATAAAAAATCAATTTGGAAGTTGACGCTCCTTAAAGGGGAAACGGGTTACGCCGATGAATATTGATATGATCAAAGAGTATAAGGCACTGTCGGTTTTTTTGTTAAAGGCCCTGCAGGGGTCGCAGTTGGGTGATCAGGGGGCGGGCAAGACTCTGGGGTCGCTGAAGGAGTCCCTGCAAAGCGTTTCTAATGCGAGTCAGATCAAGCGTATTCATAAGCAGGTTAAAGATTTGCTTCTCAAGGAGAAACCGGTTGATGTTAATCTTCTGCAGGAGACCATGCAGCGCTTGAAAGATGATCTTTTAGCGCAGTCGAGTGTTGAAAATGATCTGCTCAGCTTGATTGACGAGTTTAAATCGTTAGTAGGTATGGCGTTGTACCAGATTGAAGGTCTCTCTCTGCAGGAAAAAGGTAGTCGGGAACTCTTTCTGCAATGTCGGGAAGAACTGAAAGAGGTCTCCACCCCGGCGGCTATGAGCCGCTATGTCAGCAAGTTTAAACGTCTCTTTTCGTTCAACCTTCTCATCGATGATGAGACCGGTCGGGAGCGGGATGAACTGAAGAAAATTATTTCCATTCTGGCGGACTCAATCTCCGGTCTGCTGCTCAGTAGTGGGAATTTTGACAGCGGTCTGGGCGAGTGTGTTGAACGTTTGCAGCGAGCGCAAAGCCTGCATGAGGTACAAGAGATTCGCGAGTTGCTGCTGCAGCAGACTAAAGGCTTACAGGCTCGAACCCGGCAAATGGTAGAGGATGTGCAGCAGGCGCGGGAACAGGTCAATGATGCCAACAAAAAGGTTGAAACGCTTAAAAGGCAGATGGAAAAGGTTAAACAGGAGATTATTATTGATCCTCTGACTCGAACCTATAACCGGCGGGCTTACGACGAAAAACTCAAGCTGGAGATGATGGGATACCAGCGCTATGGTCGGCCGACGGCTTTAGTGATTATTGATATTGATCACTTTAAACAGGTTAATGATACCTATGGACATCGAACCGGGGATGGGGTTTTGCGGGTTTTAAGTGAAGTTATGAAGAAAGAGATCCGCGAGATCGATGTTCTGGCTCGTTATGGCGGTGAGGAATTCGCCCTGATTTTACCGCATACCCCTTATCGGAATGCTCTGGAGGTGGCGGAACGTATTCGGCAAAAGGTTGAAGTTAGCCGGTTCACCTATAAGGGAGAACCCTTTTCGGTGACCATCAGTCTCGGGGTTGGGAGCCTTAAGGAGGATGATACCCTGGAAGATTATGTTGAAAGGGTTGACCAAGCCCTCTATCGGGCTAAGAACGCTGGGCGTAATCGCGTGGTTGGCGAAGAAGACGGTATTTAGTGCCTTACAGGTTATTTTCTTGTTTTTTAACAAGAAAATGTTCTGATAAGAGCACTTATTTGCGGGCCGGTAAAGCCCGTTTGGGTTGCAGGATTGTTCCCCGCATTAGAGTGTTTTGATCATGGCGATCTCATCACAATCTGGGAATTTGACACATTTCAGACAGTCTCCCCAGACTTTATGAGGGAGCTGGCTTTTGTCGATAGTTCGATAGCCGAGGCCGGTAAAAAAACTCTCCTGATAGGTCAGGGTGAAGACCTTTTTTAAACCCAGTTCGGCGGCGTCCTTTTCACAGTCATTGACCAGTTGCCGGCCGATTCCCTGTTTCGTATGGGGTGGCAGGACGGCCAGTGAACGAATCTCTCCCAGCTCCTCCCAACAGACATGCAGGGCGCTGACGCCAAAAACTTCCCCTTTCTTCTGGTAGATGATAAAATCGCGCAGGTTGTCATAGAGGTCGCTAAGTGAACGGGGCAACAGCAGGCCTTTTTTGGCGTAGTGTTCGAGAGCATTCTGGATGGTCTTGACATCTTTTATGGTAGCCCGGCGAATCATCTTATTTTATCCTTTTTCAATTTTCTAATAATCAATTGCGGTCGCGCTTGTTCGGAAAGATGTTTTTTTATGAAACTATTTTCCGGCTTCTTTGCGTAAGACTCTGGCGTGCTCTTCGGCCTCTTTAGTGATCTCTTCGCCACTGCCCATGCGCGCCAGTTCACGAATTCGATCCTGCTCTTTTTCCGATCCGATCCTGATAAGTTGGATCTTGGTTTGTTCTTTATCTGGGTCACTTATTTTGTCAATGATAAAGTGCTGATCAGCAAAAGCCGCAACCTGGGGTAGGTGGGTTACGGTAATCACCTGGCAGTTTTCTGCGATGTCGGCAATTTTACGGCCGACGGCGGCAGCCGTGCCCCCACCAAGACCGGTGTCGACCTCATCAAAGATCATGGTCGGCAGTTGATAGCGATGGGCGAGTGCGGTTTTTAGCGCCAGTAAAAGTCGAGAGAGTTCGCCGCCGGAGGCGATGTCTCCGATTGGGGCCGGCTCTTCACCGGGGTTGGCGCTGAAACGGAAGGTGATGTGATCCTTACCGGTCGCCGAGCAGGGGATATCTTCTCTTTTGATGAGAAAACGGGCTTGGGATAGGTTAAGATCATGCAGGTGTCCGGTTACGGTTCGGGCCAGGATCTCTCCCTGTTCCTGGCGGGCCCGGCCAAGTTTTTCGGCCGCATTCAACATCCCCTCTCTTTTTTTCGCAAGTTCAAGGATCAGGCTCTCTTTTTCAGTATCGCGATTCTCCCAGCTCCTGACCCTCTCTTCAAGCTCTTTACGCAACTCAATCAAGCCATTTACGTCGGTCGCGAATTTTCGTTTGAGGCGTTCCAGAAGGGCCAGCCGTTCTTCGGTCTCTTCGATAGTTTGTTCGTCGATCTCCAGGCGGGTCATGTAGTTGCTATTTTCCTTGCAGATATCCTGAAGGCTGTCAATGATCCCGGTTAAGCTTTCTTCCGCCCGGGGCGCTTCACTATCCCGGCGTGAAAGTTCAGCGAAGATTTCAAGCAGGCGATAACAGTTGTCAATGATTGAGCTATTGTTCGAGTAACTGATCTCTTCAGCTTCTCGGGTCAGTTCTCGAAGCTTGCCGATCTGCTGGTATTGCAAGCGTAGGGCAAGGAGCTCGTCCTCTTCCCGGGGATCAAGGCGGGCATCAGCCAACTCTGTAAGTTGGTGGGTGTAGTAGTCCATTTGCCGGGCCGCCTCGCTGATTTCATGCTGCCACAGCTCAAGCCGACGTTCGTGTTCTTGGTGTTCGTGAAAAAGATTATAGTACCCCTTTTTTAAAGGCAGCAGGTCGCCATAAGCGTCGAGCAGGCGCAGGGGCTCTTTGGGGTTGCGTAAGCTTTGTTGCTGGTGTTGGTCAACAAATTCGATCAGGTGGGTGGCCAGAGAGGTGACCGTATTGCCGGTGGTCGGCTGGTCGTTTAAGTAGATGCGGTTGTTGATGCCGCCGTGGCTTTTGCGGCTGATATGGCGGCGCAGGATGATTTCATCCTGGTCGCTGGCGAAGCCGATATCATTAAGCTGTGAGTGAAAAGCTGGATTTTGCGGTAGAGAGAAGATGGCGCTGATAATTACCGGCTGTTTTTCGTCATGGAAAATGTCAGAACCCGGTTTACCCTCCAGAAGGGTGATCAAGGCACTCAGGATAATCGACTTACCGGCCCCGGTTTCGCCGGTCAGGACGGTTAAACCAGTATTGAAATCACACTCAATGTGGTCGATCAATTTGAAGTTACTGATGGTTAGCTGTTTAAGCATGGAGAGATATATTCCGGGCCAGTAGGATCAGAGATTCAGGTTCTGGTAGCGTTCACCCCATTTGAGTTTATTGCGCAGAACCTCAAAATAGGTTTTGCTCGGTGAGATGACGAGACTGATGTTATGATCCGCTCTGGTGATTGTGACTTTATCGAGAGGCTTCAGTGAAAAACCGACCTGACCATCAAGGGTTAAAAAAACATCATCACTGTCAGTTGAGGTCAGGGTTGTCTCAATCGTGACCTCGGGGGGTACAATGAGTGGTCGATTGGTGAGCGTATGAGGGCATATCGGGGCAACGGTAATACTATTTAAAGTGGGATAGATAATCGGTCCCCCTGCCGACAGGGAATAGCCGGTGGAACCGGTCGGGGTCGAAAAGATCAGACCGTCAGCTTTGAAGGTATTGACCAGTTTGCCGTCGATAACCGTTTTCAGATCAATTATACGTGCCATCGCTCCTTTATTGATGACGGTATCATTGAGCACGTAATGGTTAGAGGCAGGTTGATCCCGGCGGTGGAGAGTTATCTTGAGAATCATGCGGGGGCTCAAGGAAAAATTGCCGGCCAGGACCTCCACCATGACTTGGAAAAGTTCATCCAGGGTAATGGCCGTCAAAAAACCCAGCCCTCCCAGATTGACACCGAGAATCGGCAGGTCGCTGCGTTTTATGTGGCGGGCGATGCTAAGCATGGTGCCGTCACCGCCTAAGACAACAATCAGGTCGGCTTGTTCGGAGATCTCTGATTTTGTGAAACTTTCGAGTTTCAGCGGTGTCGCCAGTTCCTCTTCACAAAGTACGCAAAGTCCGCGTTCCTTAAGCCAGTCACGCAGTTTGATGCCGGTTTCAAGAGCCCGCTGGTTTTTGTGTTTGGTGATTATTCCGATAGTTTGCATGGAGGCTTTTTAACACAGGAGGGGGAGTGAGTAAAGCGTAAATGGAGGGCCTTCATTTTTATCTTGTCAATGAACTTTGAACCTTACAACCAGTTTACTTTCGGTATCGTCTGGCCAGGTCTATGTCAAGCGTTCAAAGGTTATAGTCTTACTTGTTTTATCAAGAAAAAATTCGACCGGGCCACTGATGCTTCGTTCGACAACATAGGTTTCGAGGCCGATCTTGATTGTGGTTCCGGGATAGGTGCATTTTTTGACGGTGACCCTGGCTTTTAGTCCAGCCTCAACCTTTTCCTCAAGTGCACTCTTTTTCTCCTTTAAGCGGGCGACATGTTCCTCTGTTTTAAGGTATTGCTGGATTGTCTTCTCAGCTTCGGGCCGTTTCTCTTCAGGAAGGGAGGATGTGTCCTTTTTCATCAGGACCTGCAGGCCAAGTTCGTCTACCATGGCGATCGATTGAGCGATAAGAGGTTCCAGGTATTCATCAATTTTTTTGATCTTCTCCTTCAAATCGAGAGAGCCTCCTATTTCGACCGTGGTTCGACTTCCCTGGTCACTGCCCAGTTCATTGCAGGTTACTCCATAAAAAGCGATAATCTTGCTGTCGCCGGTAATCATCTCCTGGCAACTGACAGTTTTTCCGGAGATGACATGGCTGTTGATAATGTGCTTGGCCACGGTGATAGCTCCGCCGGTCTGGAGCCGGCTGACGGCCGAGATGTACTCGCAGGTAAGATCGCCTCCGACCACGATCTTCTCAGTCTCGCTACCGATGATCCCACCGTTTGAAGTTAGGTTGCCTTTAGTCTGGATCGAGCCACTGACGGTTTTACCGATAAAGATATCAGCGTTGGAGCTGATGTGAAAATCGGCCAGTAGGTTGCCGCTGATCTCTATCGGCCCCTCAAACTTGATATGGCCGGTGTCGAGATCGACATCGCCATCTAGGTGAAAGGTTCCAGAGATGCTTAAGGTGTTGTCGCTCAACAGCGGTTGCCCGGTGGTGGTTGCCTTATAGAGGGGCTTGGCACTATCTTCATCAAGGGTAACGCCGAGACCGGTTTTGTAGTTGATCAGAGGTTTAAGCGGCTCATTTTTTACAACGGTGCCGTCGATAAGTCGGCCGGGAGTGCCTTCCCGGCCAAGGATGACCTCCAGGAGAATCTCTTCCGGTTTGAGTGATTTGATTATCCCTTTATTTTTATAATCAATCTGGTCTGCACCCTGAAGTCGACCGATATTTTTGCCGGTTGTAAAGTTAAAGTTATATTGGTGTTGAGATGTCGGTTTTTTAGGCAGGGCACGGGCGATAATGACGGAGACGGCCCGAGTGGGTTGATGATTGAATTTGTTGCGGATGGCAACCAGATTTTTTTTGCTGATTCCCGCGATAACATTATTTTTCTTGAGAGCTGTAATCAATTGGTCTGTCGTTAACGTCTCAGGATTTTCCGGGTCAGGCGTTATCGAAAGTCGAGCTTCAGTCCGTTCCTGATTTATGGTGACGTTGATCATAGCTGTTTTCCTGTTGCAGGTGCTGGTCGGTTAACATTTTTAATAATCTTATCTAACATATAAAACCGGGTTTGACAAGATTGCCAGGGAAAAGCTAAAATATTGACAATCTGGCAACACTTTGCTATTTAGGATTGCCCTAATTTAATGGGTTTGCAGTTAATGATGATAATAAACGCTTGTAGTCACTCTTTATTTATTGAGAAAGACTTGATTGAAGGACTTTTTACTAAGTCAGCAAACTTGAGGATGGATTATCTTGATGAAGACTAAAGATCGATATACGCTGGTACTTTTTCGAACCGGAAGCGGTGTGCATCGTAAATTGACCCTGCCGGTCAAAGAGGCAAAAAGAGCCCTGTGGTTGATTACCCCTGGGCTTTGCGCCATTTTTATGGGGGCTCTGGTTGCTATCGCTCTCTACTTGGTAAACTTGCATAGTATCAATGATTACAGTCGGTTAGCAAAGAAAAACCGCGAACTGGAGAAACAGATAAATTTTTTTTCGCAGCGCATGACCGATATCTCTGATCAGTTTACAAAGTTGAAAGAGAGTAATGCCAGGGTTAAGGTCATGGCCAACTTGGCTATTGTACCAGGACAGGTGGAGACCCGGAACGTGGGCGGGCCTGATCCTCTGGCCGCCGAGTTGACGGTTTCTAGTGTTGATGCCGAACGTAAACAACAATTGGCCCGTATGCATCGGGAATTACAACGTTTAGAGCTTGATATCGCCCGCGAAGAGGGCGAACTTGAGCATTTGAGTACTCATCTTAAAGATCAGCAGACGTTACTTAACTTCACTCCATCAGTGTGGCCTGTACGAGGTTGGATCAGCTCTCGTTTCGGTTATCGAGTTTCTCCTTTTACCGGTCGTCGTGAATTTCATAAGGGAATTGATATTGTCAATCGGACTGGTACCCCGGTTGTGGTGACTGCCGATGGCCAAGTTGTTTTTGCCGGTTATAAAGGTGGTTATGGAAAAATGGTGGTCGTCGATCATGGTTTGGGTAAGGTGACCAAGTATGGCCATCTTTCAAAGGTAGCTGTCCAAAACGGAGAGTCGGTGATTCGTGGTCAGAAGCTGGGTCTTCTCGGCAACACCGGTCGTAGTACCGGCCCCCACCTTCATTACGAGGTTGTGTTAAATGGGAAGGTGGCAAATCCGGTTGACTATTTGTTGGATTGAGATGTCAGATAGTCTGGGAGTCTAGGCCATCAGGCATCTATTCAATTGGTCCTCGTAAACGCCAGTCGGCGTTTTTTGCGGGGACTTTTTATTTTAAGAGGTTGAAGTTTCATGGCAAATATCCTGAAAAAAATATTTGGTAGCAAAAATGATCGTGAAATCAAGGGTATGCAAACCCTTGTCGAACAGGTGAACCGGGAAGAGGAGGCGCTTAAAGTTCTTTCGGACAGTCAACTCCAGGGTAAAACCCTGGAGTTCAAGTCACGTTTTAAAGAGGGTGAAACCCTTGATGAGCTTTTGCCTGAAGCTTTTGCCGTGGTTCGTGAGGCCGCGATGCGAACTTTGAGGATGCGTCATTTTGATTCTCAGATCATGGGCGGTATTGTTCTCCACGACGGCAAAATTGCCGAGATGAAAACCGGGGAGGGTAAAACCCTGGCCGCGACCCTGCCGGTCTACCTTAATGCTTTGGCTGGTAAAGGCGTACATGTTGTAACCGTAAATGATTATCTGGCTCGTCGTGATGCCGCCTGGATGGGAACCATTTACGAATTTCTGGGACTTTCGGTCGGGACTATCCTGCATGAACTTGACGATCAGCAGCGTCAGGAAGGTTATGGAGCTGATATTACCTACGGTACCAATAATGAGTTCGGTTTTGACTATCTGCGCGATAATATGAAATTTTCTCTTGAAGATTACGCGCAGAGACCGCTCTATTACGCGATTGTCGATGAGGTTGACAGTATTCTTATCGATGAGGCGCGAACCCCGCTGATTATCTCCGGACCGACCGACGACAGTACCGAAAAATACTATGTTATCGATAAAGCGATGCGTAAATTGATACAGCGTAATCAGGCGCAGGCGGAAGCGACCGATTATGACCTTGATGAAAAGAGTCGCTCAGCGACCCTTACGGAGGTCGGGGTGGCACAAGTTGAAGAGCTGCTCAAGGTCAACAATCTCTATGAGCCGGCCCAGATCGAGACCCTGCATCATGTTAATCAGGCCTTGAAAGCGCATGTTCTTTTTAAACGAGATGTTGATTATGTGGTCAAGGATGACAAGGTTGTTATCGTTGATGAATTTACCGGGCGTTTGATGGATGGGCGCCGCTATAGTGATGGCCTGCATCAGGCTCTTGAAGCCAAGGAGGGGGTCAAGATCGAGCGTGAGAATCAGACTCTGGCGGGTGTCACTTTTCAGAACTATTTTCGCATGTATGATAAGTTGGCCGGGATGACCGGGACTGCTGATACCGAGGCGGTTGAATTCTCTCAGACCTATGGTCTCTCCGTGGTCGTCGTGCCTACTAATGAGCCGATGATCAGGCAAGATAATCCTGATGTGATCTTCAAGACTGGCAAGGAAAAATATAATGCCGTCGTTGAAGAGATTATTGCCTGTCATGAGGCCGGACAGCCGGCCCTGGTCGGGACGATCTCGATTGAAGATTCTGAACATTTAGGTAGGGTTTTGAAGCGTAAAGGTATCAAACATGAAGTTTTGAATGCCAAATTTCATGAGAAAGAGGCCGAGATTATCACTCAGGCCGGTCGCAAGGCGGCCGTAACCATTGCCACCAATATGGCAGGGCGTGGAACTGATATCGTGCTGGGTGGCAATCCCGAGATGATGGCCAAGGCCAAACTAAATGATGAGATGAGTCTTGAAGAGCGCGAGCAGGTTATGGCCAGTTACCGGCAGCAGTGCGAAGCTGAACGTGAGGAGGTTCTTAAAGCCGGAGGCCTGCATATCCTGGGCACCGAACGCCATGAAAGTCGGCGTATCGATAACCAGTTAAGGGGGCGTTCCGGTCGCCAGGGGGATCCCGGTTCATCGCGTTTCTATCTCAGTCTGGAGGATGATCTGATGCGGATCTTCGGATCCGAGCGCATTGCCAAAGTTATGGATACCCTGGGCATTGAAGAGGGTGAGCCGATTGAACACAAGATGATCTCCAAGGCGATCGAAAACGCCCAGCGCCGGGTCGAGGGTCACAACTTTGATATCCGCAAGCAGCTGCTTGAATATGATGATGTCATGAACAAACAGCGCGAAACTATCTATGCCTTGCGTCGCGAAGTGTTGGGTAATGAGAACCTTCAAGAACTAGTCGTCGAGTATGCCGAGGATGTCGTTGAAGAGATGCTGAGTGCCGCCACTGGGGGATCGCGCAATGCCGCCGAATGGGACTTTGATTCTTTGACGCTTGGCTTGCAGCGCTCATTTGGTCTGGCCGTCGATTTTTCTGAAGGGTCGGAGCTGGCACTTCTTGATGATGCTGAAATGCTGGTTGAGGAGTTGCAGGGGCTGGTACGGAAAAGCTATGCTGCCAGGGAAGTTGAGATGGGTGCTGAAACCTTGCGCCAGCTGGAAAAGATTATCCTCCTGCATACCATAGATACCTTGTGGAAAGATCATCTCTATGCCATCGACCAGCTCAAGGAAGGCATCGGCCTGCGTGGTTACGGGCAGAAAGATCCCTTGCGTGAGTATCAGCGTGAGGGTTTCGAGATGTTTGCCGATATGATCGAACGTATCAAGGAGGATGCTATCGGTCAGCTTTTCCATATTCAGGTAACCCGGGAAGAGGAGGTTGAGGAGCTTGACCAGCAGGCTCGTCAAGAGCATGAGACAGTGCTCTCGCGTGGCGGTCGGAGTGGGGATGGTAAACAAAAGCCGGTAGTCAGCGGCGCAAAGGTCGGCCGTAACGACCCCTGTCCCTGCGGCAGCGGTAAAAAATACAAAAAGTGTTGCGGGAAATAGGGTGCCAAGATGTCTGAAAATATAAAAATCTGTCCGGGTTATCAATTTGCCGGGATTCATTGTGGTCTGAAAACGGGCGATGCACTTGATCTGGCGTTGCTATTGAGTTCTCATCCCGCGGTTGCAGCTGCAGTTTTCACCAAAAACCGTTTTCCTGCAGCCCCGGTTATTTATGGTCGCAAACAGATAGCTGAAGGTCATGACCTGCGCGCAGTCCTGATCAACAGTGGTAACGCCAATGCCTGTACCGGTCATCAGGGTGAGATCGATGTGATGACGGTCATCGAGGTTCTGGCGGCGACCCTGGAGCTTGAGCGTTCGGAGATCTTTATCTCCTCAACCGGGGTGATTGGTGAACCTTTTCCGGTGACCACGGTTCTTAGAGGGGTTGAGGCTCTGGTCGCCGATCTAGAGGGTGAAATTACACAAGAAAAAGCTTTGGGCGCCGCGGCTCGGGCGATTATGACAACGGACAAGGTGCCGAAAATTGCCGGGATCGAAGTTGAGACCAGTAAGGGGCGAGTGGTCCTGACCGGGATCGCCAAAGGTGCCGGTATGATTCATCCCGATATGGCGACTATGCTTGCCTACCTCTTGACGGATGCCGAAATTGATCGGCAAATCTGGCAGGCGATGCTACGGCGGGTGGTTGATAAGAGCTTTAACCGGATCAGTGTCGACGGCGATATGAGCACCAACGATACGGTTCTAGCATTGGCCAATGGGGTTTCCGGTTGTTGTTTGATGTCATCCTCTGATCTTGAAATTTTAGAGGATGGTCTTTTGCAGGTAGCGCGTGAGCTGGCCTTGATGATTGTTAAAGATGGTGAAGGGGCGACCAAGGCTGTAGAGGTTACGGTCACCGGGGCGTCAGGGGTTGAGGCAGCCGAAAAAATTTGCCGGGCGGTGGCCAATTCAGCCCTGGTCAAGACCGCTTTTTTTGGCCAGGATGCCAATTGGGGGCGGATTATTGCGGCTGTTGGCTACGCCGGAGTTGAGATTAAGACAGAGTTGGTTAATATCAGTTTTGATCAGGTCAGGGTTGTCAGTGGCGGGGTTCGTGATCCGCACTATCGTGAAGAGGCTGGCGCGGCGGTTTTGCGGCGCCCCGAATTTGCGGTGAAAATTGACCTTCAATCAGGTGAAGATGAGTTCACTCTGTTAACCTCCGACCTGACCCATGATTACATCTCGATTAATGCCGACTACCGTAGTTAGCAGACTCCCAAAAGTGTTTCTTGGCTATCGTTCAGGGCGCAAAAAGAACCCCAGAGTTCTTGCAGGGTAGTAACGTAGACCTGAATAGTTAGCAAATCATTTTTTATTAGCGAGATAAATTTACTTGTTGTAGTACGGTTCTTGCTATTAGTACTTCGTTTTAAAGTTATTATTTTTATGAAGAAGGAGTGTGAAAACGATGAATTATGCCAACTATGCCTGCCTGCATGCCTGTAATCTGCCGGAAAAGATTTGTTTGATCGAACGTACCCCTGCAACCGGTGAGCGGCGTACTTTGACTTGGAAAGATTTTAATCAATCTATCAACCGGGTTGCCAACTACCTGAACAAGGAGCTAGGTGTCAAAC
Source organism: Candidatus Tharpella sp. (assembly GCA_021161425.1). Taxonomy (GTDB): domain Bacteria; phylum Desulfobacterota; class Anaeroferrophillalia; order Anaeroferrophillales; family Tharpellaceae; genus Tharpella. The sequence continues at coordinate 759 of JAGHAQ010000101.1, read as the reverse complement.
AGGGCGACTATGTAATGCATCTGCAGAACAACAGCCTTGAGTGGTTGATCAGTTACTATGCCATCATCAAGCTTGGCGGTGTCGTGGTGCCGCTCAATTTTCGTTTTGTCGGAAATGATATCAAGTTTGCGGCCGAGGTTTCCAATCCCAAAGCTTTTATCTTAGGTTCCGAGTTTCTGTCGGTTGTGGAGCCGGTTCGGGAAGAGTTAACGACGGTCAAGCACTTTGTTTGTGTTGGTGATAAAGTTGGCGATGGAATGCTCGATTATCGCGAACTGGCGGCCTACGATGATACCTCCGAAGCTCTGGTCGAGGTTGAAGACGGGGCTGATCTGGCGATGATGTTTACTTCCGGCACTACCGGTAAACCAAAGCCGGTACTTCACACCCATTACTCCCTGAATAATACCTCTATCGGGAATGGTATGAGCTATTTTGTCGAAAAGAACGACAACTATCTCTTCTTTCTCCCCCTCTATCACAGTGGTACGATGTTTCTTTGGGCTCCTTTTTATGCAACTGGGGCTACCGGTACAATTCTTAGAGACCTTAAGGATCCCAAATGGATTATTGAAGTGCTGGCTGAAGAGAGAGCGACCGATGTCCTTTTCGTTGTGCCGATTGCAGTTGCCATTCTTAATGCTATTGATAAGGGTGATATCAAAATGGAAGATTACGATCTTTCGGCTTGAAGTACTATGGAGATCTGTGTCAAACCGGCGACTTCGTATGTAATCTCATGTATCCACTCCCCTCTCC
>JAGHAQ010000119.1 GCA_021161425.1 Candidatus Tharpella sp. | reverse complement strand
TTACCCAGCGGTTACCCATTACGAGGGGGAAGCCATGAAATTTTTCGAAACCGGGTAACGGCTGTTGTTTGGGGTCGTCATAACGAATCATAAGTGCAAGCCTTTTCAAGGTAATCATGATATTTTCTTGCACTTTCTATAGCACGAATTTAGTTTTTAGTCAATCTTTTCAATGCTTTATTAGTTTTTGAGTGGACTCCAAATAGAATAGATAATCCAGAGTTCTCTACAGGAAATGATCGATGGCATTATGGAAGGATGACTTCCAAGATCACTTTTTCCCGTAGCGTTTCCCCGCAAAAGAAAAAGGGGGCTACGGAAAAACCGTAACCCCCTGATATCATTGGTCGGGACGAGAGGATTTGAACCTCCGACCCCCTGCTCCCAAGGCAGGTGCGCTGCCGGGCTGCGCTACGTCCCGAATAGGATTGAATCTATCAACAAACTGGGAGACGGCTTGTAGCATAAGTTACGGCAACTGGCAAGCGCTTTTACACAGAACTTCCCCTCAAACCTCTACTCTTCGTCGAAGTCATCCCCAACCCCTCCGGCGACTTCGAGTTTTTTAATCTGGTAGCGCAGGGTACCGCGATCCATACTGAGGAGACGAGCGGTTTTGGCTTTGTTGCCGCCGGCGACCTTCATCGCCTCTTCGATCAGGTAGCTGGAGAACGATTTAACGAGCTCGTTAAAATCAACGCCTTGGCGAAAATCGTATTCGCGCGGCAGGGCCAGACTGAACTGGTTTTTATCACGGCTGGCGGAGAGAACTTCCAAGGGCAGATGTTCTTCTGTGATGATCTCGTCATCTTCAAGGATCATAATTCTCTCAACCATATTTTTGAGTTCCCGAACATTACCGCGCCACTGATATTTCTGAAGTAACTCCAGAGCTCCCGGAGATATTTCCCTGACGTTTTTTTTGAGTTTGCGATTAAATTGCTCAAAAAAGTATTTGAGCAACATCTCGATATCCTGACGACGCTCGCGCAGGGGTGGCACCACGATATTGATGACCTTGAGACGATAGTAAAGATCTTCACGGAACTTGCCCTCTTCGATCAGTTTCTCCAGCGACTGATTGGTGGCCGAGATAAAACGGGTATCAATCTCGATGTCATCAACGCTACCCAAACGTCTAAACTTACTCTCTTCAAGAACCCTTAAGAGTTTGGCCTGTAGAGGGGCTTCCATATCCCCGATCTCATCAAGAAAGACGGTACCGCCATCACCTTTTTCCAAAAGCCCGAGTTTGCGGCTTTTGGCGTCGGTAAAAGCGCCGCGTTCATAGCCGAAAAGCTCACTCTCCAAAAGATTACCGGGGATCGATGCACAATTAATACTAACAAAGGGTTTGGTCGCGCGTTCACTCATATAGTGAATCGCATTGGCCACCAATTCCTTACCGGTACCACTCTCTCCCCGAATCAGGACTGAAACATCACGATTACGGGCCACCTTGCGTACAATTTCCAAAACCCGCTGCATAGCCGGGTCGACCGAAACAATATCGCTCATCTCGGACTGAGACTTAACGATATCACGAACCTCGCGTTTTAACTTGCCGGTCTCTAAGGCAAGTTTAACAATCAGAAGGATCTCCTGCGATTTGAAAGGCTTATTGATATAATCATAGGCCCCGTATTTCATCGCTTCAACCGCGGTATCAACCGAACCGTAGGCGGTCATCATAATGCACAACGGCGCATAATCAGCCCGTTCATGGATATGACGCAAAAGGTCAATCCCGCTACCGTCGGGCAGCCGCAGATCGATCAGGATAAGGTCGTAGATCTCTTTTGCGATCAAGATTCTGGCATCAGCTACCCGGCCGGCGACCTCGACCCGATAACCGGCCCCGCTCAAAAGATGGGTCAGGGATTCACGGATCAGTTTTTCATCATCAATTATAAGTATACGATTGGACATCTTCTACTCTCTGGTAACGAGGTTGGGCTTCGCCGGCCGGTAGACCAACGGCAAAGGTAGAGCCTCGACCGGGATCGCTCTCAACCTCAAGGCGCCCGCCATGCTCTTTTATAATACTGTGAACGATCGACAAACCAAGCCCGGTGCCCCGGTTTTTGGTGGTAAAGAATGGATCATAGATTTTTTCGATTATGTGGCGGCTCATGCCCGGACCATCATCGCTAATCCGCAACCAGAGCCAGGGGCGTTCGACTTGTACTTCGAGTTCAGTCGCAAAACCACTGTGGGAAGCTACCAGATTGAGGGCGACGGTAACCTTGCCGCCACCCTCTTGCGCAGCATCAAGCGCGTTAAGACCAAGATTGATGACTACCTGTTTGAGTTTCTCGCGATCACCATAGACCGCCGGCAGAGCACCCTCGCTGATCCTCAAAGAAGCCTCGACATGCAAACGTCGAGACTGCTCCTGAAAAATCGGAAACCAGCCGTTAAGAAGCTCAGACACATTAACCCAGGTTCGATCCAAAATCCCGGCCCGAGAAAACTCCAACATCGAGGAGACGATATTTTCGAGTCGGTCGAGCTCCTCAACAACCCCGGTCACCAGTTTACCGGCCTGCGGCCGATCCGTCAACTCATTACTGATGATATCGAGTGAGATATTCATACCGGTCAACGGGTTACGAATCTCATGGGCGATTCCGGCCGCAAGCTGCCCGATCGACGCCAGACGCCGCATGCGTTCTACATCTTGATCGATTTTCCGTTTTTCAGTTTGATCCTGAACTAAAACCAACAGACCCCGATCGACATTGGGAGACCCACCAAGCGCGGTAACGCTGACCGAAAAGATCTTCTCCTGACCAGCAGAGCTGCAACTACCACAGGGATCGGCAAAAGATTGACACATCTCGAGCTGAGCTAAAGACTGCTGACGAGCTCCCACCTGGACCAAAGCCCGACGGAATGAAGGAGAGTCGAGAAGGTCAAAGATACTGCCCTGCCAATCGGGATTAAGGGAAGCAAAAATCTTCTCACAGGAACGGTTATGCGAGGTAATACGCAGGGCACTATCTAAGGTGATGATAGCGTTCGGAGAACTCCGTAAAATACTTTCGCGAAAATCCCGATCTTCAATCAGGGTACGATTAAAGATAAGACTCTCCATCGCTTTATCAACCTGAGTAGCAAAGACTTTCAAAAGGTCGATATTGAGCTCGGCCGGCGCTTCAACCTCACGATAGAGCAGCAACAGGAGACCCTGCTCACGCTTACCGACCAAAAGCGGCAGGCTAAAGACTCCAACCGGCCGATTTCCACCACCCGCAGAGATTCTCATTGAGGATCGAAAAAGGGTCTGATTGCTACCCAAAGACTCCCTTAACTGACTCTTTACATCAAGATTCCAAAACTCTTCCGGCAAAGCCCCAAAAGCGGCAACCGGCACCAGTTTGTCACCCGTCCCCCGGTTAAGCAACAACCAACCGGCCTGAGCGGCCCCTAAATCCGTCCCGCGAGAGACGATAAGCTGCTGCAACTCGGCCATATCAGCCGCTTCACTCATCTGTCGAGAGATCAGCTGGAGCTCGATAAGCTCATCAATCTGGCGTTGATTGTGAACATTCAGGCGACGATTATCAACCCCGATCCCGATCTGGTTACAGAAAATTTCGAGGATCTCGATATCTTCATCACTGATCTCCTCTTGGCGAAAACTGCGATCCGCTAACATGGTCCCGACAATCCCGCGTTCGGTAATCACCGGCACGAGAACGCAGTTGCTGCGTTTTAAGGCTGCATTACGACGCCGGTCGAGCGGCGTAAAAAAGGATTGATCAAGTCCTTCCCGAATACGAATAATCTCACCCGTGCGCACAACCCGGGTTTCAAAACAGTGGTCTTTTTTAATATCATACTTCAACCCCTTGACACTAACCTGACAACCGACATTAATAACCCCCTCAAGCATGCCGGTTCCTTCACGCAGAAGATAGAGAGCCACACGATCGTAGCAGAGAGCTCCAGTCACCGTCTCAAGGATCGTCCGGGCGAACTCTTCACGACTCATCCCGGTCATGGTCAAACAACTGATCTGGTGCAGGGCCGTTAAAACCTGTTTGGTGTTTTGATAATGCATTTAACTCAGTTCAAAGTTCAAAGTTGATACATTCATAAAAAATCTTGGGCTGGCTAAGTTGAAACACAAACAAGAAATATAGTCTTTATCGCTAAAAGACAAGCTCGTTTTCCGGTTTTACAAGAAAAAAAAGAGGGGGCCCAAAACGCCCCCTCTCTAAAATCATTACTGAAACGGAAAAATCATTTTCCTTTTACGGCTTCGCGCCCCAAATGAAAGGCTTTGAGATTAAGATCAACCAGCTTGGGCGGCAAAAGCTCACGAATCTTCGCCTCCCAAAGGGATTCCGGCAGAGAGAGAAAGCTTGAAACGGCACCAACCATAACCACATTGGCGGATCGCGGATTCCCGGCCTGCTGGCCCAGACCCAGGCCATCAATCGCATAAGTCTTTTCCCCGGAGGCCGCAATCTGTTCAGCAACATCATCCGGATATTCGGCGACCCCGGAGGCTACTGAACTGGGATTGATGCGCATGGTGTTATAAATAATCGTACCACCAGGTTTTAAACAATGGATATTACGCAGGGTTTCAAGACGCTCGAAACCGATCAGAAAATCAGCCTCGCCCGGATCAATCGTCGGCGAGAAAACTTTGTCCCCGAAACGGACATGGCTGGTAACGCTGCCGCCACGTTGCGACATCCCGTGAACTTCACTCTGTTTGACATCAAGATCGGCCTCAATCGCCACCGAGGTAAAAATCTGGCTTGCCAGCAAGACCCCCTGACCACCGACCCCGGCCAATAAAATATTTGTTGTTTCCATTATTTATTCTCCAATTTAATTTATTTCCCAATCGCATCAAACTTACAAACCTGGGCACAGATTCCACAACCAGCACACATATTGGGATCGATCACCACAAAACTGTCATCACCCTGCTCTTCTAAAGAGAGGGCATTACAGCTGACTTTCAAACATTGTTTACAACCGGTACATTTTCCCGGATCGACCTTCAATGGCGGATGACTGATACGATAACGCAAAACACAAGGGGCTTCAACCACAACCACAACCATCTCGTCGGAAGCCAAGGCCGCTTTCATCTTCTCTTCGATATCAACCAGATTGTAGGGATCAATCTTGACGACATTTTTGATGCCGAAAGCTTTGACCAGGGCCGGGATATCGGCGCTGATCGCCTCTTCACCGTCTAAGGTCCGCCCGGAACCCGGATTTTCCTGACCACCGGTCATACCGGTTGTCCGGTTATCAAGAATCATGGCCACCGAATTGCTCTTGTTATAGATACAGTTAAGCAGGCTGGTCATGCCAGAATGAAAGAAAGTTGAATCGCCGATCACGGAAACGACCTTCTGACTCATATCATCACTTTGTTCGACGACTTTGGCCATGCCATGGCCCATACTGATACTGGCACCCATACAGATGCAAGAATGCATCGCCGAGATCGGCGGCAAGGCTCCTAATGTATAGCAGCCGATATCACCGGAGACAAAAACTTTGAGTTTTTTAAGGATCGTAAAGATGCCGCGGTGAGAGCAACCGGGACAAAAAGCCGGTGGACGACCGGGCAAATCAGCAGCCGCATCCTTGAGTTCAACAGCAATCCCTCTAACCTGTTTTTTGATAAAGGCGACACTAAACTCACCAATCAACGGAAAAAGGTCTTTACCGTGATCTACCGCAACTCCCATAGCCTTGATCTGATCTTCAAAAAAAGGATCACCCTCTTCAACAATCATGAGCTGGTCAACCTTTGCGGCAAACTCCTTGATCTTGTTTTCCGGCAGGGGATAGGTGAGACCAAGCTTCAGAACTGAAGCCTCAGGCAGAGCTTCCCGAACATATTGATAACTGATACCATTGGTAATCACACCGATCTTGGTATCGTGATACTCAACCCTGTTCAAGGGGGTGGTCTCGGCATACTCTTTGAGCTTGACAATGCGCTCTTCAACCAATGGATGCCGCTTCTTGGCACTGACCGGCAACATCGTATATTTGGGCATATTTTTTTCGAGCTCAATTTTTCCCGACTGTTCGGTACGTTCGCCCAACGTAACCATACTTTTAGAGTGCGAAGTCCGGGTCGTCGTCCGATACATGACCGGAGTATCAAACTCCTCACTTAAATCCAGAGCCACCGCCACAAAATCCTTACACTCCTGACTGTCGCTCGGCTCAATCACCGGAATCTTAGCAAAACGACCATAATTACGGTTATCCTGCTCATTTTGGGAGCTGTGCATAGCCGGGTCATCGGCACTTACTAAAATCAGCCCACCCTTGACTCCTGTATAAGAGAAGGTAAAAAGGGGATCGGCCGCAACATTCACCCCTACATGTTTCATTGTCACCAGAGTTCGAGCCCCGGCAATCGATGATCCGATACCAACTTCCAAAGCGACCTTCTCATTCGGAGCCCACTCAGAATAGATATCTTTATAGTTTTTGACATTTTCCAGAATCTCGGTTGAGGGCGTACCGGGATAGGCGGAAGCCAGACGGACGCCAGCCTCCCAGACACCCCGGGCAATCGCCTCATTACCGGACAGGATAGCTTTTTTCTTACTCATAATTTTAAACCTCTATGTTTCAGTAGCCAGTCGCCAGTCGCCAGTCGTTAGGATAATCCAACAAACAGATACTGGTCCATTACATTGCAAATATGCAATTTGATAAAAAATTAACAGGTAACTTTCAAAACCAGCGCGGCAGCTGTATCACCGGCGGCACAGCCGGCAAAGAGTCCATAGCCGCCGCCATTTTGGGCGAGCTCTTCAATCATCTCGATCATACAACGTCCGGCTGTCGGCCCCTGAGGATGACCAAAGATCAGGGAACTACCATAGTTATTGAAATCGTGGGCATCGATGCCAAGCTCCTTGGCAAGATAGAGATCGTTGACCGCAAACGGGTTATGGGTTTTAATAGCTTTAACATCCTTAATGCCGATCTCAGCTTTCTGTAAAGCCTTCACCGCGGCGGGGACAACGGCTGCCGCCATATATCCTTTTTTATCACGATAGAAACCATAAGAGAGGATCTGGACTTCAACGTTACTATCACCGCTCAACTCTTTAGCCGTCTGCCGGTCGGTAACGATCAGGCCGCAGTTGCCATCTGCCGGATGAGTCTGGGAACCAAAACTATGGACTCCCTCGGGCAGAACCGGCCGCAGACCGGCAAGCCCTTCGGCAGTCGTCGGCGCCACCCCTTCATCTTCACTGAAAGTAACAGTTTTACGTTTGCTGATCTGAAGCTCAATCGGGAACATATAACGTTTCTGAAAGGCCCGATCATCAGCTAAGGCATCTTGGTACTGCTCAAAACGACGCAGAGCCAGCTCATCACACTCCTCGCGCGTAATGCCGCCCTCCTTGGCAACATTTTCAGCCGTTTCGATCATTGCATTCTGAGCCCAGGGATCATTGCCGAAGTTATCCATCAACCAGTTCTCGGTCTCAAGCTGGCCGCCCGGACCTTTGGGATTGGGCCAAGCCAGATGAGGACCGTTGGAACAGCGATCGGCCATCAGGGTAAAGGCCTTATTGTAGTCACCCATTTCGATGCCAAGAGCGGCCTGATAGACACAGGTGGTCGAAGTCGAACAAGCCTGACTGATAATACAGCCGGGAATCCGATCAGCACCCATCATTGCCGCTGCCCAGGGACTCGCATAGAAACCATGATTCTGGGGAATCGTAAAACCAAAAAAGAGATATTCAAAGAGACCTGCATCGATCTCTTTTTCCGCGAGCCAGCGCTTAGCCGTAGCCGACGCCAGTTTAATACTGTTCTCATTCGCCAAGCTACCCTGCCAACGGGCAAATGGAGACGAAAAATAACCACCATACGGGATGTAAGCTTTAGTAAACATAAGATCTCCTCTTCATCATAAAAATTATCTGTTACTTATTGGTTCACTTATTTTCCATACTCCACAACATCTGCTGTTCACGGGCTTTGATCAGCAGGGTCATGACTTTACTAAAAGGAGTGGGAACGCCATTGGCCTCACCAACTCGGGCAATCTCGGCATTTAAGGTATCGATCTCGGTCCGGCGATTGGCTTCGACATCCTGAAGCATTGAAATCTTATTATCCTTGACCCCCGGCAGGCATTTGGTCAGAACATAGTCACCGGCGTTTTCAAGTTCAGCAAAATCGAGGCCCTCGGAACGGGCAACGGAGGCCGTTTCATTGGCTAAAAGAGCGGTCAGCTCACTGGTTTCCGAACAGGCCATCAGCTGATTGCCGGTAAAACCGCTGATCGCAGCAACACAGTTGCCGGCATTGGCCAGCAGTTTGCGCCAGATCGGAACCCGGATATCGCCTTCGAGAATATGGGTCTCCAGTCCAGCACCCGACATGATTTTGGCAATTTCTTCAAGACGTACATCTGCATGACCGTCACAACGACCGAAACGGATTCCACCGATACCGCCGTTAAATTTAACCCGGTTTAACCCTAAAGGCATGGCACTTAAAGCAGTCACCCCACCTAAAATCTGCGCTTCCGGGATATGTTTGGCAATCTGGCGGAGATTGCCCAACCCGTTCTGGACCGAAAGGACATAGGTCTCAGGCCCAATCATCGGCACGGCATTTTGGGCAGCCGACTCGGTATGATAGCCTTTGACCGAGATCTGCACCAGATCAACCACGCCAACGGATGCCGGATCGTCGGTAATCTTGATCTTACAGTGACGCTCACTACCATCCGGCATCACCATATAAAGACCTTCGTCGGCAATTTTTTCAACCCGGCGGCGATCGATCTCGATCAGGGTGACATCAATACCAGCTTCAAAAAGATGTGCCCCGAACGAGGCGCCAAGCCCCCCAGCTCCGACAATTGCTACTTTCATATTTTTCTTTCCCAACAAATTGATAAACTCGTAAAATTTTCGTGATGGCTAAGTAAAAAATTCGATATACAAGGAGCCGTGTTTTTTCAGGCGCAAGACCATACAAAAAGTATGTCGAGTGTCTCGAAAAATCACGACAACGCAGAAGATCGGACTTTTTTACGACGCCATCATTATTGAGCGTAACGCTCGCGTAATATACGGTGCAGGATTTTTCCCGTACCAGTACGGGGCATTTCGTCGGCAGTGATAAAGAAGTTTTTTTTCGGACATTTATAGGGTGCCAACTGCGCCCGACAATAGTCGACCAGCTCTTTTTCGGAAAGCGCCTGGCCATCTTTAAGGATAATGACGGAACTCACCTCTTCACCCCATTTTTCATGCGGCAAACCAACTACTGCAACATCAAAAACCGCTTCATGAGCGGCTATAACATTCTCAACCTCGGAAGGATAGACGTTCTCGCCACCGGTAATAATCATATTTTTCTTGCGGTCGACAAGATAGTAAAAGCCATCCTCATCGCGCCGGGCCATATCGCCAGCCGAAAAATATTCACCCTGAAAGGATTGGGCCGTCACCTCCGGCAGCTTGTAGTAGTGGTCAAAAAGCATCGGTCCGCGCGAGTAGAGCTCGCCGACCTCGCCGGGGATCACATCCTTGCCGTTTTCATCGAGAATGCGGATAAGATCGGTGCCCGAAGATTCCTTGCCGATCGAACCCGGTTTCACCATCTGGTCCTCCGGCATCAAGGTCGTAACAATGCCAGCCTCGGTTGAACCATACCCCTCATAGAGCTTAACCCCGGGCGCCAACTTCAAGATAGCTTCCTTATGCTCCTTGCGGGCCGGAGCCGAAGAGCAGAGCAACTTGTTAAGGGATGAGAGATCAAAGGAGTTAAGTTTTTCAGGATCGATATTAAAAATCAGGTTATAGTGCGTTGGTATCAGCGAGACAAAAGTTACTTTTTCATGCTCAATAATCGCTAAAATATTCTCCGGGTTGAAGGAGCGGGCCGGCTGAATATAGTTACCGCCACCAAAATAGGTCGCAGCAAAGGAGAAAAAGGTCGTATTGACGTGGCACAAAGGCATGCAAGTCAGGATCACGTCCCGGTAACTGAAACAAAAATCACTGCCGTTAATAAGGTAGAAGGCGATATATGATTCATGTGAACGGATCACCCCTTTGGGGCGCCCGGTGGTTCCCGAGGTATAGAGCAAAATCCAGGGATCAGCCGGAGCCACCGTCACCTCAGGCTCACTCTCTTCGGCAGCGGCCAGCAGGGCTTCATACTCTGAGAAACCATCACAAAGATTACCAACAACGACAAAATCGCTGACCGTGGTAAGTTTTTCCCTGATCTCGCTGACCATTGGGGTAAACTCTTCATCAACCAGCATCACCTTGGCATCGGCATTGTTGACTATATACTCAACTTCGGGCCCGACCAACCGAAAGTTTATCGGATTGATCACCGCACCAAGTTTGGCGCAGGAGAGATAGAGTTCACAGATCTCGATTGAGTTCTCCATAAAACAGGAGACTTTGTCACCTTTACCAATCCCCAACCCCGCCAAAGCATTGGCCAGACGATTAACTCGCAGGTTGGTCTGGGGAAAGGTGAAACGTCGCGTGCTGTCGCAAAAAGCGGTCTGATACGGAAATTTAACCGCGTTAACCCGCAGAATCTCACCTAGATTAAGCCATAGTGCCATCGTTATTTTCCTTTAAGTTTAATCCGGACATCAACCAGACCCGGTTCGCGATCTTCGGGATAAGCGAAAATCGGGTTAAGATCCATTTCATCAATCACGTCATGGTTATTTAAGAGCATCGAAATTCGACCGATAATCTCTTTCAGCTTCTCAATATCAGCCCCGGCCCGACCACGCACTCCTTCAAGGATGGGAAAACCTTTGATACCCGTGATCATCGCCTCGATATCATCAGCCGAGAGCGGGTTTAAGCGAAAGGCCACATCCTTCATCACTTCGACAAAGATTCCACCCAGGCCGAAAACCACAACATGGCCTAAACCTTCGGTCTCACGATTGGCACCGACCATTATTTCAATCCCGGGATTCAGAAATTTCTGGATAAAACAGACGGCACCGGGAAAGTTCTGCGCCATTGTCCGGTAGGCCTCGGAAAGCGCCTGATCATCTTTGATATTGAGTACGACCCCGCCGGCATCTGATTTATGGACAACTTCTTCCGATTCTACCTTGATCGTCACCGGATAACCAATCTCGGCAGCAGCGGCAAGAGCACCATCCAGGTCACCTGTTTCACTGTAAGCAGGTACCGGCAAACCATAAGCGGCCAGAAGGCTAAAAGCATCGGCTTGAGCCATAAAAGAGCGCCCCGAGGCTAAAGTTTTCTCAATCAACTGGGCCGCCGCAGCTGTATCGACATCATTAAAAGTTACCGGAGGAGAGTCCTGACGCTGCTGCAGGGCGGCATAGCGAGCCACAGCGGCGGCCACCTTACCGGCCATCTCCGGCATATCAAAAGTCGGGATACCGCCATCGTTGAAGATCTGCAAGGTCTTTTTCCAGCCCTGTTTTTCGGTCATCACACAAGCAACCATAGGCTTGGCGGCATCCTTGGCAACCACAGTCAATCCACGGGCCACACCTTCAGTATCAACAAAAAAGGGGGTGATAAAATTGACGAAAACAATATCAACGCCAGGATCACTCATCAGGGTTTCAGCCGCAAGCTGATAATGTTCCGGGGTTGCGGTCGCCAGAACATCGATGGGATTAGCCAAAGATGCCTCTGGATAGAGACTGCCTTGCAATGTATCGCGACTGGCGTCACTGATCTCGGCCAAGTCACAACCGCGTTCGGTAAGCTCATCGGTAACGATAATTCCGGGGCCGCCGGTATTGGTGATAATGCCGACCCGGTTGCCTTCGGCCACCGGCAGCTGAGCCAATGCCCGCGCCGCCTGACAGAGCTCTTCTTCATCGTTAAAGGTCAGGATACCACATTTTTCAAGCAGGAGATTGGTGGTTGTGTCAACCGCCATCATCCCGCCGGTATGAGATGAAACCGCTTTGGCCCCAAGCTTGGTACGCCCGGTTTTCATCGCCAGAATCGGTTTCCGTTTAGTAATTTTACGGGCCACTTCGGCAAAACCGGCCGCATCCTGCAAAGTTTCGATATGGAGCAGAATAACCTTGGTTCCGGGATCATTACCCCAGTACTCTAAAATCTCGGTGGCGTTAATGTCGGCCTGATTACCGTAAGAGGCGTACATCCGAAAACCGAGCCCAAGCTCATAGAGCCGGTTATTGATAACCTCACCGACACCGCCCGACTGAGCCATCAGCGAGATCGAACCTTCGACCATGCTGGTAAAGGTAAAATTACAGTAGGCCCGCACCTCAGGATCGGAATTCATGACCCCCTGGCAATTGGGACCTAAAACCCTGACCCCGTACTTTTTGGCAACCGCAAGCATCTCCTCTTGGAGTTTGACCCCTTCCGGACCAATCTCGCCAAAACCGGCAGTGTTGACAATCACCACCTTGATTCCCATTTTGCCGCACTTTTCGATCTCCCCGGCAACCCTGGTATTCTTGACAATAATGTGAGCCAGATCGACCTGCAAAGGAACATCCATGATATCTTTGTAGGCAATGAAGTTCTTTATGTATGGAGCCTTCGGATTAATCGGGAAAATAGGCCCTTTAAAACCACTCTCAACCAGGTTTTCAACAATCCGGTAACCAATCGTCAAACGCCTGTTAGAAGCGCCAATAACGGCTACAGCTTTAGGACTAAAAAGTGCATCCAACATAATCATATCCTCTCTTATTTATTCAATCTTAAATAATGATTCAGGTGTTATTCCAAATTGTCTCGATGCGAGGACATACCTCCAGGCCGGGCTTTAGCCCGTGACGGGCTGTGTGTCCCCCTCGAAGTGGGCGAAGCGATGTTCACGGCCATCCTCTATGACTTAACTGCTGTATTGTGCAAATCCCGAGCAATCAGGGCAGCTCCAAGGGCTCCGATCGCCTGAGGATGCGGGGGCATCTCGACGCTGCGTCCGAGGGCCTCGCCTAACATCTGCCCGACTATCGGATTGTGATCAACAACACCGCCGGTCATCACCACTTTACCATCAAGAGAATCCATCTCGGACACACGCTTGACAACCGAGCGAAAGACTCCCTTAATAATATCGGCTACCGGAATACCGCGCCGCGCCATCCCAAGAATCTCGGTACAACTGAAAACTGTGCAGAAAGAGCCGATCGTCACTTCACTCTCCGCCTCTTCAGCCATGCGGTTGAGATCACTTAGAGACAGATCCAGTCGATAGGCGATCTCCTCGATAAAAGCTCCGGTTCCGGCCGCACATTTACGGTTCATCGTAAACCCGAGACGTTCGCCGCCTGGACCAAGATGGATCACCTTGTTATCCTGTCCGCCGATATCAACCACGGTCACCGGCCCTGGAAAGTAATGGTGTACACCTCGAGCATGACAGAAAATCTCGGTGCGTTGCTGATCGGCAAAATCAACATTGCGACGGCCGTAACCAGTTGAAACAATCCCCGTCACCGACTCTCGCTGGAGATTGGCCCGCTGTAGAACCACAGCAAAGACATCACGCGCTACGGCCGCAAAATCGTAGCCGCTACGTTGCACGGTCTGGGCCAAAATCGTGCCCTCGTGATCAACAACCACGGCCTTAGCCGTCGTTGATCCGATATCGATGCCGATAAAATAGTTCAAAGTTCAGGGTTTAGGGTTCAGGGTTAAAATCAAGGTCAAAAACAACTCAAAAAAAATAGTTCTAAAATTCAGGTTTTTACAGTTCCATCAACTTTGAACTGCGAACCCTGAACTTCGAACTGATTTTCAACCGTCTAATTGTTCGATAAAAGCCTCAATCTTGGTAATTGCCTGTTCTTCAGAATAGCAGCGCAGATCGTTGAGATCTCCATCAATCGTAATAAAAGGAATCCCGGTAGCTTTACTGAAACGCTGCGGCAGACCGTAACGACAATTGGAGTTATTGGGACAGGTCTTGGCATCGTGAAAGATGATTCCGTCAAAACCAAAGATATCGAGCATGCGCCGATAGTAATCTTCCTTGTAGTCATCATCTCGAACAATAAAAAGTTCGGTATAGGCCCGCGCCATTGAGTTCCAGGGATCATCCGGGTCTAAGGCCGAAAAGATCCAGCTGTTACAATAGGTCGAAGCCACGAGACAGGTTTTTAATTCGAGAAAAAGTTTGGCGTTCTCCCGCAGTTTTCCCCAAATCGGCATCCCTTCCCAATAGATACGATGACGCTCTCCAGCAACCGCCGCAACCCCCTCATCGACCCAGCCCCGAAGCTCTTTAAGCAAGGTCTCATAATAGTCAACCGCAACCTGAGTACCCCGCATGCATACAGCCGGTCCCATATGGATGGTGCCGTCGAAAAAGGTTAAGGGTGAAGGCTTGTTGGCTGCCATCTCAAGAACATCTTTCCAGAGGTCTGAGCAACGCCGGGAAAGCCGCACCGTCTCTTTCAGTCGATCCTCATCCATTTTATTACCGGTCGCCGCCGTAATATCAGCGGCCAGCTTCCTCATCTGACCAGCAATACTGTCAACATGATTTTTAGTCACATCGCCGACATTGACAAAACTTTCAATCCCTAAACAAGGTACCTTCCACTCCCTGGCATACCATTCAAACCAGTCTTTGACGTCGCGGCATTGATTAGTGTTGTAAACCAGAACATCCGGTTTGGGAATCGTCTCAATACCATCATAAATTTTGGCTAACGGCGTAAAACCTTTCAGGTAGGCCCCGACATCGGAAGTCAGATAAGAACAGATTTCCGGAGAATAACCGATCGCATTGGCGGCTGGGATACAGTCGTTGGCAGCCCGTGAAGCCCCGAGGATAGCGGCATGGTTTTCCGGGAAATAGACGACAAAACCCATCGCCCGCAAAAGTTCGGCAGGTCCGACACTGGTACACCAGGCTACCTTGGGCTCACCCGACTTAAAGGCCGCATCAATCTCATAGAAATGATCAGCCATCACTTTTTTCATCAGTTTCGCCGTTTCCAGCTTCTTGATCTCAGCCATCTACTTCCTCCACTCTAACAAGACAGAAAAAAATCACTTAAGTAAAAAGAGCTTGCTCAGCTGTCAACAGCGTCAAAAAAAGCACGCCGCCATTATAGCAGAAGAGAACAAAACACCGTCACAACAGTCAGCAACATATATGCCAACCTCAATCTGTCACAGGGAATAAAAAAAAGGAGTGTTTACAGAGGAATAAAGCAAGAAAAAGGGCTGATTAAAATTAAATCACCGGCATGAAATTTAACCTCTCAAGTAACTATTCAGATCTAATGCGCCCTGAGCGGTAGCGAGGAAGTGCTCTTGGGATATCCATCGGATGAGAAAAATGACATCTATCCTTTTACTGGCAATCCTCTCATGGTAAAAAGCCAGTAATATCAATAAGATGAGTAGCCCCCGAGAAGATATAAAAGACCACCCAGACAATGGTAGTTGGCGGCAGGGCGGCTAGCAAAAGGCCGATGGGAGAAATACCGTTGTCAAAATATTTTTTCAGTAAAGACTGACCGGCCGGGTTAGGGGCATTGGCGATAACCGTTAAACCACCGCCGGTCACCGCTCCAGCGACCACGGCATATTTCATGGAATCAGTAAAATTGGGGACAAGGGTTGCCAGAAAGGTTATTGCCGCATTATCATTAAATGCGGTTAAAATAGTTGCTGCCAGCATCAGGGATGCCTGGTTCAAACTGCTGAGTACAGGAGCAATCCACCAAGCCTGCAACCCGCCATGGATAATCAATCCTCCCAAGAAAAATCCAACCAAAAGCGGCGGCTTCAAATCAAGGGTATTTTGATACGGTCTGGTCACCCTGGCAAAACCGATGAAGAACAGCAAACCGGCAATAAACAGGGCCGGATGATGAGCATTTATTATGGTCCATAACATGAAAGCAATATGTATCAAGATAATCCATGCGGGTACCGGATCGTCCCGTTTGTCCCACTCGGAATCATAATAGATCGGGCGCTGCTCTTCCGGTAGCAGACGGGGAAATGACCGCCGCATTCTCAGGTTATTGACCTCTTCAAAGCGTTCGTCAAAGGCTTCCTTAATCAAATTTTCGTTAATCTCTACGGATGTGAGTTTTTGTGTATAACGTTCTTTTAAGTGCACCTCCAAACTACTTTTAACCTCAGCTACCCGCGCTCCAATCCGCTCTCTAAGAGAATCAAGAACATCAGAATCGTAGTTACCGTCCTTAAGGATATGGTCAATTTCTTCATCCAGTTTATTGTGGGAAAGAAACTCTCTCTGCAACTCATCCTTAACACTTTTGATGACAAAGCTTTTCTGTAGTCGGCGCAGCTCACAGCGAAAGATGAGGAAGTAGATGCCATTGGAAACCAATATACTAAGTAAGGCCTTCCAACCAAAATGAGACAGCATGTGCAGTGCCCCCCACTTCCAAGGATCGGCCACCATCAGAACCGGGGGCGCGGCGAAATTCGTAAAAGTACCCCCTATTGAGATATTGACAAAAAGTAGACCAATAGTAGCATATTTAAATTTTTTACTGGGATTGAGCTCATACAGTTTGCGGGCAAGCAGGAGGGCAGTGATAGTCATTGCCGCCGGCTCGGTGATAAAAGAACTCAGAACCGGCCCCACAGTCAAAAGGGTAAACCACCACGCCGTCAAAGATCCACCCAGGTGATTGGCAATCCACCGCATACAGGTTTCGGCAATATTTAAGACTGGTCTGGTTGAGGCCAGGATCATAATGGTTACGACAAACATAGGTTCCGTGAAATTTACTCCATGGCTCATATAACGGACCATGGTATGCCAGTCATAAAAAGAAATAATAGCGAGCCCCAGGACAACAGCCCAAATACCAAAAACAGTCTCCACCTCCCCCATAAAATGAATAATTTCGGCACCAGTATGGGTAGTGTTTTTCCCAACCTTTTCCTGACGGATCCTCTCCTGGTGCTGGGCTTCCCAGCGATGGGCAATAACCAGGAATTTACTGGTCAAGAAAGTATGGATAATCGCGCAAAGAAAAATAATGCTGGCGACAAGATTAAAAGGGTTTTGCTGAACTCTATCTTTCAATACGGCAACAATTCCGGTCATATTACTGTCATGATAACTCTTGAGACTGGGAGGAAAATCAGAGACAATGCCAGAGGACGCTGCTGAGGATGCGTACACGGTAATCCCGGCGAGGACCAGCAGAAAAAGAGATAATATTAATATGGGTGTAAGTTTGATTATAGCTTTGCGCATTATTAATTTACCAGTAGAATGTTATTCGGTGATCATCGTGGGAAATTTGTATCAGAGTACAATTAGACCTTCATTTGACAAAGGTACTTTCCAAAATTTTTTTAAACTCCGCAGTATATTTCCGGGCCAGAGAGGACGATTTAATGATTAAAAGATTTTCGCGATTCCATTTTTCGGCTGATGCGGTCCAATTATAGGAGCCGGTAGCTACCATTTTATCGTCAACAACCATAAATTTATGGTGCATGAGACCAAATTTTTTCACCCGATACTTGCGTTTTTTACTTTTTTTCGCTTTCTTGGGCAAGCCTCGGGCATAACGCACATCAACCCCCCGCTGACGCAGGTAATAACCTTTCGAATAATCACTTTCATTATTCCCATCAATTATCACCTGAATCTTGACCCCGCGTTTATGGGCCCGCAAAATGGCGGCGGCCAAGGGACGGCTTGTAAAAAAGTAAAGGGCTGCACGAATATCCTGACGGGCATCGTCCAACAATTTTTCCAAAGCCGCTTCAGCCCCGCCCTGAGGACTGAAATAAACCTCGGTCGGCGCCGCCTCTAAAGGTACAGACGAGCATAGAATAGAGCCAAGTAAAACTAAACAAAGAAATTTTTTGCGAAAATCACGAAGTCTTTTCATACCTTTCCTAATTGATTAATTTTCAATGCATTGTTCTACCGATCTATACATGGGTTACAACCCTACAGGCAAGTAATTTTACCACTTTTCAGCAAGACAACAAACGTAAATATTTTAGTTCATCCGAAGAATCTCTCTTTTCTTCACCTTTCAAGCCTTTTCGAACTGTATACTTGCTACCGGATCAGCATCCTTAACGTTTATTCTTGATTAATCAACTAAGTATACGCTAAACTATGCTAAATTAACGCTCTAACCTGCCGGAGAAAACCGTGAAACAACATACAATCTTTATGTTTTTTTTCTCACTGGCTCTGCTTGTGAACCTTCTGTCAATTGTCCCGCCTAGCTTTGCTCATAAATACGAGTCAGATAAAATCGCCCGAACCGGAGAAACAACAACCCAAACACATGCGATCGTCCAGTTTACCGACTCAGAAAGAGCTTATCTCGAAAAGAAAAAACAGCTCACAATGTGTATTGATCCTGACTGGATGCCGCTGGAAAAGATCGAAAACGGTCAGCATATCGGCATGACAGCTGAATACATCACAATTCTAGAAAACACCATCGGCATACCCATCGTCATGGTGCCAACCCGTAATTGGTCTGAATCCATCGCTTTTGCCAAAACCCGCAAATGCGACATCTTCTCCCTGGCGATGCCGACGCCGGAACGCCGCTCCTACATGAATTTCACCAATCCCTACCTAAGCATCCCACTCGTCATGGCAGCTAAGACCGAGACCCCATTCATTGATAACATTTCGGCGATCACCAACAAAAAAATCGGCATCGTCAAGGGCTACGCCTTTAACGAGATCCTGCACCAACGTTTCCCAAAAATGCAGATTATAAATGTCGCCTCGGTTCCCGCAGGGCTAAAGCAGGTGGTTGAAGGTAAATTGTTTGGTTTTATCGGTACTCTGGCGACCGTCGGTTACACGATCCAGAAAGATTTTGTCGGCGAGCTCAAGGTAGCGGGCAAGCTTGACGAACGCTGGGAGCTGGGCATCGCCACCCGCAACGATGAGCCTTTGCTGGTCGATATTTTCAACAAAGCGATCGCCTCAATAAATCCAACTACCCATCAAAAAATTCTCAACAACTGGATTGCCGTACGCTTTGACCAAAAACCAGACTACAACCTACTCCTCCAGGTTCTATTATTGGTCTTCACCGGTATCGTCATCCTCCTCTTTCGCAACTATACCCTCGGCAAATACAACAGAAAACTTGAACGACAAAACCTGGAGATAACCAGGCAAACAAAAAAGTTGAAAGAGACTGAACAACAGCTACTCTTTACCCAACACGCCGTCGACAACTGCGCTTTCCCCATTATCTGGGCCCAGAATGCTCCCGATCCGGAAAAAACCCGCATCATCCACGCCAATCAAGCTGCTTCCACCCTGCTCGGCTACTCTCTTGAAGAACTCCAACAACTCTCAACCAAAGACCTCGATGAAAGCTGCTCTCGGCAAGCATGGCAAAAGACACTGAAAAAGATGCAATCATTAACCTCCTTCTCCCTGACCACCTCCTACCGCTGCAAAGACGGAACCTTGTTGCCGGTCGAGATCTACATCAACTACTTTGAATACGACGACAAAGCCTATCACTTCGCTTTTTTTCAGGATATCAGCCACCAACAGGAGATGGAGAAAAAGCTCAACCGATCCATGAAGATGGAGGCGGTCGGCCTGATGGCGGGCGGGGTTGCCCATGACCTGAATAACATCCTCTCCGGCATCATCAACTACCCGGAACTTATTTTAATGAAACTGCCGCCCGAAAGCAACCTGCGCAGACCAGTAGAAGCAATTCTTGACTCCGGCAAGCGGGCGGCCGAAGTGGTGGCTGACATGCTAACCGTAACCCGAGGGATCGCGGCCACTAAGGAAATGGTGGACATCAACTGTTTCATCGGCACTTTGCTTGATTCACCAGAGTTCGAGGCTCTCAAAAAAAGCAGTGGCCTGGTTACGGTAACAACCTCCCTGGACCCGAACCTGCTTGCCATAAATTGTTCGCCAACACACCTGCGCAAGAGCCTGTTCAATCTCCTGATTAACGCTTTTGAAGCGATTAAAGAGCGGGGAACTATCACTATCACAACCTGCAACCATTTTGTCGAAGAGCCCCTTGCTGAAAACAATTTCTTAAACCGCGGAGAATATATTACAATCCTCATCCGCGACACCGGTTCCGGCATTTCGGCAGATGACAGAGCCCATATTTTTGAACCCTTTTACAGTAAAAAAATCATGGGTCGCAGCGGTACCGGCCTGGGCCTGACCGTGGTCTGGAACACCATTCACGACCACGATGGTGAGATCCTGATAGAAAGCGATGACAAGGGAACAACCTTTACCATCTATCTGCCGGCCACTAGAAAGAATATCAGAGGTGAAACCCGGAAACAGGAGTCCACCACCACAACCCTCGAAAAACTCCAAGGCAAACAGGAAAAAATTCTGATTGTCGATGATGAAAAGGTACAACGAAAAATTGCCGAACAACTATTGAATTCACTTGGTTATCGAACCCAAACCGC
>JAGHAQ010000031.1 GCA_021161425.1 Candidatus Tharpella sp. | reverse complement strand
TTACATTTCTATATTTATAACTATGTTTTTTGAAAAAAGCAAGCCCTATTTTAATAAAAAACCTTTATTGTCGAGGTGTTACGCATATTTAACAGCAGCCATAGTTACAATTTTCGGGAATTCAGGTTACAACCCCTTTTTACTTTTCCATAGCAATGGATTCTTTAATTCACACAAATATAGCTACCAATAATTGCAAACTACACTTTCAACTGGGCCATAAACCCGGTTTACCTGGTCTTTATTTTCAAATTTTTCTTTCTCGTCCCACTTTGCTTTCAGCTCCTGTATCTCTTCCTGAACATCAAAAAAACAGACCATCAGCTCTGGATCAAAATGACTACCGACACAATTTCGGATTTCGGCAAACGCAGACTCCTCCGACCAGGGTTCCTTATAGGGACGTCTCAGGGTTAAGGCATCAAAAACATCGGCAATTGCAACAATCCTGGCACTTTGCGGGATATCCGAACCGGCCAGACCTTCCGGGTAGCCGGAACCATCCCATTTTTCGTGATGATAGAGGGCAATATCCGCCGCCATCTTAAAAATCGGGGCGTCATTTTTAGATAGAATGCGATGCCCTAAGACCGGATGGATCTTCATAATCTTCCACTCTTCGGCGTCCAGACTGGCTGGCTTTTTCAACAGGGCATCCGGAATTCCGATCTTTCCGGTATCGTGCATGGGGGCCGCCAGTTCCAGCATCTCCGCCTGCTCCACCTCCCACCCGACACAGCGGGCGATAGCTCCGACATAAGCCGCCATCCTCCAACTATGAACACTGGTGTCCGTGTCATTGCAGTGCCCTGCTAAACCAATCCCGGTATCCGTCACCTCAAATTGCCGAACGACGTTATTGACTTTATTCTCAAAAGGAATGATCTTCACGGCGCTACCGCCGGCTTCAGTAAACATGTATTCATCGACAATATTAGTTTTTAACTCCGGGGGCGCAGTTATCAATGCCATTCACACATTTTTACGTTTGTTTCAGTCCAGCTGGCGGCGAATGAACGCCGGGATATCATAATCATCAACCCCACCCTCGAACTCCCCTTCAGATGAACCGACTACCTTTTTCATCATCTGCGGAAGATCCTGGATATCATCAAGAGGTGTCACCTGGTTTGCCTTGCGGTCGAAATCGACCGCCTCATATTTGTGATCCAAAGATAAACCCTCCTCCTGGCGCGCCTGGAAGGCAGGACGATCAAGATTATTACGCCGTGAACCGATCGGATATTTACCGGCCAGCCCGAGACCCGGCCCCTTAACTGAGGAAACCGAACGCTGCACCGAGTCAAAACCTGTGGCAATCACAGTTACCCGCAGATCTTTATTCAATGAATCATCAAGCACAACCCCCCAGATAACCTCGGCATCTTCATGCGCCTCCTCCTGAATCAGGGTGGCAGCTTCGCTGATCTCATGCAGAGTCACTTCGGTAGCCGCTGCTATATTAATGATTACACCGCGGGCTCCCTGAATACTTAAATCTTCCAACAGCGGCGATGCAATCGCCTTCTGGGCCGCCTCTAAGGCACGATTTTCACCGCTCGCCATACCGGTGCCCATAAGGGCCATACCGGTGTTGCCCATAACCGTTTTGACATCCTGGAAATCGAGGTTTATCTGACCATGCACATTGATCAGATCAGAGATACTGCGCACCGCCTGAAGCAAAACATCATCGGCCTTCTTAAAAGCATCAATAGCCGTCGTCTCTTTGCAAACCGTATTGAGCAGGCGCTGATTGGGAATCGTGATCAGAGCATCAACATTTTCCCGCAATTTCTCCAGCCCCTCTTCGGCAACCCGCATCTTCTTTTTGCCTTCAAAACTAAAAGGCTTGGTCACCACCCCAATCACTAGAGCTCCGGCCTCTCGAGCCAACTGGGCAACCACCGGGGCCCCGCCGGTTCCCGTGCCCCCACCCATACCAGCTGTGACAAAGACCATATCAGCTCCGGATATGAGTTCAGAGATTTGTTCCGCATCTTCTACGGCCGCACTACGCCCGATATCAGGATTGGCGCCAGCCCCCAGACCTTTGGTCATACGACTACCGAGCTGTATCCGAAACGGGGCCTGCGATGCGTTAAGATCCTGTGCGTCAGTATTCGCAACGATAAAATCAACCCCTTCCAAGCCCGAGACAATCATGTTGTCAACTGCGTTGCCGCCACCACCGCCAACTCCGAGCACTTTGATATCAGCCGCCAGACTTCTATTCTCTTCAAATTCAAATGTCATCATTCTTCCCCCTTGTTTCCCTCTAAAGAAGCCATCACGCCCTAAATAAACACCTAAAAACTTAATAAATACCTGCAGCTTAGCTTAGAAAAAATCCTTCACCCAAGTCATAACTTTATTGAAAAAACCACCCATCTCTAAACGACTGAATTTACCGTTGCTACGCCCTGCGGGATGTTTTTCGGCAGCGTACTGGAGCAGGCCAACAGCGGTCGCGTACATCGGATTTTTGACCGCTTCAAAGCCACTCCCCTTGCCTTCGGGAAAACCGACACGAGTCTGCAATTCAAAAACTTTTTCCGCCAGTTCCGCAGTTCCCGACAGCAACGCGGTACCACCGGTGACAACCACTCCGGAAACCACCTGATCATAGACGCCCGACTTATGCAGCTCACGATTTGCCAGTTCAAAAATCTCTTCTAAGCGGGGTTCGATAATTTCACCCAAGATCTGGCGCGATAATTTCCTGGGCGGCCGCCCGCCGACACTCGGCACATCTATCGCTTCATCTTGATCAATAATTCGGGTCGTCGTACAACCGTAATGACGTTTAATCTTCTCGGCCGCCTCCATCGGAGTACGCAAGCCGATTGCGATATCACTGGTTACCTGATTCCCTCCAAGAGGGAGGGAGGACGTATAACATATCGTACCATTAATAAAGATAGCTATATCAGTGGTTCCCCCACCGACATCGACCAGAACAACCCCTAATTCACGCTCTTCGGCGGTCAAAACCGCCCGACTTGAAGCTAATTGCTGCAAAACCACGCCTCTGACATCAAGCCCAGCCCGGTTGCAGCAGCGATAAATATTCTGTAAAGAGGCCGCCGCCGCTGTAACAATATGAACATCAACCTCGAGACGCACCCCGGACATGCCTACCGGGTCAACCACGCCCTCCTGATCATCGAGAAAAAACTGCTGAGGGATGGTATCGATCACCTCACGATCAAGAGGAATGGCCACGGCCCGAGCCGCATCCAGGACTTGTTCAACATCGCGAGTGCTGACCTCACGATCCTTAACCCCGATAATACCGTGACTGTTAAGACCCTGAAGATGACTACCGGCTATACCGGTCTGAACGACCTTGATTTTCTGGCCGCACATATTTTCCGCCTCTTCAACCGCCTGTCGGATCGAGTCCACCGTACTGTCAAGGTTGATAACCACACCTTTACGCAATCCGCGCGAGGGGGCGGTACCAAAGCCCACAACTTCGAGCCCGTCCTCACCCAACAAGCCCACCAGAACGCAGGTTTTCGTCGTTCCCAGATCAAGGCCGACAACCATCTGTTCATTTTTGTCCATGTTTCTCCGCCTTCAAATCGACGCCAATTGTTTGCGCCCTGAGCTTCTGCGAGGAAGTACTCTTGGGGTGCGGCCTAAGGCCGGCCACTACCGTACCGGTCCCGGCACAATCAAAATATTTTACCGCCATCGCTTTCTCACCGAGCGCCTCCAAGACCTGCCGCCAGCGCTTAAGACGTTCGTCAAAACCCTCTAATCCCAATTGCAACTCCCAGACCTTATCGGTGGTAAAAACGGTCACCCCGCAAACCTCATCAAGCCCAATCTGAGCAATTTTTTCGGGCCACTCCCGACCCTTTTTCTCCCATATAGAAAGTAGAGCAAGAGCTTTTTTCAACAACCGGCTCCAGACCTCCGGTTGATTTTGCCACTGGGCCATTGACGCTCCGCTGATGAGCGGGAAATCGAGCATCTCATTTTTGGGTGCCGGAGCAATCAAGCGCCCCTCCTGATCGACCAAATAAAGTTCATCAAGATAGAAAAGAGCTTTGGGCTGACGCTCTTTTACCAAAATTTCCAGACGATCAGGCCAGCGCCGATGAATCCGGGTTTCCCTGACAAAAGGCAGGGCACTCACCCGGTTCTGAACTTCCTTGAGATTAAAAGTAAAGATCAACTGCCGAGGAGCCAGGCCCAGGGCCTTGACTACCTCCTGGCGAGAACTGCGACAATTACCCTGCACAATAATCTCTTTAACCAGAAAACCGTCCCGGCCTTTGAGCCAGTCATCGGCACTTGCAACAAGAGTCGGCCACCAGAGCCACAAAGCTCCGCTACCAAACCCGCAAAGACAGGCAAACGCCAGGAACAACAAAAGTTTGCGGCTAACCCTCCTGGACTTCGGACGACGGGCACGCTCGACATCTTTACGACTATTGCTAATCCGTCCACGCCGCTTACTCTTTTCAGAACGGGACAAGATCAAGACCGGCACCTTGAAGAATGCGATCTATTAACGTTACAAAGTCAACTCCCGCGGCCTCTGCCGCCTGCGGCAGGAGGCTGGTTTCAGTCATTCCCGGCACCGTATTGACTTCGATGACATAGGGCCGATTCTCCATATCTAGACGAAAATCGACCCGCACCGCACCCCGCGTACACCCTAAAGCCCGGGCACTTGATTTAGCCAGATCCTGAACCTTTCGGGCAATCTCCGGAGCTACCGGGGCCGGTGCCAGGTACTCGGTGTAACTTTTGGTATATTTAGCCCGATAATCGTAGACTCCACCCCGAGCTCGAATTTCAATCAGCGGCAGGGCCTCGCCCCCGAGAATTGCTGCGGTCAATTCAAGTCCCGGGATATAACTCTCGATCATCACCTGCTGACTATATTCACGGGCCGTAGCCAGGGCTTTAGGCAACTGTTCGGCATCAGCAACAATACTTAAGCCAAGACTTGAACCCTCAGCTACCGGCTTTACCACCAGAGGATAGCCGCCCGGCGGCACCGCGATCTCACCTTCACCCGCGCCAGGCACTGTATAATCGGGGGTCGGGATATCGTGTGAGAGCAGAACCCTTTTGCTCATCACCTTATTCATAGCGATACTGCTGCCCATAACCCCGGGACCGGTATAGGGAATTTTTAGATATTCCAAAACCCCCTGGATCGTGCCATCCTCTCCATAAGCCCCATGCAGAGCGATAAAAACCGCTTCAATCCGCGACTCTTTCAATCGTTCAACAACCTGGCGATCAACATCAATCAGGGTCACCAAGTAACCCAGTTCCTGCAGGGCCAAGCCAACCGCCTTACCACTTTTAAGTGACACTTCGCGCTCGGCAGAGAGACCACCATAGAGTACCCCAATCCTTGTTTTCGGCGTAAATTTCATCACTATCTCCCTTGATCAAGAGTATATCTTGATCTCCGGTTCGAGATTGACCCCATAACGATCGCGTACCCGGGCCTGCATATTTTTCATCAGAGCCATAACTTCATCAGCTCGTGAACCTTTGTCGGCAACAATGACGTTGGCATGTTCTTCGGAAACATATGCGCCCCCGCAACGCATCCCCTTGCAACCGGACTCTTCGAGGAGACGGCCGGCAAAATCTCCAACCGGATTTTTAAATACCGAACCGGCATGAGCTCCACGCGGCAGGCGTTGCCGCCGCAACTCCTTAACCTCGGCAATTGCCGTTGTAATCGCACCTGAATCTCTCCGGCCCAGCAAAAAATAGGCTGCCACGATTACCTGCCCCGGCGCCAGACCACCATCGCGATATAGCGGCTTAAAGTGCGACGAGCTCCGCCAAACAAGACCCTTTTTTTCCATAACTTGAAGGGCTGCCAGACAATCATAAATCGTAACACCATAAGCCCCGGCATTCATAGCCAAAGCCCCGCCGACAGTTCCCGGAATACCAGCCAGCTTTTCAAGCCCCCCGCACCCTTCGACTTCACTCAGTTTGACCATATGGGAAAGACTGACTCCGCATTCGGCCCTAAGCATTACCGACCATGAGTCAGCCCCAACAATCTCAAGATCTCCAAAACCTTTGCCGAGACCGATCACCACCTGATCCCGAACCCCGGCGTCGGCAACCAAAATATTACAACCACCACCAAGAGTAAAAAATTGCAGTTCCAACTCTGCTAAAGTTCGCAGAGCCAGTTCGAGCTCCTCTAAAGATTCAGGCTGCAGATAAAAAGCCGCGGCGCCACCTATCTTGAAAGCGGTTTTCAAGGCCAAAGGCTCTTCCTCAATCAGAAACCCGGCCAAACGCCGACGCAACTTATTTTTTTGTTCTTCGCTAATCAAAAGTAGCCTATGGTATAATTTTCAAGAGATTAATAACTTTTTTGACCCCGGAAGTTCTGGCGGCTACAGCGACTACCCGGCTCTCCATATTGGAGTTGCGAACCCGCCCCTGCAGGGTAACCTCTCCCTGATAGACATCAACATCAACACCGATAACTTTAGTACCCATCATTTCGGTTAGACGCCCTTTTACCTTTGTCGCAATAACCGTATCATCATAAATATCTCCGACCTCACGACCGCCGGGGGTCGTACAGGAGATCATAAAAAAAGCTACTAACAACAAAACTAAAAACAACCTCGCAGCAATCAATCTCGACATCTTAAAACCCACCTTTTAACCCGCTAAAGATAACATTTTTATGATTCAGCCAGCTCTTGCCCCAGACGACAGATATCACCGGCACCTAAAGTAAGAATAAGATCGGATGGTTGTGTCTGACCTAAAACAAATTGCCGTAACGCTTCACGATCAGCACAATAGTAAACCTGCTTATGACCATGCTGACGAATCGCCTCAGCCAACAGTGCGCCGCTGATTCCGTCGATCGGGGCTTCTCCGGCCGCATAGATGGCCGTCACCACAAGAATATCGGCTTCATTAAAAGCCACCAGGAAATCATTAAATAAATGCTGTGTACGCGTATATCGATGGGGCTGAAAAAGAGCCACCAGACGCCTTTCGGGCCAGGCTTGGCGAAGAGCTTCGAGAGTGACCAGGATCTCGGTTGGATGATGACCATAATCATCGATCAAGAGAGCTCCCTTAAACTCACCAAGAATCTGCAAACGTCGCTGAACTCCGGCAAAACCGGAGAGGTGTTCTCGGATATCCGCAAATTCGAGACCTAATTCAAAACCGGTTGCAATCGCCGCCAGACAGTTGAGAACATAATGACGGCCCGGCATGTCGATAACAAACTCTCCCAGCTCCCGACCTTTAACCAGCACCCTGAAACGACTCTGCATACCTTTGATCGTAACCTCAATGGCCCGGACATCGGCCTGAGGGTTAAAACCGTAGGTCGAGATCCGACGCCCAATACGGGGAATTATCTCCTGAACCCGGGCATCATCAAGGCAAAGAACAACCAACCCATAAAAGGGAACCTTGTTGGCAAAGGCGACAAAGTTATCCTCTATCTCACTTAAGCCCCCCTGATAATAGTCGAGATGTTCACGATCGATATTGGTTATTATCGCAATAATCGGTGACAACGCGAGAAATGAGCCATCACTTTCATCGGCTTCCGCGACAAGAATCTCTCCCTCTCCGAGACAGGCATTACTGTTAATACTGTTGAGCCGACCTCCGATAACCACGGTCGGATCGAGATCGGTACCACTGAGCATAGTCGCAATCATCGACGTCGTCGTGGTTTTGCCGTGGGTACCGCCGACTGCGATACCATATTTTAGACGCATCAGTTCAGCCAGCATCTCAGCCCGGGGAATAACCGGGATAGCCCGGGCATAGGCCTCAATAATTTCCGGATTATCCTCTTTCACCGCTGTCGAACGAACCAGCACCTGAACATCGCCGACATTTTTCCGATCATGGCCATAGAATATACGGGCACCCATACCTTTCAGCCGTTCAGTTACCGGACTCTTCGCCAAATCTGAGCCATGCACCTGATAACCCAGATTAAGCAACACCTCGGCAATACCGCACATACCACTACCGCCAATGCCGACAAAATGGACCCGCTCAACCTTATGGTGCATGCCTTTCACCGAACCACTCCTTTTTTGAAAAATTTATTTTCCCGGTTAATTTTATTATGAAATCAATTTCAAACAGTGCTCAACGATCTTCTCCCGAGCTTCGGGCCGCGCCTGCCTAAATGCCGCTTCGCCCATCTTGGTCAAGGTTTGCGGATCATTGATAAGACGTTCAATATCCTCTGCCAGCGCCTGACTCTCAAATTCACTTTCAGGCCTCAACCAGGCCGCGCCTGAATCTGCAAAGGCTTTGGCGTTAAAGGTCTGGTGATCATGGGCGGCGTGGGGAAAAGGCACCAGAATTGCCGGTTTTCCAAGGGCGCCAAGTTCCGCCAGTGTCAAGGCCCCGGCCCGACAGATAAGCAGGTCGGCATTTATATAGTAAGATTCTATATCATTAATAAATTCTGCCACTTCAACCCGTTCATTCCAACCGTCATAAGCTTTTACGACCTCATTAAAATCATGGACGCCACTCTGATGAACTACCTTTAATCCAGGGTAGCGCTCCGCCAACCTTGATAGAGCTAAAGGAACTACCCGATTAAGTATCCTGGCACCCTGACTGCCACCGACGACCATGACATTAAACCCTTTTCCCTCGGCCATCTCCTTTAACGAAACCTCAGAGTTCCCAGACCTTTGCAGTCGAAGTCGCAACGGATTGCCAAAATCGTACACCTTACGGCTGCGCAGATGTTCTTTCGCTTTGGCAAAGGCGATAAAGACCGCATCAGCCCAAGGCGCCAGAATCCGGTTAACGAGACCGGGAAAAGCATTCTGCTCCTGCAAAACCCAGGGCAACCCGGCAACCATTGCGGCCAGCAATACCGGAGCACTTGCATAACCGCCAAGCCCGACCACTAAGGAGGGCCGATAACGGACCAGGAGAATCAGGGCCTGGATCACGGCTTTGGGAAAGTTGAACAATGCCTTAAGACGCCGCCGTCCGCTGACACCCACCAGGCCATGAACCTCGAGAAAAACCAACGGGTAACCCAGCTCGGGAATTAATCGGGCCTCCAACCCGCGCCGGGTGCCGGCAAAGACAATCTCCGTATCCGGCTGCCGGCGGCGAAATTCTTCGGCCAGAGCAATTCCCGGAAAAAGATGCCCGCCGGTACCGCCGCCGGCAAAAAGAATGGTCTTCGCGGGGATGATTGTTTTAGCGAGTTTGGCGACTGACATTTAACAATACCCCAACAGCGGCCAAAGAGACACAAAGTGAACTCCCGCCATAGCTTAAAAATGGAAAGGTCAGGCCCTTGGTCGGTAAAAGTCCAAGGGTAACCCAATAGTTGACCGTCATCTGCAAAACCAGCAACAGCGTCAAACCAAAGGCCAAGAGTGTACCAAGTCGATCAGGTGCTGAACGTGAAATTTTAAGGCCGGTCAAAAGTAGCGCCAGAATCAGGAAAACTAAAAAAGTAACTCCCATGAAACCAAACTCCTCGGCCCACACGGCAACGATAAAATCGGTGTAGGCTTCGGGTAGATAGAACAGTTTCTGGGCGCTGTTACCGGCCCCGACCCCACTTATCCCACCTGAACCATAAGCTATCAATGACTGTTTGAGCTGGTAGGAGATCCCTTTCCCATTCCAATTCAGAAAAGAGATCAAGCGTTCCATACGATAGCCCCGGCCGGCAATTGCCGCAACTATCCCGACTACTCCGACTAACCCGAGCAGGGATAGATGTTTAAAGCGAGCGCCCGAGACAAAAACCAGAACTACAGTCAGGGTTGCAATAACCACGGAAGAACCAAAATCGGGCTCCTGCATCAAAAGTATGACCATAATTCCGAGAATAACCAAGGGTGGTAGTAAACCCCGCCGGAAATCACGAATATCCTCGCCCTTTTTCGCTAGATAAGCACACAGGTAGATAACAAAACTCAACTTACAGAACTCTGAAGCCTGAAGATTGAAAAAAGGGGTTTTAATCCAGCGCGTCGCCCCTTTGACCTGGTGACCGATTCCCGGCACGAGAACCAATCCCAACAGGATTATGCTGAGCAGAACCAGAGGCAGTGTCAACTTACTCCACCAATGATAATCGAACCAGGCACAAAGAAAGAGCGCAACCGCCCCGAAGATTGCGAAGATCATCTGCCGACCGAGATAGAAACTACTTTGTCCGTTGATGTGCAAGGCTTTGATACTGCTGGCGTTAAAAACCATCAGTAAGCCCAGACAGAGCAGTGTACCAACCACCGTCAACAGAATAATCTCATCGCGTTTCATAGCTGACCATCATCTACGGTGGCACCCGCGTCCCGTACCAGAGCGCGAAAGGTGTCACCACGTTCCTGATAATTCTTAAATTCATCAAAACTGGCACAACCGGGGGCCAGGAGAACAACATCACCGGGTTGGGCCACGCTCACGGCCCGATCGACAGCACTTTGTAGACCTGAAGCCTTAAAACCCTTGTCGTAATCCGGCAATTGCTGAACAACTTCGACCGCAGCTCGACCAAAGGGAATCAACTCACGCAAACCTTTTTTAAGGAGACCTTCTAGCACCGTAAAATCAGCCCCTTTATCGTAACCTCCCAACAAAAGAACCAAAGGCCTCTCAAAACTGCTTACCGCCTTGATCACTGCATCAATATTAGTAGCTTTGGAATCGTTGTAAAAATCGACCCCGGCCCGACTCCCGACATACTCCAGACGATGGGCAATGCCGGTAAAAGCGTTAAGAGTTGAAACAATTATCTCCTCTTTAATCCCCCAAACCAGAGCTACCAACAAAGCCGCCAGATAGTTGGAACGATTATGGGCACCCGGCAGTTTCGGCAGCGGAGCCTTAAGCTCTCTGACAAGGTAACTGCCATCAAGGGATCGAGCCTTGATGGTTATTTTATCTTCCAACCAGCTCGCCCCTGACTCGACTTCTTGCTCAACACTGAAAAAAAGAAGTTCCGGTACATTTTCTCCGGCCTGTCGACGAGCTTTAATGAGGGAAGCAAAAGCTGTCAGTTCCGGGTCATCACGGTTAAGCAGTAAAAAATCCGCTCTCTCCTGATTTCGACAAATCGCGGTTTTAGCCTTAAGATAGGCTTGAGTATCCGGATAGCGATCCTGATGGTCGGGAGTCAGGTTTAAAACAATTGCGATCCTAGGATGAAAGCTATCGATGCCTTCGAGTTGAAAACTGCTGAGTTCCAGAATAGCGGACGCAAACTGCTCTTCGGTCATTTCAACCGCCGGGCGCCCGAGATTACCGCCGATAAAGGTCTTAATCCCGGCCGCAGCAAAGATCTCTCCCAGCAAGGTCACGGTTGTAGTTTTTCCGTTAGTACCGGTCAATGCCACCAGTGGGGAGGTGCTATGGCGGGCAGCGAGCTCGACTTCGCCGATAACCTCGCAACCACTCTGTCGCACCACCTTAAAAATCGGTAAAGCCAAGGGCACCCCGGGGCTAACGACAATCAAATCCCGATTGAGAAAAAACTTTTCACTATGTCCCCCGGTCTCAAAATCGGTAATCCCGATTTTGGCCAGAGTTTGCAAAACCTCTTCCAATTCAGTCGCAGAACGCTGATCACTAACCGCCACCGCCCAGCCCCGTAGATGCAAAAACCTGACGGCGGCAATTCCGCTGACCCCAAGTCCGACGACCAGAACCTTTTTCTTTTGGCTATCGATCCGCGTCTGTGTCATCTTAACTTCAATGTACTTAAGGCAAAAAGAGCCAGAATCAGGGCGATAATCCAGAACCTGACAATAACCTTGGGCTCGGCCCAACCTTTCAGTTCAAAATGATGATGCAGAGGGGCCATACGGAAGACCCGTTTACCGGTCAACTTAAAAGAGGCCACCTGGATAATCACCGACAAAGTCTCTAAAACAAAAATGCCGCCAACCAGAAAGAGCAAGATCTCCTGTTTGGTGACCGCAGCCACCGCTCCAAGGCCGGCGCCCAGAGCCAGGGAACCAACATCGCCCATAAAAATCGCCGCCGGATAGGTGTTGAACCAGAGAAAACCTAAGGCTGCGCCGATCATCGCGCCACAGAAAACCGCCGTCTCACCAACCCCGACGACATATTGAATCTGTAGGTATTCGGCCAGCAAACGATGCCCGGCAACATAACTGAAGATCATATAGACGACAAAGGCGACCAGGGAAGGCCCCGTGGCGAGACCATCAAGGCCGTCAGTCAGATTAACCGCATTTGAGGTTCCAACCACTACTATCGCTATGAATGGAATATAGAAAATCCCGAAATCGGGCAAAAGACGCTTTAAAAAAGGCACCGTCAGGGTCGTTGAGTAGCCCGGCAGGAGATAGACTATAATCGCAAAAATCGAAGCCACAATAAATTGGGCCGCCAGTTTCTGGCGAGCTGAGAGGCCGATCGAATTGGCTTTGACCAGTTTCCGATAATCATCAACAAAACCAATTGCGCCAAAACTTAAGACCACGGCCAAAACCAACCAGACATAAATTTCCGTCAAATCAGCCCAGAGCAGGGTGGCAACCGCAACCGAAAAAATTATCAGAACACCGCCCATAGTCGGGGTTCCCGACTTAACCTGGTGGCTTTGCGGACCATCCTCACGCACTACCTGTCCGATCTGCAAATCATTAAGCCAGGCGATAACCTTGGGTCCCAGATAAAAAGCTATAAATAGTGCGGTCAGAGCGGCATAGATGGCTCGGAAGGTGATATAACGAAAGACATTAAAACCGGACCAGAAATTATGCAGGGGATAAAGAATATGATAGAGCATCAAGCAGCCTCAAAATAGTCCAGTAGAGGGTCAATAATCTTTTCCAAAGCCAGGGCCCGTGAACCCTTAACCAGTACCAACGGTTCAGTCGGCAAACGCTGTTGCAGTAGTTAACGGCCTCAGCTTGCGCTCCGGCCGGAAAAATAAATATTCGCCCGGCCGGCAAACCGGCAGCCTTGGCGGCAATCGCCAGATCTTCTACGGCGCGGCCCAATAAGACCAGAAGATCGGGTCGCAATTCAGCTACCCGCCGCCCGATACGTTGATGCAAAGATACACTCTCTTGGCCCAGCTCATTCATATCGCCTAAAATCAGCGCCAGGAAGCGCTTTCCCCGGCGTTCGGCCACAGCGGTCAAGGCCGCTTCCATCGAATCGGGGTTGGCATTGTAAGCATCATGAACCAAAACCCCTGTCCCTTTTCCGAGATCATGTTTTTCGAGTCGACCGGACAGGTTTTGAAAATTATGCAATGCTTTGGCGACAGAAACAGGTGTCACCCCCGGCAAACAAGTACCAGCGGCGGCGGCCAAAGCCGCATTCATAACATTATGACGGACCCAGCAGGGCAGTTTTACGGTCGCTTTTTCGCCACCCTTTTCAAAGACAAAGCTTAATCCCTCCGGAATCAACCAGATCTCCGAAGCTTTCACTAAATTCCGCGCCACCACATGTGCCCCGTGCAATGAAACCGGCAGAAGACCGATCTTATCCGGCAAACGCCCACTGACAACAGCCGGAACCATTTGCACAAGATAGGGGTCATCAGCATTATAGATCACAGAGCCGCCCGGTTTAATCTCCCTGATCACCTCACACTTGGCCCGGGCCACTGCATCTAAAGAACCCAAACCCTGAAGATGGGCTGCGGCAACATTGGTCAAAACGGCATAATCGGGCCGCACCATGGCTGCCAAAGAGGTAATTTCACCAGGTTCATTAATACCCATTTCAAGCACTACCACCTGACAATCGTCAGGCATTGCCAAGACGGTCAAAGGCAGGCCGATCCGGTTATTGAAGTTTCCTGCGGTTTTATGGACCCGAAAATGGGGAGCTAAAAGATGAGCCAGCATCTCCTTGGTTGTTGTTTTACCGTTGGAACCAGTCACCGCAATGACAATTGGAGCCACTTTCTCGAGATGTGCCTGGGCCAGTCTCGCCAAGGCGACAAGGCTTTGTTTTACCGGCAGAAAAAGAGTCTGCGGATAGCACTGAACCAGGTTCAAAAACCCTGCGGCACCCTCTTCAACCACCACCGCTGCGGCGCCTTTGGCGATCACCTGATCGATAAAATCATGACCATCAAAACGCTCACCCCGCAGCGCGATAAAAAGTTCACCAGGGCAAAGTTTACGACTATCAATAGTGATCCCGGTCAGATCAAAATCAAGATCAAGCTCTCGACAGGTCGGCAGAGCCTTTACCTGAAGCAGCTCGGCCAGTTGCCTGAGTTTCCAGTAATGAACTTCATTCTCATTCATTTCAGATCTCACTACTCAGACGAAAAACAAAATCAAGCCCGGGCTCCAGCATGGTTCCCGGTAGAGGCTTTTGGGAGATGATCCGACCCTGACCCGAAATTTTGACACTCCTGCGGTAACCGCCAACGAGAGCCAACGCCTCCCGAATCGTCTGGCCTCTAAAATCTGGCATCACCCTTGCGGTTTGCGTCAAATTTTCAACTATTTCACCACCATGCTCTGCCATCATATGATCGGTATTTTCCTCTCCTAGCGGCATTTCCAGGTTGGCAAACTCGGCCTCGGAAGTATAATTGAGATAACCAGCCAGACGACGGTTGATCCGCTGAAAAGCCGGGGCCGCAACCACGCCACCATAGATTGAGCTACGAGGCTCATCGACCATCACGTAAACAACCTTACGTGACTGGCCAGCCGGCGGGTCAATATATCCGATAAATGACGACCAGTAATCACTATGAGAATAACTCTTCTTGGTAGAATCAAATTTTTGCGCGGTTCCAGTTTTTCCAGCTACCCGAAATCCGGGAATACGGGCCTGAGGTGCGGTGCCGTCATCCTCTACCACCAAGGCTAAAGCCTGATCGATCTGTTGCGCCACCACGGCACTACATGCCCGCTGTGCTGATTTTTTGGCCGGATGTTCATAGACCGTCCAACCAGCCCCGCTGACAACCTTAGAGACCAGGTGCGGCGTCACCCGATAACCACCATTGGCCAGAGCCGCATACGCGGCCACAAGTTGAACCGAGGTCAAAGCGATCCCCTGACCAAAAGCAAGATTACTAAGATCAATCGGGCGCCACTCGCGCCATGGGCGTAAACGACTGGAAGGCTCATGAGGGAAATCTATACCGCTACGAGAGCCGAACCCGAAATTTTTCAAAACCGCATCAAAACGCTCAGCTCCGACTCGCTCAACAATCTTGGAACAACCAATATTGCTGGAATATTTCAGCACTTCGTCGAGACGTAAAAGACTATGTTCGTGGGTATCGTGAATCGTGCGGCGACCGACTTTATAGCTTCCCTCTTCACAGTCAACGAAATCGTCGATTTTGAAAAGGCCCGATTCCAGGGCTGCTATCAGGGTGAAAACCTTGAAGGTGGAACCCGGCTCCAGGAGATCAGCAACCGCCCGGTTACGCCACATAGCCGGATTATTTTTTCGTTTGCTGTTGGGATTAAAACGCGGATATTGGGCCATCGCCAGGATAGCACCATCATCTGAGTTCATAACCAAGGCGATGCCGCCTTTGCCCCGATTTTCAGTGACCGCCGCCTCAAGCTCCTGCTCGGTCAAAGCCTGCAGATGTCGATCGATGGTCGAATAGACGGTTTTGCCTTTATAATAATCAATCTCCGGGTACTGAGAACTCTCAACCACCTGACGCCGGGCATCATGCTCCAACTCAAGATAAAACTGACGTCCCTGAAGGTACTTTTCATAATGACGTTCAAGCCCCTCCTGCCCCTGGCAATCGATATTGGTAAAACCCAAAACCTGACCGGCAAGTTCTCGATTAGGGTAAACCCGCCGGTCCTCTTTTAAAAAAGCCAAGCCTTGTTCTCGCTTACACCAAGGCTTCAAAATCTCAACCTGAGCTGGAGTCAAGGAACGCTTAAGCCAGACAAATCCCCGCTCGCCACTAAGACGTCTCTCCAGAGTTGAGGCTTTGACCTTTAAAATTGGCGCCAACCCCTTGGCAATACGCTTCTCATCCTCAATCCGCCGGGGCTCGGCATAAAGAGAGTTCCCCTTGATACTGACCGCCAGTGCTCCGCCGTCAGCCGCCAAAATCTGCCCTCTTTCGCAATTAATCAGCAAACTTGAACTGCGCTGTCGTTGCTGCCGGGCCAGATAGTATTCGTGTTTTACGATTTGCAGAAAATAGGCACGAGCGACAACCGCGACCAAACTAAAAACGACGACGCCGGCTACCAATCCTATTCGTAGCCGCAAACGACGTCGTTCATTTTTGGATTCGCGTCTTGTACGCTTCATGGTAAAACCATCTTGTGCCCGGGACGTGGCTCTTTGAGCCCTAGTAAACGGGCTAGACGAGCCAGATTCTGTGGTCTTTTTAAGGTCGCTAGTTCGGCCTGCAGCTTGTCTTGCTCCTCAATGAGATGTTTTTCCTCTTCCCGCAAATCATTCAGTTGATAACCCCGGGCCACAATCTTGTTGTTGATCCAGGAGCAATAAAAAATCATCCCCACCATAACCAACAGCAGACAACTGTTGAGCCAACCCCACTGAGATTGATGACCTTTTTTCGCAGCCACAAAACACCATTAGGAGGCTGTCCGAGGATAGAACTTTTTTCTCAAATCGAGGCATGCAAAAAATTACCGCCGGCATATGTATAATATTCCGAGGATAATTTTTTTCGCATAACGAAGAGTTGGGGGGGGAAGTGCATTCTCAGACAGCCTCCTACAGAGATTCAATTGCCCGCAGACATGCACTACGACTACGAGGGTTGAGAGCTATTTCCGAATCTTGGGGCCGGACTCCCCGACCGGTCAGAATTTTAACCCTTTGCTGTTGCCCGCAACCGCAAACCGGAACCCGGGGCGGACAGATACAACCTTTTGAGGCCTGCCGAAAAATCCGTTTAACCAGGCGATCTTCGAGAGAGTGATAAGAGATGACCACCATGCGGGCACCGCACTCAAGACGCTCAAGACCGGCTTCAAGAACCCGCCCAAGGGCTCCAAGCTCATCATTAACGGAAATACGGAGAGCTTGAAAAACTCGGGTAGCGGGATGGCGACGGGAATGTTTGTAGACCGGCACCATCTCTTCAATCAGGGCCGCCAGAGACCGGGTCGTCAAAAGCGGTTTTTGAGAACGACTTTCAACAATTTTACGAGCGATAGCCGCAGCATAGGGTTCCTCCCCAAAATCACGAAAGATTTTGGTCAGGGTTTTACAATCGGCCCGGTTAACAATCATAGCCGCCGGCTCTCCCGTTGTCGGATCCATGCGCATATCCAGCGGTCCCTCAGATTGAAAACTGAACCCTCGACCGCCCTCTTCAAGCTGATAGCTTGAGAGGCCGATATCAAGCAGCAAGCCATCTATCTTGCCGATCCCGGCATTATCAAGCAACCGAGACAAATCAGCATAATTCCCCGCCAACAACCTGAAACGAGAGGTAAACTCCGAAATCAGGGCCTGACCTCTTAATACGGCTTCAGGATCACGATCAATAGCCACCACCGAAACCCCGGAAGCGCTGTTTTCCAGCAAACTTCGACTGTGGCCACCGCCGCCAAAGGTTGCATCAACAACCACTCCTTCGCCACCGACAACCCCTTTACCGGCCAGGAGAATATCGATACTCTCTTTTAAAAGAACCGGGATATGTTCCATCAGCAACTCCGACCCCAGCTTTATTACCGGCTAGCCTAGATTGACACACCTAGCTCTTCCAAAACCCCGATAATTCCTTTAATGGCTTCTGATGACCCTGTAGTGTCCTCCTGCTCAACATTCCAACGCTCATGGCTCCATAATTCCAGTTTATTTATCTGGCCGGCAATGACAACATTGTTATCTTTCTGGTCAAGTCCGGCCCAACTACGCAAAGTCGGCGGCAATAACACACGACCCTGTTTATCGAGAGAACATTCAACCGCACCGGAAATATAGAAACGCTTAAAACGCTTGACCTCAATACGACTCGAGGGCAGGGCCTTAAGTTTCTCTTCAACTTCAGTCCATACAGCAAGCGGGAAACAATCGAGACAGCCCTCCAGGGCGGTCGTGACCACCAACTCAGAGTTGTACTCATGAACCAGGATCTCCCGAAATTTTGCTGGAATATTTAGCCGCCCTTTGGTATCAAGGGAATATTCGTAACGACCGCGAAAAGACATCTCAACCACCACCCCCTACAAAGGAGGACAATTTAACCCACAATTCACCACTTTCTCCCACCTTGTTACTTCCCCCCGCCACCTTTGTCAAGGAGAAAAAAAGTTTTTTTTAATTTAAAAAGCCCTGCAATCCAGCAATTCCCGACATATTCTTAAGTGTCTAATTTTACAGTATATTTAAGATACGCTTCTCGTAGACTTTTCAACATTTGTAGCGTGCCTCTATAGCCTTAAAGTTAGCGTAACTATATGAAATT